>VBAL01000264.1 GCA_005888595.1 Candidatus Segetimicrobium genomatis
CTGTGTCCACGACTCCAGGGCAGACGGCGTTCACCGTAATTCTGTAAGAGGCCAGGGCCAGGGCCGCCGAGCGCGTGACGCTGATGACGCCGGCCTTCGCCGCCCCGTAGGCGGCCTGGTCGGCCCGTCCGGAGCGGCCCGCGATCGAAGCAATGTTCACGATCCGGCCGCCCGCTCCGCCGGCGATCATGGCACTGGCCGCGTGCTGGGTCGCAAAGAACACGGTCCGCAGGTTGATGGTGAGCATCGCATCCCAGTCCGCTTCTGTGGTCTCGAGGAACGGCTTGGTGACCTCCCGCCCCGCGTTGTTGACCAGCGCATCGATGCGGCCCCACGCCTTGACTACCTGACCCATCGCGCGCTCAATGTTCCGGACCTCCGTCAGATCTGCCTGAACCGGCAACGTCCGCGCGCCGTCATCTCCGATTTCTTTTGCCGTCTCTAGTAGCCCGGCCGCATCGAGATCCACCAGGGCCACCGCGAACCCCTCGCCGGAGAGCCGGTAGGCGATGGCGCGACCAATCCCCTGACCCGCCCCGGTCACGACGGCGACGGCGGTCATCCCCGCACCTGTGACCCGGGGGCCTGCGGATCACCTTCCCATTCGGCAAATGCATCCAGCCGCGGCCAGAGGTCATCGGGGATCGGACGGGTAAGGAGGCCCAGTGTTTCCGTGATGCGCTCAGGACGACTCAAGCCTACGATGGTGGAGACGATCCGCGGATCGCGCAGCGAAAATTGCAGCGCGGCCGCCGCGAGCGGGACGCCGTTCTCACGGCAGAGATCTGCCATGCGCCGGGCACGCTCTACGACGGAGGTTGCCGCGTCCCGGTACGCGTACCGCGGGTAGGCCTCAGGCCCCTTCGCCAGAATCCCGCTGCCGTAGGGCGCCGCATTCAACACAGCCACGCCCAGCCGGGTGGCGTGGTCGATCAGCGGTTCGGCGCCGCGATGCAGCAGCGTGTAGCGGTTGTGGGTGATGACGACCTCGAACGCCCTCGTCTCCACGTAGCGAATCAGCAGATCGATGGGGCCTCCGGCAATGCCCAGATGCTCGATCACGCCCTGAGCTTTGAACTGCTGCATGACATCGAGGGGCCCGCCGCGGGTCATCACCTGCTCAAATGTGGTGTGTTCGGGATCGTGCAAAAACACCAGCGGCAGCCGGTCCAGCCCCAGCAGCCTCAGGCTGCGGTCGAGCGACCGCCGGAACTGCTCGCCGCTGAACTCACCCGTCTGCAGATTGCGGTCAGCCTTGGTGGACAGGACGTAGCCTGGTGGCAGGCCGCCGAGTTCCCGCAGCACCAGGCCGATCCGGCGCTCGCTTTCCCCGTCGCCGTAGGCCGCGGCGGTATCGAGAAAATTGATCGGGCTACGAAAGGCCAGCCTCAGCGTGGCCAGCGCCTGCGCCTCGGGAACCGCATAGCCGAAATCCTCCGGCATGCTGGCAAGCGCGCCGCACCCGATGCACAGGGGGGTGACCTGTAGACCCGTGGAACCCAGCGCCTTCCGGATCATCCTTTGAGCGCGCCCACCAGGAGCCCCTTGGCAATATAGCGTTCCAGGGCGATGGCCATGGCGATGACGGGGGTGATCATGATCAGGATCAGCACCGACATGTACCACCACATCGGACCGCGCGTGGCGTTTTGTGCCGCGATGCTGAGCGGCAGGGTCTGGGCGTTCGCGCTGGTGAGAAACAACGCGAACAGATACTCGTTCCACGAGAAGACGAGCACGAGCAAGAATGTTGCGGCGAGGCCGGGCGTGGCCAGCGGCAGTACGATCGACCAGAAGATGCGATAAGGTGACGCGCCGTCGATGGCGGCGCTCTCTTCCAGCTCCAGCGAGATGTTGCGGAAGTAGTCGCGCATCAACCACACCACCGTTGAAACATCACGTAGATGGGAATCACCACCGCCACCGGCGGCAGCATCCGCTGGGAGATCATCCAGAACGCGATATCGTCGTTGCCCACGGTGCGCCCTCTGCGCCCCAGCACGGCCCGCGCCAGGAGAAACAGCAGCACTCCGCCGCCGATCGCCGCCAATCCGTTGACTCGTTCGGCCATCGCCGCGATCACCAGCACGGCAGTCGCGGCAAACAGCAGGATGGCGCTGAGGCGCGGCCGGTAGTGAAATCGCAGCAGGCCGTACCCGGCGCCGGTGCCGAGGACGATGGCCAGCGCGGAACTCGCCAGGGCTACGACCACAGTGTTCTCGAACGGCCGGAGGGTGTCGTTCCGGAGGTCGACAAAGATATACCGCCAGGCGTGCAGGGACGGCGTGAAGTCTACAAACGGCAGGTAC
>VBAL01000110.1 GCA_005888595.1 Candidatus Segetimicrobium genomatis
CCTGTTCCCGTTCAAGTCGTTTGGCCATGGCGCGAGCACGCAATTGGTCCGATGTTGCCTCAATGTTTGCGCGACAAGGCAACGCGGCGGAGAGCCTTTCGTCCGCGGGCCGGGACGAAGTCGATCAGCGAGCCGCCGCACTCCAGGTGATGTGGGCAACTCCAAAGCCCGTCGACCCAAACGGCGTCGCCCAACTCGAACACGCTGCCGCAGTGAATGCACTCGACCACGGATGCAATATTGGCGAAAAAGGAACCCGCGAAGATGTCTTTGGGCAGATGATTGCATCCGGGTGGTCGGCCGTCTCGTAGTCGATGCATGTCCGCTGATCCTTAGCCCTAGAGCAGGTGTTCCTTATCAAAGCAATCCATCGAGGTTCAGTATTCCGGAAAGAGGAGTTTGTACGCGGCCGATAGGCGCGGCGGCGGGTCTGTCCCGCGACTCCTCAGAGCATCGCAATCACATCGATCTCAATCAGCCCATCCCGAGGCAGCTTGGCCACCTGCACGGTCGTGCGGGCCGGCGGCAGTTCACGGAAATAGCTGCCGTACTCCTCGTTCATTGGGCCGAAATCGTTCATGTCCTTCAGAAAGACGCCGCACCTCACCACCTTGTCCAGCGACGACCCCGCCGCCTGAAGCACAACCTTGATGTTGTCCAGGACCCGGCGGGTCTGGGTCTTGATGTCCTGACCGACCATCTGCCCCGTGCGCGGATCCAGAGCGAGCTGGCCGGACAGAAACACAAACCCGTTGGCCTTGACCGCCTGTGAGTACGGGCCGATCGCCGCAGGTGCCTCATCCGACTTGATGGTTTCTCGAGCCACGGGTATCCCTCCCCACGTTAAGCTGGCGCCGCCGGCATCTTTGGAGATGCGCGGCGTCTATTGACATGACGCCGGATGGACTTCGGCGGATGCGCAGCCGGAATCCTGCGGTCCATCAGGTCAGCCCCGGTCTGCGCTGACCGGAATCCGCGTTCAGCAACGGCTCTAGGTGATGACTCACGTCCTCTTCCAGTGAGGTCATCTTGCGGAGGTCCAGATCTCCGATGAACCCGGACCGGCGCGCGAAGTGCATGCAGTATCCAAGTTCGGCCAGCGCGATGGACACCGCCTGTAGCGTCCGGCGGGCCTGCGCCCGTCCCCCACGCTGCGAGGCGGCGATGCCGGCCGCGACACTAATTGCCGCCGCGCGCATGCGTTGCACCAATCCAGGGTCGGCCTGCATGAACTTCCACGTCAGCCGGTAGACCAGCTGAGCCAGGTCGTCAGCCCGCTGCCAGACGTGCAGGTCACGATGGGACCGAGCGGCGACAGGCACACCCTTACCTCCGAAGCGCAGACCTTCGCGCGAGCCTGGGGCGCGGGGCAACCCCCGCGCCTGAGTATCTCGTCTCAGTTGGGATTTGTCTGCCGCCGGACGCCAACCGGCGCCCGCCCGTGATTCAGAGGAACAAACAATAGGCGGGTGACGGGGCGGGCTGAATCCGAGCGTGAATCGCGCGGACGGCCCTGGCTTGCTCATCGGCGTGGTACGAGGATCGTACCAGCGGACCGGACTCGACGTATTTGAAACCCATCTCCAGGCCGATCCGCTTCAACTCAGCAAACTCCTGGGGGGTATAGTAGCGGTCGATGGGATGATAGTCGGGGCCGGGGCGCAGGTACTGGCCCACGGTCAGGACGTCGCAATCCACTGCCCGCAGGTCCGCCATGGTGTGCAGCAACTCGCCCCAGGTCTCGCCCATACCGGCAATGATGCCGCTCTTGGTGAACGCGGTGTACCCCCACTCCTTCGCGCGCCGCAGCAGTTCCAGGGACCGTTCATAGCCACCACCGTGGCGGACGATCTTGAACACCCGGGGGACGCTCTCGATGTTGTGCCCGAGGATTTCGGGACCGGCGTCCAGCACCATCTGCAGCGCCGCGGCGTCCCCCTTGAAATCGGGGATGAGCACTTCCACCGTACACTCCGGGAGGTACTGATGAATTTTTGCGATGATCGCGGCGAAGATCCCGGCGCCGCCGTCGGCGAGGTCGTCGCGGTTGACCGACGTGATCACCGCGTGCCGGAGCCCCATGGCCTGCACCGCCCGCGCCACGCGTTCGGGTTCCGCCAGATCCAGTTCCGTCGGCAGCCCGTGCGCGATCGCGCAGTACGCGCAGTTGCGGGTGCACAGGTTCCCCAGTGCCAGGAACGTCGCCGTGCGGCGTTCCCAGCAATCCCCGATATTCGGACAGCGCGCCTCCTCGCACACCGTATGGAGGCCCTGCGCGCGCATGATCTGCACGAGATCGGCATAATTGGGCCCGGCCGGCAGCTTTGCTTTCAGCCACTCCGGGCGCTTGAGCTGGTGATCCCCGAGGTTAGAAGTCATTCGGCACCGCGTCTCCGCCTGGGGCGCTCTCCAGTTTCTGCCTGATCCGGGTCAGGAATCCGTCCGCCACCGCGCCATCGAAGATGCGGTGATCGAACGACAGACCCAGATGCATGATATCACGGAGGGCGATGGCGTCATCGCGTGCCACCGGCCGCTTCACAATCGCGTCGGTGGCCAGGATCGCCGCCTGGCCCGGGATGATGATCGGCATCGACCAGATGGAGCCGAACACACCGGGGTTGGTGATGGTAAACGTGCCCCCGGAGACGTCGTCGAGGGCGAGGGATCCCTCGCGGGCCTTGCGGCCCAGCGTCTCGAGCTCCTTTGCAATCCCGACCAGCGGCTTCTGGTCAGCCTGTTTGATGACGGCGACGATGAGCCCGTCGTCCAACGCGATGCCGATGCCGATGGCAATGGCGCTGCGCAGAATGATCCCGTCTTCGCTCCAGCTGGAGTTGACCAGCGGGAACGCCCGGAGCGCGTCGGCGGCGGCCCGCACGAAGAATGCCGTATAGGTGATGTTCACCCCTTCCCGGCTGCGCCATGCGTCCTTATGCGCCTCGCGCCAGCGCACCAATGCCGTCATGTCGACTTCAATGACGCCATACGCATGCGGGATCTCTCGCTTGGACTGCGCCATGCGCTGGGCGATCGAACGCCGCAACGGCGTCAGCTTGACCAGCTGGTCACCGGGATGCTGGCTCGGAGCGACCGGCGTGGTGCGGGGCACGGTCGCGGCTGGTGCCACCGGTGGCGCCCCGTGCCGGGTCTCCACGTACTTCAGGACGTCCTCCTTTGTCACCCGGCCGCCGGCGCCGCTGCCCCGCAGGCGAGCCACCTCCTCCAGCGGCAGGCCGTGCTCCTCCGCCAGCTTGCGGACCACAGGCGAGAGCCGCACCCGCTCCGTGTCGGCGAGTTGAGTCCGGTCCTCGCGCGTGCCCACGCCCGTCGCGGTCGGCGTGGGCTGAGCCGCCGCAGGGCTCTGGATGGCGGCGTCCGGCGTCTCCATGACCGCGATGGGCGTGCCGACAGGTACCGTTTGTCCCTCGGGAATCAGAATCTTGGCCAGCACACCCCCGTAGGGGGCAGGCATCTCCACGTTCACTTTGTCGGTGATGATCTCAACCAGCGGCTCGAATCGCTCGACTCGATCCCCCGGACGCTTGAGCCACTTTCCAATCGTGCCCTCGAAGGTACTCTCGCCCAACTGGGGGAGTTTCACTTCAACGGGCATTGCACTTCTCCAGTCTTCCCAGTCTACACAGTCTACTCTGCCCTCCCACCGTCCGGCTCAACAGATCACGCAGACTGGGGAGACTGGGTAGACAGGGGAGACCGGGTGGACTTTCTTAATAGGCCGCAAGCGTCCGGATCGACGCGGCGATCTTGCCCCGGCTGATGGAAAACCATTCTTCGAGAGGCTTCGCAAACGGGATGCCGGGGACATCCGGTCCGGCCAGCCGCATCACCGGGGCATCCAGATCGAAGAACGCCTCTTCGGCGATCCGCGCGGCGATCTCCGCGCCATAGCCCAGGAACTGGTTATCCTCGTACACAATCAGGGCGCGGTTGGTCTTGGCGACGGATTTCAAGATGGTGGCAGTGTCCAGCGGTGCCAGGGTGCGGATATCCACGACCTCCACCTCGATGCCCTCCCTGGCCATCTCCTCGGCCGCCGCCAACGACTCGCTCAGCATCCAGCCATACGCGAAGAGTGACAGGTCCCTGCCCGGCCGGCGGACCGCCGCAGGGCCGATCGGCACCGTGTAGTCCCCGTCGGGTACTTCGCCGCGCACGATCCGGTACATCCGCTTATGCTCCAGGAACAGCACGGGGTCGGGATCGCGGATGGCCGCCTTAAGCATCCCCTTGGCATCGTACGGGGTGGAGGGCGCCACGACCTTGAGACCCGGGACATGCGCGTAAAAGGCTTCGATCGATTGAGAGTGGTACAACGCGGTGCCGTGCGACCCGCCGTACGGCGCCCGGAACACCACCGGGCAGCCATACACTCCATTGGAACGGTACCGCATCCGCGCGGCCTCGCTCACGATCTGGTTGAACGCGGGGTGGATGAAATCGGCAAACTGAAACTCGGCAATCGGCAGTAACCCGTTGCACGCCATCCCAATCGCCACGCCGGCGATCGACGACTCGGCCAGGGGCGTGTCGATGACCCGATCCTCCCCGAACTTTTCGACCAGCCCCATCGTCGCGCCAAACACGCCGCCCTTGCGGCCGACGTCTTCTCCGAGGACGAGCACGCGCGCATCCTGCGCCATCTCCTCGTGGTGGGCTTGATTGATCGCGTCGATGTACCGGATCTCGGCCATGGGGCTTTACTCCCCCTCGAAGAACAGGTGCCGCGTCGCGGTGTCCGGTTGTGGAAGAGGCGCGCGGTCGGCTTCGTCGGTGGCCGTGTCAATATCCCGCCGGATACGCTCCGCAATGTCTTTGAGCGTGCTCTCGTTCAGCAGGCCGACGCGCTCCAGGTAGGCGCGGAACGTCAGGAGGGGATCACGCTTGCGGACCTGTTCCAGCTCCTCGCGAGAACGGTACCGTTCCTGCTGGTCGTCACTGCTGTGCGATCCAAGGCGGGGAACGCGATATTCGATCAACGTCGGACCCTCGCCGCGCTTCGCGCGATCGTAGGCCTCCTTGGCCACGCGGTAACACTCCAACACATCACTCCCGTCCGCGGTCACGCCCGGCATGCCGTACCCGGCGGCCCGGACGGCCACGCTGGGGACCGCCATCTGTTTGCGCAGAGGAACCGAGATCGCCAGTTCGTTGTTCTCGACGATGAGAAGCACAGGGCATTTGTGAATGGCGGCAAAGTTCAGCGCCTCGTGCCAGTCCCCCTGGCTGGTGCCGCCCTCGCCGATGCTGACCATGGTGACCTCACCGGTCCGGCGGAGCTTGCTCGCGTAGGCAATCCCCACCGCATGCGGGTATTGCGTTCCAACGGGGCTGCTCGTGGAAAGGATCTTAAACCTCGGGTGGCCGTAGTGCCCGGGCATCTGCCGGCCGCCGCTGCTGGGATCGGTCGCGCGGGCAAACAGCCCCAGCAGCATGTCCGTCACCGTCATACCCTTGACCAGACAGGCGGCCACCGAGCGGTAGAAGGGGACGAACCAGTCCTGCTTCTTGTCCATCGGCCACATCGCGGCGACCTGACAGCCTTCGTGCCCCGGGCCGGAGATCACGAACATCGCCTTGCCGGCGCGCTGCAGGACCCACATCCGGTCGTCCAGCGCGCGGGCCAGGGCGATGTAGTAGTACATCTCCAGGACGTCCTGGTCGGACAGTCCCAGCGCCCGGTGCCGGGCTTCCACTGTGGTTTTCCCGCCGGGAACTGCCTGAGCCTCAGCGCTCACCACGCCGCCCCCCTTGCGTCTAGGCGTCTCTCGCGTCGATTGCGTCTGCCGCGTCCATTGCGTCACATGCACCCTGCTCTTTGACGCGATAGACCCGACGGACGCGATAGACGTCGGACCTTGCGTCTCACATATGAATCACGCGTCCCATCGCATCGAGAGCTGCTTCTTTCAGGGCCTCCGACAGCGTGGGGTGCGAGTGAACCGCCGCGCCGAGTTCTGTCACCGTCGCCTCCAGGTACTTGGCCGCAACACCTTCGGCCAGCAGCTCGGTCACGCCGGGCCCGATCATATGGATGCCCAGGAGTTCGCCGATCTTCGTATCGGTCACAACCTTGACAAAACCTTCACGCGTCCCTTCGATGGTCGCCTTGCTGTTCGCCTGGAAACTGAACCGCCCCACCTTCACGTCATGCCCGCGTTCTTTGGCCTGCCGCTCGGTGAGCCCCACTGTGGCCACCTGCGGAATAGAGAACGTGGGCCGCGGCACCGCATCGTAGTTGAGCGCATGCGTTCGCTGGCCGGCGATGGTCTCGACGGCTGCGATCGCCTCATCGCTGGCGACATGGGCCAGGCGGAACGGCGCCTGTCCTGTGAGGACATCTCCGATGGCATAGACGTGGGCCGCCGTGGTACGGAACTGTCCGTCCACTTTGACCGCACCCTTGTCGAGCACGATACCCGCCTCCGCCACCGCCAGTCCCTCGGTCACAGGCGCGCGGCCCACCGCAACCAGCAGGTAGTCGGCCTCCAGGGGCGAGGTCTGATCACCGCGCCCCACGGTGATTTTCACCCTGTTGTTCCCGATTTCAGCCGCCTTGGCCGTGGCCTGGGTGAGCACCTTGATGCCCCGCCTCGAGAACGCCCGCTCCAGCGCCTGACCGATCTCCTCGTCCTCCAGCGGCACAAGCGTCGGCAGCAGCTCGATGACGGTGACCTCGCTGCCGAAGGCGCGGAACAGGCTGGCAAACTCCACCCCCACGGGGCCGGCGCCGAGAATGGCGATGGAGCGCGGCACCGCTTCTAAATTCAGTGCGTCGGTGCTGTCGATGATGCGGGTGTGATCGAACACGATGCCCGGCAGGGAGCGCGGCGCTGAGCCGGTCGCGATGAGGACGTGCCTGGCGGCAAGCTCGGTCTCTGACCCATCGGCCAGCGCGACCCCTATCTTGGCGGCGCTGAGAAAGCGTCCTTCGCCGATGAAGACGTCGATTTTGTTCTTGCGCATCAGCGACTGGACGCCCTTGTGGAGTTGATCGACGACGCGGGCCTTACGACGCTGCACGGCGAGCAGATCGACGGCGACGCTGTCGACGGTCAGCCCCAGTTCCCGGGGGTCTTTCAGGTGTTCGAGGAGCTCGGCGGTGTGCAGCATGGCCTTTGTAGGGATGCACCCGATGTGCAGGCAGGTGCCGCCGACCTTCTCCCGCTCTAACAGCGCGACCCTCAGCCCGAGCTGTGCGGCCCGGATCGCGCCGACATACCCGCCCGGGCCACTTCCGATGACGATGAGGTCGTACGCATCAGGCATCGCTGGGATGTCCTCCGTGCGTCTAGTGAATCAGATGCCCGGGCATCGTGCTGAGCGGTTTCCGCCCGGCAAACCCCTCCTGCGCGCCGTGCCAGTAGTGCACGGCATCTTCCCCCAGTCGCCAGCACAGGAAGTATCCTGTCCCACGGAATTGCGCCGGGAAGTCCACGAGCCCCGTCTGCGGGTCCCGCACCACGCAGCCGATCTCGTCGAGGCGCCGCAGGATCTCCGCCACTTCCTGCGCCTGGGCATCCAGGTCTTGCTGGCGCGCTCCGATCTCATCGAGCACGCGATTCCCGGTTTCCAGGCGCTGCCAGAGAATGTCCAGGCGTTCCTTTAACGGGATGCCAGAGGCGTGTAGCTCTTTGAGGCGGGCCAGCAGCGGCGCTACCTGTGCTAGCGTCCGGTTGGCTTCGTCGAGGGAAAAGTAGCGGATGGGCCGCATCGGCACCGAGTCCCGTCCCCACTATAGGGTCCGGCGCCAGACGCGTCAAGCAAAGCGGTCATGCCTGCCGACAGGCTATTTTCTGACGCGGATGCGCACCGTGTGGTATCCCGACGCACCATCCGGGAGCGTCGGAACCTCTCTGGCGTTCTGCACGACGCCAAGACCGTCCCGGGCGCGGACTTTCAAGGTGTACTCGCCGGGCGCGGTGGGCGTCCAGAGCGCCGCCCACAACACCCAGGTGAACGGCCCCAGTGGTGGCTTGACCTCGGCCGGCCGCCAGGTCCCCCCGCCGTCGGTGCTGTATTCGACGGCCTTGATCCCGCGATCGCCGCCGTACGCCGCACCACCCAGTCCAATCTCAGCGACGGTCCCGGAGCGCGGCGCGACGGTAAACTCCGACATCGTCTTCACGACGGCTTCGTCACTCCACCCAGACGCCTCCCAGTATCCGCGGAAGTCGTAGTTGACGACCTCGATCTTGGTGATCCATTTAGGATTCTTCATCCCAAACAACCCGGGGACCAGCAGGCGGACTGGAAAACCGTGCTTAGTCGGCAACGGCTCGCCGTTCATCTCGTAGGCGAGTAGCGTGGTGGGATGCATGGCGTCGGCGACGGGAATCGCCTCGGAGTATCCGTCCGCACACCGGAACGCCACTTTGACCGCGGTGGCGGCCGGGCCTCCCGCGCGCATGAGGACGTCGCGTAACTGCACACCCTTCCACTTCGCGCTGCTGATCAGGTCGCCGCCCACCTCGTTGCTGATACACTCCAGCGTCTGCACCTGTTCGATCGCCGGCATCGCCCGGAGGTCCTCGAAGCTGAGCCGCACGGGCTTACTGACCAGGCCACCGATGTCCAGCGACCATTTCGCCACCTCGACAACGGGATCAAACCCGGGTGGATTCTTGCTGACGATATAGAACCGGTCGTTCGGCGTGATCTCCGACGGAAGCCCCTGGACGCGCGCGAACAGACTCTGCGCTGCGGCTGTGGCGCGGCGGAGTGCGATCTGCAGCCACTGCGCCGCGGCGCCGCCGGCGGCCGAAGCGATCACCACGGTCACGGCCCGAGAGAGGAGTTCGCGACGGGTCACTCCCCCGGATGGGGGCGCTCCCGCCGCGGGCCGGCGCGACATCGCCACCATCAGCACGGTATAGAGCGCGGCAAACAACACGCCGTAGGCGGCCAGTGCCAGCGGCACCGTGTAGGGATTCGCAGCCATGCCTTCGGCGGCCAGCCGTTCCGCGAGATAACGTGACGCGGGACCAAACGCCAGGACGGCCAGCAGCCCGGTGACGACGACCCATGCACCCACCAGGAGCCGCCCGGCCTTCCACCCGGCCCACCGGGCGATCACGGCTCCGATCAACCCCAACAGTACGACCAGCCCGGCGAGCATGCCCCAAAACGCCGCGGGCTTGGCGGCGAACTTGAGGCGCACGATCAGGAACGAGAACACCTGCAATGGAATAAGCCGCATCTGCCGTTCCCAGAGCGCGAGGGCCACCGCAGGGATACGATGCGTAAACCAACCGAAGTACATGGCAATCGCGACGAGGAGTCCGGCCGCGAGGCCGGCCCAAAACCCTGACCGCGTGGATGACATCGTCATGATGAGTATACCGCCTGACTACGCACGGGCGTACACGCGAACGCGGTGCAGCCCCGACGCGCCGTCCGGCAGCGTGGGAGCTTCATCTGGTGTCTGCCACTCTCCAGTGCCGTCCTGGGCCCGTGCCCGCAGCAGATACGACCCCGGTCCCGGCGGCGCCCACTCCACTGCCCACAGGACCCAGGTGTGAGGGCCGAACACCGACCTGATCGCGGCCGGCAGCCAAGTGCGGCCGTCATCGAAGGAATACTCGACCGCGCGGACTCCGCGCTTGCCCGCATAGGCCACACCGCCCAGCTGCGTGGGCTGGCCCGTGGGGAGGATTGCTCCGGAGTTCGGCGTGGTGAACTTGGACATTGTCTTCACCACTGCCTCGTCGCTCCAGCCCCGCTGCTCCCAGTACCCTAGGAAGTGGTCGACGGGCTCGATGCGTGTAATCCACTTTGGATTCTTCATGCCGTACAACCCGCCGACCAGCAGCCGCGCGGGAAACCCATGCTTGGACGGAAGCCGCTCACCGTTCATCTCGTAGGCCAGCAATGTATCCGGGTGCAGGGCGTCGCTCATCAGGATCGCCGTGCTATAGCCGTCCGCACAGTGGAACGCCAGCTTCCTGGTGTTAGTGTCTGCTCCGGCCATCTCCAGAATCGCGCGCAGCGGCACCCCTCGCCACTTCGCGTTGCTGATGAGATTCCCACCGACTTCGTTGCTGATGCACTCCAACGTATGGTCCCGCTGCACCGATGGCAGCGCGACGAGCTCACGGTACGTGAGCCGTAGGGGCTGTGTGCGGCCGGCGACCTCCAATCGCCAGAGCGCCGCATCCAGGTCTGGGTCGAACCCCGGCGGGTTCTTGCTGACGATGTAGAAGTCACTGTTGGGAGTGATCTCCGCCGGGAGCCCGCGCACGTCCACCCCTTGCGCCTGGGCGAAACGCTGCCCCCCTCCGGCACGCAGCCACTGAGCCAGCGCCGGGCCTGCGAGCGCGCCCGCGGCCATGACCGCCGACCGCCGCAGAAGTTCACGCCGGGTCAGTGCGGGTGCATCGTGATCCGACCGGCTGGGCACGTCCGCGCTACTCCCAGGGGGAGGAGTAGCGTTCCTCCTTCCACGGGTCGGCATGATTATGGTAGCCGTTGCGCTCCCAGAAACCGCGCCGGTCTTTTGCCAGCAGCTCCACGCCGCGGACCCACTTCGCGCTCTTCCAGAAATACAGACGAGGCACCACCAGGCGCAGCGGCCAGCCATGCTCGGGCGTCAGGTCCCGCCCGTCGGCCCGATAGGCGAACAGCGCGTCATCGGACAGCAGATACTCCAGCGGGAGGTTGGCCTCGTAGCCCTGCTCGGCGTGCACCATGACAAACGTTGCGTCCGGTTTCGGCTTCGCCAGCGCCAGCACCGCTTTGGCCGGGACGCCTTCGAAGTTGACATCCAGCTTGCTCCATGCGGTCACGCAGTGGATGTCAGACCGCAGCGTGGTTTTCGGGAGCCCGACGAACTCCTGGTAGGTCAGACGCACCGGCTGTTCCACCAACCCCCAGATCTTGAAATCCCACTGTCCGGGATCGAACCGAGGAATGCTGCCGGCATGAAGCACCGGCCACTTTTCGGTCAGATACTGCCCCGGGGGCAATCGGTCTTTCCCGTCCTGGCGCGTCGCGCGTTCCTTCATGTGGTCCTCCTCTGCCCCTCACTATGCTACGAAGGTTGTGTAAAAGTCCCGTAAACCGAAGCAAGGGAGCACCGTCCTCGCTCCCCTGCCGACTCGCCTTCCCAGCTCGCCTACTCGCTGGGGGTTAAACCCGCTCTCCCAGCCCGAGGCCTTCTGCGTCCTTCTGTCGCTCTTTGGCGACCTCCACCAGCCACGGCGGGTCCTGGTAGACGTAGTCCTTGCGGAGGGGATGCCCGACCCAATCGTCGGTCATCATGATGCGGCGTAGGTTGGGGTGCCCGTCGAAGGTGATCCCCAGCAGGTCGTAGGCTTCGCGCTCGTGCCAGTTGGCGCCATCCCACACCCCGCTGACCGAGGGAATGTGGGCATCGTCGCGCGGAATGCGCACCTTGAGAGCAAGTTCCTGTCGTGTCTGGTGCGAGTACAGATGGTAGAGCACTTCCAGCTCGTTGCGGTCCGGCCAGTCAACGGCGCTGACGCAAGAGAGGTACGTCAGCCCGAACCCAGGATCCCTGGCGAGCGTCGTACACACGGGCAGTAGCTTCTCCCGCGGCACATAGACGCCTGGGGTCAGGTACTGCGGCGGCACCTCGTGCGCGGGACGGCGCGGCGCGGCCGGCGTACTCTCCGGCACCGCCGTACCCTGCTCACCGGACCCGGTCCCCGGTCCCTGGTCCCTGGTCCCTGCGGGTTCCGTGCCCGCCCGCGGGAAGAGTTCTACGTCGGGGAAAACGGCTTTCAGCTTTTCCGCCAGCGCCCAACTCATCTTCCCACCCCGGGCCTTACAAAGCTCCATTTCTCGCGCATCGATTCATCGCCTCACTTTCACGATGCCGGTGGCGATCGGTTCCTTGGGCGTGGCGCGGTGGAGGTCGTCCAGGTCATAGAGCAGGTTGGCCCGGTTGTAGGTACTGGCCTCGTAGTGCGGGACGAAGACAATGGCCTCCGTCGGGCAGACCTCCACGCACAGCCCGCAATAGCAGCACTTGTCCATCTCGATATCGAAACGCGTCAGCAGGCGGTCCTTGGCCTTCCCGGTCGCCTCGATATGAATGCAGCGATCGGGGCAGACCCGCTCACACTGGAAACAGATAATGCACTTGTCGTTGTCGGTCTCGGGGTCGATCGGCAGCGCCAGCAGGCCATGCCAGCGCGGTGACACGTTCAGCTTCTGCAGCGGGTACGAGACCGTGACCTTGGGCTCGAACATCGCCCGCAGGGTGGATTTGAGACCGACGACCAGCCCCACCAGTCCCGCCACGATCCGGACCATCCGCGATCGCCTGCCGTCGGAGTGGGGCATCATCTCGGCGCTCATCGGTCCACGTCGGACAGCACGATATCGATGCTGCCCAGGATCGCGATCACATCGGCGACCTTCCACCCACGCATCATCTCGGTCAGGGCGTACAGATTGGAGAATGCCGGCGCGCGGATCTTCACGCGGTACGGCCTGTCGGCGCCGTCGCTGACCAGGTAGATGCCCAGGTCGCCGCGGGGAGACTCCGTGCGAGCATACACCTCGCCCTTGGGCAGCCGCAGCGTGACGGCCACCTTGGAGCGGATCTCCCCCGCCGGCAGGCGCTCCAGACACTGCCGGATGATGCGCACGCTCTGCCGCATCTCCTCCAGCCGTACCAGATACCGCGCGTAACAGTCACCCTCGGAGCGCACCGGGATGTCGAACTCCACCCGCTCGTAGACCTCGTAGGGATGGGCCTTGCGGACGTCATAGGCGAGCCCCGACGCCCGGGCCACCGGGCCTGAGGCACCCATGGCGATCGCCGTATCCAGAGGAAGCACTCCCACGCCCTGCGTGCGGGCCAGGAAGATCGGATTCCCGGTGAGCAGCTCGTCATATTCCGGCAGCCGGTCCAGGAAGTAGTCGCAAAACTCCTCACAGCGGTCGGTCCATCCCTCGGGGAGGTCCTCGAACACCCCGCCGATGCGGAAGTACACGTGGTGCAGCCGGCCGCCGGTCGCCGATTCAAACAAATCCATGATACGCTCGCGCTCGCGCATCGCCCACAGGAAGGCGGTGAACGCGCCCAGATCGATGCCGAACGTCCCCAGCCAGATCAGGTGGCTGCTGATCCGCTGCAGCTCCAGCATGATCGTGCGGATGTACCGGGCGCGTTCAGGCACCTCGATCTTGCCCAGCCGTTCGCAGGCCAGGACCCATACCTCCTCGTTGGCCATCGCCGAGAGGTAATCCATCCCGCGGTCGACCAGCGCGATATTTTGGAGGTAGGTGCGGTTCTCCATCATCTTCTCGACGGAGGAGTGCAAGTAGCCGATGTCAGGCTGTACGTCCACGACGTTCTCGCCGTCGAGGGTGACCACCATGCGCAACACCCCGTGGGTGCTGGGGTGCTGGGGTCCCATGTTCAGCATGAGCTCTTCAGTTCTCAATGCCACGAGTGTGCATCCCTCCGCTGTCAACGTCTGTCGCGTCTCTTGCGTCCATCGCCTCTAGTGCGTCCGCCAGGGCTCACGCAAAAAACGCAATAGACGCGAGAGACGTTTCCGGTTACGCCTGTGTGGCCGCGGCGGCGGCTCTCGCGATCCGCCGGCGCAGGAACGGTTCCTTTTTGATCTTGTCCTGGAGATTGAGCAAGCCTTCGATCAGCGCCTCCGGCCGCGGAGGCCAACCCGGCACGTAGACGTCCACCGGGATCACCTGGTCGATGCCCTTCAGGATCGAGTAGTTATCGTAATAGAACGGCCCCCCACAGGTCGCGCACGAACCCATGGAAATCACGTACTTTGGCTCGGGCATCTGTTCCCACAGGCGGCGCACGATCGGCGCGATCTTGATCGTGGCCCGTCCGGCCACGATGATGCAGTCGGCCTGCCGGGGAGTGGCCCGGGGGATGATGCCCATCCGGTCCATGTCGAAGCGGGTCGCATACGCCTGCATCATTTCGATGGCGCAGCAGGCCAGTCCGAAGGTGAGCGGCCACACCGAAGCGGCCCGCCCCCAGTTCAGGACTTCCTCTACCTTGGTGAGAATCACACCCCCGCCAGGCAGCGCGTCGATGACCTCCAGCGCCTTGTCGAGTGGCAACACCTGGCTGCGGGGGACGTATTGGGGCTCGGTGGGCACGCGTCATGCCTCCTCGTAGACAGCGCCGGGTCGCCTGTTGGTACGGCGGCGCGGCGGTGATGTCCTGCCCGAGGTCGTCGCCGTCCGCCTCCGGCTCTCACTGTGATGATACGGTCAGGAAAAATCTACGTCAAATCTCAATCTCTTCGAGCAGCGGGCATCGAGAGGCAATTATGTTAGTTGACACTTACGTAAGTCTATGATTAAATAACGGCCATGGAACCCGCGATGAAAGCGATCGCCGAGCCGCGCCGGCGCGAAATCCTGCGCCTGATCTGGGCCCGGGAACTACCGGCCGGACGAATCGCCTCGCACTTTGCGGTCACGCGTCCTGCGATTTCGCAGCACCTGCGGGTGCTCAAGGAGGCAGGGCTGGTGAGCGAACGCCGGGATGGCACGCGCCGCCTCTATCGCGCCAGACCCGACACCGTTGCCGAAGTGCGGCGGTTCCTGGAGGCATTCTGGGACGAGGATCTGCAACGTCTGAAGCAGGAAGCGGAAGCTGAGGAGCGCCGAAAGCGGAATCGCCGCCGGCGGTAAACGAAACCAGACTCTGGAGGAGGGGATCCGCAGATGACGGTTGAGGAACGCAGCGCCATCAGGCGTGAGGTGCGTGTGGGGGCGAGGCCGGAAACTATCTTTGCCTTGCTCACCGATCCGGCCAAGTACGTGCGGTGGAAGGGTGCGGTGGCCACGCTGGATCCGCGACCCGGCGGGGTCTACCGCGTACAGTTCAATAGCCGCGACATTGCCCGCGGGACGTACGTCGAAGTGGTGCCCTTTCGCCGAGTGATCTTCACCTGGGGCTGGGAGGGGGGCAAGGAGGGTACCAGTCCCGTGCCGCCGGGCTCGAGCACCGTCGAGATCACCCTCACCCCTGATGGGGATGGGACGATCGTGCGGCTGGTGCACCGGGACCTGCCCGAGGAAGCGCGCGACAAACACATGCAAGGCTGGGAGTTGTATCTGAACCGGCTGGCGATCACTGCTTCAGGCGGCGACCCGGGGCCGGATCCCAACCAGGAGGCAGGCAAGATGTAAGGAAGAAATTCATCCTATCACGGAGGTGGTTGGAATGGGCAAGCCTGTCGTGCACTTCGAAGTCACGGGCAAGGACGGAAGGCGATTGCAGAAATTCTATGCGGATCTCTTCGACTGGAAAGTCGACGCGAACAATCCGATGCAATACGGGATGGTGAACACCGGCGCCAAGGGGATCAACGGGGGCGTCTCGGCCGCCCAGGAGGGCAGCCCGGGCGGCGTCACCTTCTATGTTGAAGTTGAGGACCTGGACGAATACCTCCGGACGGCTGAGCGGCTCGGAGGGAAGACTGTGTTGCCTGCCAGCGAGGTACCGGGGGGACCGGCGCTCGCGATGTTCGCCGACCCCGACGGCAACCGGATCGGCCTCGTCAAGGCCGGCACGATGAGGTAGGGTTCAGCGCGCGACCGGGGCCGGGCCGGCTTGCGCAGTCAAAGTGCGGACGGCCCCGGCGATGTGCCGGGCGCTGATCCCTGCGGCGTCCAGCAGTTCGTCCGGCGTGCCGGAACCGGGCATCGCCCGCACGGCCAGGATGTGCACGCGGGGGAACGGCTCCAGCCCGGCCAGCGCAGCCAGGACCGCCTCTCCCAAGCCGCCCTCGGGCCAGTGATCCTCGGCGGTAACGATCACTCCCGTCTCGCGGGCGGCCTGACGCAGCATCACCGCGTCGATCGGCTTGACGGAATACGCATCGATCACCCGCACGGCGAGGCCCACAGCGGCCAGCGCCTGCTGCGCCTGCAGCGCCTCATGCACCGTGATGCCGGCGGCCACGATGGTGGCCACGTCCCCCTCCGACCGTCGCAGCACCACGCTGCCACCAATCGGAAAACGCTGCTCGGGCGCGTACAGGACCGGCGTCTTCTCGCGCGTAGTCCGCAGGAAGACGACGCCGGAGCGATCGACCATCTGCACGACCAGCTGCGCGGTCTGATTCGCGTCGCATGGGTACAGCACGGTGCTCCCGCCAACAGCGCGCATCATGGCGATGTCTTCCAGCCCCATCTGGGAAGGACCATCCCAGCCGATGGACACGCCGGCGTGCGAGCCGACCAGCTTGACATTGGCCCGTGACACCGCCGCCATCCGGATGAAGTCGTAGGCCCTGGTGAGGAACGCCGCAAACGTGGAGGCAAACGGCGCGTACCCCCGTACCTGCAGGCCGACCGCAGAGGCGACCATCTGCTGCTCCGCGATGTACATTTCGAAGTAGCGGTCGGGAAAGGCACGGGCGAAATCTTCGGCGTAGGTGGAGTTGCTCACTTCGCCGTCCAGCGCGACCACATCCGGACGGGCGGCGCCCAGTGCTTTGAGCGCATCACCATAGGCGCGGCGGGTGGCCACGCTCTCCCCCACACGGTAGACGGGGACCTGCACCGGCTGTGCGGCCGGGCGCGCCGTCCGGGCCGTGTCGGGGCTGCGGACCTGCACAGTCAGGTGCCGTTCACCGCCGAGCTCCGCGATGGCCTGGACGGCCTGCTCTTTGGACATCGCCTTGCCGTGCCAGCCTTCCTTATTCTCGACCAGGCTGCTGCCCTTGCCCTTGACGGTCCGGGCGACGATCATCGTCGGGACGTCGGACGGTCCTTCCGCCTGCGCATACGCCCGCTCGATCTCCTCCAAGTTGTGGCCATCGATCTCGAGTGTCCGCCACCCAAAGGCCTGCGCCTGCTGTGCGTAGGCGCGGGTGTTCCATCCCAGCATCGTTTCGCCTCGCTGGCCCAGACGGTTCACGTCCACGATGCAGATCAGGTTCGCGAGCTTGTAGTGCGTGGCGTGCTGAACCGCCTCCCACACCGACCCTTCGGCCATCTCGCTATCGCCGGAGAGCACCCACACACGATAGGGAAGCTTATCCAGGTACTTGCCGGCCAGCGCGATCCCCACGCCGATGGCCAGCCCTTGCCCGAGCGACCCCGTGGCCACATCCACCCATGGCAAGACCGGGGTGGGATGCCCCTCGAGCCGGCTGCCGAACTTGCGTAGGGTCATCAGCTCCGTGTCGGTGATCGCGCCGGCGGCCCGCAACATCGCGTAGAGGAGCGGCGAGGCATGCCCTTTCGAGAACACCAGGTGATCGTTACTAGGATTCTTGGGATTGGCGAAGTCGTAACGCAGATGATCGGCCAGCAACACCGCCATCAGGTCGGCGGCCGACATCGACGAGGTGGGATGGCCGGAGCCCGCCTCCGTGGTGGCCCGGATACTGTCCACACGCAACTGCGCTGCGAGTTCGCGCCAGAACTCTTGTCGTGTCATCGAGTCCTCACTCAACCTCGCTTGTCGCTTTCGCCTCCACCTTGCCGCGAGCCGACTCGAATTCCTCTACCCCTTGATCCAGGGCCACCCAGGCCAGCGTCGCACATTTGATGCGCACCGGGAATTTGCGCACGCCTTGCAGCGCCATCAGATCACCTAGTTCCTCCTCCGGAACTTCCTCCCCGTGCATCATTGCCTTGAACTGCCCCACCAGGGCTCTGGCCTCGTGCAGCGTCTTGCCTTTGATCTGGTCGGTCATCATCGAGGCCGACGCCTGGCTGATGGAACACCCCCGTCCTACGAAGCGCACGTCGGAGATCCTGCCGCCGGTGAGCTTCACGTAGACGGAGAGTTCGTCGCCACACAGCGGGTTGGCGCCTTCCACCGTGATGTCGGCGCCGTCAATGGTGCCCTTGTTCCGGGGACGGGTGTAGTGGTCAAGGATGACTTCGCGATAGAGGTCATCTAACGCCATTTCAGAGTCTCCCCAGTCTACACAGTCTTCCCAGTCTTCTCAGTCTACCCCGCAATTCACGGCTCGTCAAAATAGACCGGGCAGTAGACTGGGAAGACTGGGGAGACCGGGAAGACCAGGTAGACTTTATCGTTTCGCCGGCGCCGGCCTGGGCGAGAACAGGTGACGCGCCACGTGAAGTCCACGCACCAGGGCGTCGATGTCACTCTCATTATTGTACAGGTACAGGCTGGCCCGCGTCGTGGCCGCGACACCCAGCCGTCGATGCAGGGGCTGCGTGCAGTGATGGCCGGCCCGCACGGCGATGCCTTCCTGATCCAGCACCTGCGCCACATCGTGCGGGTGCGCCACGTCTGTCGCGAAGGCCACCACCCCGCCCCGGCGGTCCAGCTGCCTCGGCCCAAAGAGCGTCACGCCCTCCACCTCGGCGAGCCGCCGCAGGGTGTAGTCGGTCAGGCGCTGTTCATGGGCCCGGATCGCCGCCATGCCGATTCCCTGCAGGTAGTCCACGGCTTCTCCCAGCACGATGCAGTCCGCAATGCTTGGGGTCCCCGCCTCGAACTTGTGCGGCGGGTCTTTATATGTGGATGATTCCAACTGCACGAGCATGATCATCTCTCCGCCGCCGTGGAACGGAGGCATGGCGTCCAGCAGATCATAGCGCGCCCACAACACACCGGCTCCAGTGGGGCCGCACATCTTGTGGCCGGAGAAGGCGACAAAGTCTGCCCCCAGGTCGCCCACGCTCACCGGCATATGCGGGACGCTCTGCGCGGCGTCGACGAGGACGGTGGCGCCGGCGGCGTGCGCGGTCATCGCGATCTCTTTGATGGGGTTGATCGTCCCCAGCACGTTGGACTGATGCGTGACCGCCACCAGCTTCGTGCGCTCCGACAGCAGGCGCTGGTACTCGTCCAACTGCAGGATGCCCTGGCCGTCGAACGGGATGAATCTCAACTTGGCCTGCTTCTCTGCCGCCAGGAGCTGCCAGGGGACGAGGTTGCTGTGATGCTCCATCTCGGTGAGGATGATCTCGTCGCCGGCGCGGATGTTGGCCCGGCCCCAGGCGTAGGCTACCAGGTTGATGGCTTCGGTCGTGCTGCGGGTGAAGACAACTTCTTCGGGCCGCGTCGCACCGATGAATGCGGCGATCTTCCCGCGCGACTGCTCGTACCGCATCGTGGCTTCTTCGGCAATCCGGTAGATGCCGCGGTGAATGTTGGCGTTGTACTCCTGGTAGTAGCGCACCAGTGCGTCGATGACCCGACGCGGCTTCTGCGAGGTCGCCGCGCTATCGAGATAGACGAGCGGCTTCCCGTACACGGTCTGCTTCAAGATGGGGAAGTCCTCACGAACCCGCTCTGCTAGCATCGAACTCATCTCCTCACCAATTTCTCCAACCGCGGGACTTGGGACTGGGGACTGGTCAACGTCGTCCTTCATCGCCCTGGCCAGTCCCGAGTCCTGAATCCCTAGTCCCGTCCCATCTTAAGCTTTGTGCGGCATGCCCCGGCCCCGCTGTGGAACGGGTAGGAGCAGCACGTGGCCATCTTCCACCTTCACCTGGTAGGTATTTACAGGGATCACCGCAGGCAGCGACAGCACCCGGCCGGTGGGAAGATGAAACCGCGACCCGTGCTTTGGACACGCGACGATCTCGCCATACAACGCCCCCTCCGCCAGAGACGCCTCCTCATGCGTACAGGTGTCGTCAATCGCGTAGAAGGTCCCGTTCACGTTGAACAGCGCAATCCGCCGCCCGTCCACCACGACAGCTTTTCCCGTGCCCGGGGGAATCTCGTCCGTGGCCGCAACCCTTACAAACTCCGCGGTGCGCTCAGTCATCGTCATAATGCCGGTTGCCGCTCTTCGCTCCGCACGGGGCGCCGTGTGGGGATTTCCCCCTTCCCGTTTCCGTCGGCGTCATCCGCCATCTTCTGGTCGATCTCCCGCTGCAGACGGGCTCGGAGGTCATCCAGCGGAACGCGATCCAGCAACTCGGCAAAGAACCCTTCCACCACCATCCGGACCGCCTGCGCCCGGGCCAGCCCGCGGCTCATCAAGTAGAAGAGGTGCTCCTCGTTGATCCGGCTGGTGGCCGATCCGTGCGTGCAGCGAAGGTCGTTGGCCATGATCTCCAGGTTGGGGATGGAGTCGGCCTTTGCTCCCCCCGAGAGAATCAGGTTACGGTTGGCCTGGAACGCGTTGGTCTTCTGGGCGCCGGGAAGCACGCGGATCATGCCCGAAAATACGCTGCGGGCCCGATCTTTCACCGCGTTCTTGTACAGCAGGTCGGACAGCGTATGCGGCGCGCGGTGCTCCTGCAGCGTGTGCAGGTCGAAGTGCTGCCGGGAGTCGCCAAACACCAGTCCTAACATTTCTGATGTGGCGCCCGGTCCATCCAAAATGGACTCGACATTGGTCTTCACGACCTTGCCGCCGAAACCGACCAGCAGGCTGCGCAGCTCCGCGTCGCGCGCCAGCACGGAACGGATGATCCCGATCTCGGCGACGTTGCTGCCCCACTCCTGCAGCGTCACTAGGCGGATCTGCGCCCCGTCGCGGAGGATCAGCTCAGTCACGGGGTCGGCAAACGCCTGGCCCTCGACGCGCCCGGGCCCCCCACCGTCGATCGATGAGCCGGGCCGATCCCCTGGGGGAGACGCGGCACACGTGATCAGGGTGACCTTGCTGTTCTGGCCGGCGATGACCAACAGATGGGGAAAAATCCCGACCCCATCGGCGTCGATCCAGGCCAGCGAGACCAGCGGCGTGGTGATCTCGACGCCGTCGGGAACGTACAGCAGCGCGCCTCCACTCCACAACGCCGCGTGCAGTGCACGGAACTTCGTCTCATCGGGACGGACACAGGTCGTCATGAAATTCTCGCGGATCAGGTCGCCTCGCTCGCGGAGGGCGGTGTGAAGATCGGTGAAGACGACGCCGCGCCGTGCCGCCCCGGCGTCCAGCTGAGACCGCACCCCCTGGGAGTTGCGCTGCAGCAGCAGCCCAGCCGGAGCCTGCCAGGCGTCCACCACCTGCTGCAGGCTCGCCGGCAAGGCGCCGGCGGGCGCGTCGGCAAACGGTCGGATCCCCTCCAGCCGGAACATCGTGGGGTCGGTGCGGCGCCACTCCGGATCCGCGGGCGCAGGCCACGGCAGCCGCTCGAACGTCTCCCACGCCGCCAGGCGGAACTCCCGCATCCACGCAGGCTCACCGAGCCGCTCCGATAGCGCGAGCACGCTCTCGCGGCTGAACCCAGCCCGCGCGAGATGCGTCATCTGCTCCTGCATCGTCTCCTCCGCACCGGCACTACGTTGACGGATGAAATGTTGAAGGTTGGAGGGCAAAGGCGCTTCCCTTCAACCTCCAACCTCCTGCGCCATGAAACGCGCTATGCCCGATCAGCCAACCGAGCCCTCCATGCCACTATCCGACAGATCCTTCCATTTCGAGCGCGATCAGGCGGTTGAGCTCCACCGCGTACTCCAGTGGCAGTTCCTTGACGATCGGCTCAACGAAGCCGCGGACGATCATGTTCATCGCCTCATCTGCCTTCACCCCGCGGCTCATCAGGTAGAAGAGCTGTTCGTCGGACACCTTGGAGACCGTGGCTTCATGGGTGATGCTGACATCCTGCTCGTCGATCTCCATCGTCGGGTAGGTGTCGCTGCGGCTCTGGTCGTCCAGGATCAGCGCGTCGCATCGCACCGCCGATTTGCTCCCGTTCGCGCCTGAGTAGATCTTGACGAGCCCACGGTACCCTGCCCGGCCCCCATCCTTGGCGATGGACTTGCTGACGATGACGGACTGGGTATGCGGCGCCGCATGGATCACCTTGCCGCCGGGATCCTGGTGCTGCCCTCGTCCAGCGAACGCCACGGACAGGATCTCCGCCTTGGCTCCGGGCTCCACCATGTAGACGCTCGGGT
Source organism: Candidatus Segetimicrobium genomatis (assembly GCA_005888595.1). Lineage (GTDB taxonomy): Bacteria > Sysuimicrobiota > Sysuimicrobiia > Sysuimicrobiales > Kaftiobacteriaceae > Telluricultor. The sequence goes on from VBAL01000110.1 coordinate 21,839, forward strand.
ACTTCATGGTGATCTTGGAGCCGAGATTGCCGTCGATCCATTCCATCGTGGCATCGCGGTAGGCCACGGCGCGCTTGGTGACCAGGTTGTACGTGTTGGTCGACCAGTTTTGAATCGTGGTGTAGCGGCAGCGCGCCCCTTCCTTCACGATGATCTCCACCACCGCGCTGTGCAGCGAGTCGGTCGTGTAGATCGGGGCCGTGCACCCTTCCACATAGTGCACATACGAGCCGGGCTCGCAGATGATGAGCGTGCGCTCAAACTGCCCCATGTTTTGAGCATTGATGCGGAAGTACGCCTGCAGTGGGATATCCACATGCACGCCGGCGGGGACGTACACGAACGACCCACCGGACCAGACGGCCGAGTTCAGCGCAGCCAGTTTGTTGTCTTCCGGCGGGACCACCGTCCCGAAGTACTCGCGCACGATGTCGGGGTGTTCCCGCAGCGCCGAGTCGGTGTCCAGGAAGATGACCCCGAGCTTCTCCCACTCCTCCTTCAGGTTATGATAGACAGACTCACTCTCGTACTGCGCCCCTGCCCCGGCCAGAAACTTCCGCTCCGCCTCCGGGATCCCCAGCTTCTCAAAAGTGTTCTTGATATTCTCGGGAACCTCGTCCCAGCTCCGCTCCTTCTTCTCCGTGGGCTTCAGGTAGTAGTAGATGTCGTTAAAGTCGATCTGGGCGAGGTTGGCGCCCCAGACCGGCATGGGGCGCTGCTGGAAATGCTCGAGCGAATGCAGCCGGTACGCCCGCATCCACTCCGGCTCATTCTTCATTGAGGAGATCATCTCCACGATCTCGCGATCCAGCCCCTTGCGGGACTTGTAGACGTATTTCTCGGGATCGTGGAAACCCCACTTGTATTTGTCGGGATCAATCCCTAACTGGTTCGTGACCGCCATCGATCAAGCCCTCCACGTCTTGTTGCGTCTCTCGCGTCTATTGCGTCTCTTGCGTCCCTGCATTCACTTCCCTGACGCAATGGACGCGACGGACGCGAGAGACGTCAGTTAGTGCGCAACCCAGAACACCTTGCCCGCACGCCGGACGGCGCCCTCCGCCTGCACCTCCGCGGCGATCACTTCGAACTGCGCCTTGATGCCCTCGTACCCGCTCTGCTCCAGTTCCTCCGCCAGGTCGGGGCCACCGGACACCACGAAGCGCCCATCGAACATCACGTGCACGTAGGAGGGTTTGATGAAGTGCAGGATCCGCGAATAGTGCGTGATGAGCAGGATCCCCATCGCACCCTTGGCGCGCTCGAGCATGCGGTTGACGCCGTCGGAGACGACCTTCACCGAGTCGATATCCAGCCCCGAATCAGTCTCGTCCATGATCGCGATCTCCGGCTCCAGCATCGCCATCTGCAGGATCTCGGCGCGCTTCTTCTCGCCACCGGAGAAGCCCTCGTTCACGTACCGGGACACGATTGCCGGCTCGATTTTCAGTTCGTCCATCTTTTGTTTCAGCAACTTCTGAAACTCGCCGACGGGCATCAGTTCCTTGTCGTAGCCGCGGCGGGCCGACACCGCGGTGCGCAAGAAACTGCTCATGGTGACCCCAGGGATGCTCACCGGATACTGGAAGGCGATGAACAGCCCCCGCCTGGCGCGTTCATCGGGTGACATCGCCAGCAGGTCCTGGCCTTTGTACAGCACCTCCCCCTTCACTACCTGGTAGAAGGGGTTGCCCATGAGGACGTTCGCCAGGGTTGACTTGCCCGACCCGTTCGGCCCCATCAACGCGTGCACTTCACCCTTGCTGAGGGTCAGGTTCGCACCCTTCAGGATGACCTTGTCCTCGACCTGTACCGTCAGGTCCCTGATTTCCAGATCAGCCATGCGCCCTCACGCCATCCTTAGTATTTCGGAGAATAATTCTCGACTAAATTACTCAAGAACTGGTCCGGTTTCATTGTGGCACGGCACCCCGGGGGTGTCAAGGAAGGGCGGGAACCGGCGCAAACGCGGCGCGTGCGGCGTTCGTCACCAGGCGCGTCACCTCAGCGGCCCCGAGTGAAAACGTCGTAGCCACAGCGTGCAGTTCGCGCGAGAGGTCCGTCCCCAGGAGCATAGGATCATCGCTGTTCACGGTCACGGACACGCCGGCGTCAAGCAGGCGCCGCAGAGGGAGGGCCCCCATGGACGCGCACAACCCGAGATGAAGGTTGCTTGTGGGGCAGAGTTCCAGCGTCACGCCGCGCTCCCGCAGGCGGGTGAGCAGTTCCGAGTCGTCCGCGGCGCGGATTCCATGGCCGATACGCTGCGCCCCCAGGTGATACACCGCGGTCCAGACACTGGCCGGACCGGCGAATTCACCGGCGTGCACCGTAATTCCCAGACCGGCTTCACGGGCCAACCCCAGAGGCCTGGCAAACAGGGCCGGCGGGTAGTTCTGCTCGTCGCCGGCCAGGTCCACGCCCACCACACCGCAGTCGCGGCAGGCAATCGCCTCGCGAACCCGCTGCTCGGCCTCCTCCGGGCCCCGCTCCCGCACAATCGTCACGAGGAACCCACTAGAAATCCCCAGCCGCGACTCGGCCCGGGCGCGTGCGCGCGCCATGGCGCCGAGCATACGGTCTGCGCCGAGTAACGCAAAGCCGCGGCGGCCGCCCACCCGCACCTCGACGTACCGCACCCGTTGCAACGCTGCTTCCTCTAATAGTTCCAGCGTGATCTGCTCGATATTCTCCGGCGTGTACCACTCGTCGGCAATTCTCCCGGCACGGCTGAGGTACCGCAGGCGGCGGAGGCGATCGTACCCGGTGAATCGTGCCGGATCGGCGATGCGCTGCGGCTCCGTGACGTCAGAAGGGCCGGGAGAATCATCGTGCGGACCACTCGCCCGCCTGCCGCGTTCCGCGAGCCGGCGCAAGCGGAGGGAGGTTTCCAGATGCAGGTGGAGTTCAACCTTGGGAAGTTCGCGGATAAACTGGAGCGATGCAGCCAGCGTCACGCGCGCACTCGGTGTGGTGTGAGAGCAATCATAGCAAAGGAACCAGTCATCAGTCAGCAGTCGGCAGTCGCCAGTCGGCAGTCACAGATCAGGCCCACCGGCTGTTGACTGCAGGCTGCTGACTGCGGACTGCCGACGATCTATTCGGCAAGAATCTCCCGCACCCGGCGCTCCAGCGACTCGAGCGCGGTGCGCAGGCGCTGATACTCGGCCTGCTGTGCGGTGGACAGGGACGCCGCGACCGCCGTCTGATCGAGCGCGCGACGAATCTCATCCACCTGCGCCAGCAGCCTGTTGCGCAGCTCGCCGGCGGACGGAACAGGCGTGGAGGTCGTCTTGGTGGAATCTCGGTCCATGTGATAATATTAGTCCGTTTTACGCGGCGATGCCACGAGTAAGATGACCAGCGCGATGGGTAGGTGGTTCAGTACATGGACACGCGATCCGTGAAAACCGCCCCTCCGCGCGACCTCGGCCGTGACGAGCTCGCCGCCGCCGTGGAGTGGTATGGGAAGATGGTCCTGGCGCGTCGCTTCGAAGAGGAAGCGGAGCGAGAATTTCGCCGCGGCAAGATCGGCGGCTACCTGCACGTCTACAGCGGCCAGGAAGCGGTCGCTGCAGGTTTCCTGAGCGCGATCCGTCCCGAGGACATCTTCTTCACCGCCTATCGAGACCACGCTCATGCCCTGTTCCGCGGCGCCGCGCCTGGTGCGGTGATGGCGGAACTGTTCGGCAAGGCGACCGGCCTGGCCAAGGGCAAGGGCGGGTCGATGCATCTGTTCGACGTGGCGCGAGGATTCTATGGAGGCTACGGCATCGTGGGAGGCCACATCCCGCTGGCCACCGGCGCGGCCTTCGCGCTGCGCTACCAGCAGGCAGACCGGATCTGTCTGTGCTTCCTCGGCGATGGGGCGATGAACAGCGGCTCGTTCCACGAACCGGCTAATCTGGCTGGGCTCTGGGGCAAGCAGGGTTTGTGCCCGATCGTCTATATCGTTGAGAACAACCAGTATGCGATGGGCACACCTGTGGATCGATCATCCGCGGTCACGAACCTGGCCAGCCGGTTCTCGATGTATGCGATTGAAAACGAACGCGCCGACGGGATGGATTTCATCGAGGTCCGCCGGCTGGCCGGGCGTGCGGTGCGGCGGGCGCGCGAGACCGGCCGGCCCTACGCGGTGGAACTGCTGACCTACCGCTTCGCCGGCCATGGGGCGGCCGATCTCTTCCAGCCCTACCGCACCAAAGAAGAGATCGCGCAGGCCCGGCAGCGTGACCCGATCACGCTCCTGGAGGACCGGCTCCGCGCAGCCGGGGCGCTGTCCGACGACGAGGTGAAGCGCGCGCGCGCAGACGCCGAGCGGGTCGTGACCGACGCGGTGCGATTCGCCGAGGAGAGCCCACCCCCGGAGCCTGACGAACTGTTCAAGGACGTCTACGGAGCTGAACGCTAGAACGACCAGCGATGAAGGGAAAAGGGAAGAGGGAAGAAGGAAGAAGGAAAAGATGGGAGGACGTCGAGACATCCGCCCGTCCGGACTTTCCCCTGTTCCATCTTCCCTCTTCCCTCTTCCTTCTTCCCTCCCGTCTCGCGGGTGATCGCCGTGGCTGAACTCACCTACCGGGACGCGCTGCGGTCCGCCCTCATCGAGGAGATGGACCACGACCGCCGGGTGATCCTCATCGGCGAGGACATCGGCGGGTACCAGGGCACGTTCCGGGTCACTGCCGACCTGCTCCAACGGTATGGCCCGACGCGCGTGATCGACACCCCCATTTCCGAACTCGGGTTCGTGGGGGCGGCGATTGGGATGGCGATGCTCGGATTGCGGCCGGTGGTAGAAGTCATGACCTGGAACTTCTCCCTGCTGGCGATGGACCAGATCGTGAACAACGCCGCCAAGCTGCGCTACTTCTCCGGCGGACAGGTCAACGTTCCGTTGGTTATCCGGGGCCCCAACGGCGCCGGCGTGCAGTTGTCCGCGCAGCACTCGCAGAGTCTGGAGGCCACCTACGCGCACTTCCCCGGCCTGTATGTCGTTGCGCCGGCCACGCCGGCGGAGGCGAAAGGACTGCTCCGCACGGCGATCCGCAGCCAGGATCCCGTGATCTTCCTGGAAAATGCCGCGCTGTACGGGTTGAAAGGAGAGGTACCGGATTCGGATTTTGCCCTGCCCTTTGGGAAGGCCGCGCAGCCGGATGGTCCATGCGGCCGTCGCCGCGGCGGAGCAGCTCGCCGGCGAGGGCATCGAGGCTGAGGTGATCAGCCTCCGGTCGCTGCGACCGCTCGACATGGCGACCGTGGTGGAGTCGGTGGCGCGCACGCACCGGGCCGTGGTCGTCCAGGAACAGTGGAAGCCATTCGGAGCCGCTGCTGAAATTGCGATGCGAATTTATGAAGATGCGTTCGATCAACTGGACGCGCCGGTCGAACGCGTCACCGGCGCCGATGTGCCCATGCCGTACGCCCGTACCCTGGAAGTACGGACGGTGCCACATGAGGCGGACATCGTGAAGGCGATTAAAAAGACGCTTGGCAAAGCCTGACAAGGGTACCATGGGACCAGGAAACCAAGGCACCAGGCAGACGTAGCAGGCAGGCATGGTACCTTGGTCCCCTGGTTGCTTGATCCCGTCGTGAGGGGGTCCTCCGGTGGCTGACGTCATCATGCCAAAGATGGGCGACGCGATGACCGAGGGGAAAGTCCTGAACTGGAAGAAGCGTCCCGGCGATCCCATTGCCAAAGGCGAAGCCATCGCCGAGATCGAAACCGACAAAGTTAACGTCGATATCGAGGCTGAGGAAGGGGGCGTTCTGCTCGAGATTCTCGTCGACGAAGGGAAGAGCGCACCGGTGGGCGCCAGCATTGCGGTGATCGGCGCTCCAGGGCAGAAGGTCCAGCCTCGCCCCCTGTCTGTCCCCGCCGCGCAGCCCGCTCCCGCACCTGCGCCAGTGGCGGCGGGTCCGGCGCGGCCCACCTCCGCTCCGCCCGCAGCGGCCCCCACCGAGGCCACAGACCGGTTGAAAGTCTCGCCGCTGGCGCGGAAACTGGCCGCTGAGCACGCCATCGATCTGGCCACCGTCCGGGGCAGCGGTCCGGATGGACGCATTACAAAGGAAGACATCGAAGCACTCATCGCAATCGGCACGCGTCCCAAACCGACCCCGAGCCCGGCGGCACCGCCCACTGCCCCATCCGGCCCAGACGTCGAGTCCGTCCCCCTGTCTCGCATCCGGCAAACCATTGGCCGCCGGATGACCGAGAGCAAGCAGCAGGCGCCTCACTTCTACGTCACAGCGGAAGTAGGTATGGATGAGGCGCTGCGCGTCCGCCAGCAACTCAACGAGACGCTGGAGGACCGTGGGAAGGTATCCGTGAATGACTTCGTGCTCAAGGCGGCGTCGCTGGCCCTGCGCAAGTTCCTCAACCTCAACAGTAGCCTGGCCGATGCCACGGTCCGCCGGTTCCGCCGGATCAACATGGCGCTGGCCGTGGCATTGCCGGAGGGCCTGATCGCGCCGGTCATCCACGATTGCGACCGGCTGACGTTGGCGGAGATCGCGGTGAGGGCGAAAGACCTTGGCGAACGCGCGCGCTCCGGCCACCTACGGCCAGAAGACCTCGAGGGCGGAACGTTCACCGTCAGTAACCTGGGGATGTTTGGGGACGTGGACAGCTTCGTGGCCATCATCAATCCGCCGCATACCGGGATCCTGGCCATCGGCAAGGCGATGCCGCGCGCCGTCGTGCGAGGCGGCCAGATTGCCGCCGCGACCACCATGAAAATAACGCTCTCGGCCGACCATCGTGTGACCGACGGCGCCGAAGCCGCGCAATACCTCAACGAAGTCAAACGCCTGCTGGAGAACCCGCTGCTCTTGGTACTCTAACTGCAGTTGGAATGTTGGAGAGTTGGAAAGTTGAAGAGTACACGGCAGAGAGATGGACGCAGTAACTCTCCAACTTTCCAACTCTTCAACTGCCTTCGATTCCGAAATGCCTGCGAATCGCGTCCTCCACTTTGTCTGCAATCTCTTCCCACCGCGCGCTGGGATTGCGGGTTACGGTGATGAAGTCGTTGAGCAAGAAGACCTGCACCACGCCCGGGATGGCCAGCAATGCCGCCGCCAGCGGTGAGGCGGCCGCCTCCTGGGGCGTGCGAAACGTTTGACTCTTCCCCTCGGTCAGACGACGGTTCAACACGAATTTCAGCGCGTTCACATTCGGAGTTGGCTGCGTATCAATCGTGATGGATTCCGCCATTCGGGAATGGCCTCCCTAAAGATGTAGTGAATAGTGATTAGTGAATAGTGAATAGCTAAGACGTCCGGGCCGGCGGTGGCTATTCACTATTCACTATTCACCATTCACTATTCACGTTACCTATTCACTAATCACTATTCAACAGACGTTTTCTACGGGAAGGTCCTCTTCTCGATGGGCTTCGTGCTCTGCAGTGGGATGTCCACGACGGCGAGTGCGCCAGGCTGAAGGACGAGGGTCACCCCACCGCCGTCCTTCGCCGTCAGGTCGGGAGGCAGGACGCGCTGATCCACGCCGACGCGATACTCGCCGGGCAGCAACTGAAGGAACTCGAAGATTCCTGCTGAGTCGGTGTGGCGGGTATCCCCGGATGGCAACAGGGTCACTGCAACCCCTTCCAACACCTGCTCCCCGGGATCCCGCGCGCCGTTTCCATTCTCATCGATGAAAACGACCCCGCGTACGCCGGCAGCAGGGACCAGCGCGAACTCGATCCGGCTGGTCTCACCGGTCGCCACGAGTATCGTCTGCCGTGGCTGGGCAACCACCAGGCCGGCGGGAACCGTGGCTTCGTCGACGGCGACCCGGAAGCGGCCCTCGTGCACTCCGTCGAGGGCGATGCCGCCATCATCTCTCGAGATGGCAGCGCTGCGATCGTCCAGTGGCCTCGCGACGACCGTTCCCATTGCTATCGATGAAGACGAGTCCCTCCACTCGCCCGATGCGCGGGACCCCATAGAGGTACAGCGGGAGACCGTACTGTAGCGTCAGGTACGACGTCGGGTTGGGATCCACCGAGGTGTATTTCAGTCCGGCGCCAAGCATGAGGGACGCCCCAGTCGGGAGCGGCGTGGCGAAGCCGATTTCAAAGGCGTTCTCCCAGGACGCGCTGGGCAGTGTGTATATTTTTTGACGCACAGTCGCGGTCAAGTCCAGGTTCGTGGCGAGGTGGAAACCCAGGCCCGCCGCCGTCGCCCATGCCTCGGTAGCGCCGGTCGACTGCGAGAGTTCAACCCACAACGGCAGCCCATTGTGGAGCGTGTAGCCGGCCCGCAGCGAGAACGTGGAGGTCGCAGACGATGTACCAGCCAGCAGATCGTCATTGTCCACATAACTGGCCCCCGCCACTACTCCCCACCGGCCGATGGCATATGTCATGGCCATGGCCGCCGTGGTCGTTCGGATCCGCGTCCCGCCTGAGGTATCCTCGGTTGCGCGCAGTTCCGCGGTCAGCCCGACCGCGTCGGAAGCGCGGTATCCTGTCAACAGACCGTAGGTGACGCGGTCCGGCAGTCCAGAGGACGCACCGCTCAGGACCGCGGCGCTGGTGAGCAACGACCACTGCGGTGTCGGCTGGAAGCCCAGTTCAAGGAGCGGTCCGCTGCGGCCTGCAAACAACGACGCATTCCCGATCGTCGGGTAATCTGCAGACAACACGACGTAGCTCAGCGACGTGGTGAGCGTAGGCGACGCACCGGTCAGTCCGAGGCGAAACGCTGATCCGGATCCCAACGGCGACGAGCCCATCGCGAGTTCACCGAATGCGTTGAGGTCGCCAGCCGGATGTTCGACGCGCAGCTTCGTCAGGGTAGCCCCCGTGCCGGCATCGAAAAACGCTCCCGCTCCCATCAGCCACTCGCCCGACGCCGGCAACTTGACCGTGACACCGTAGACGGATCCTCCCCCGGTCAAGCTGCCGGCCACGATGCCGCTGTCATACCCTCCCACCGGACCCTCGTAGAGCCCCCCACTCACGCCTTGTTGGTACAGGGTCAGCGGTGAGTCGTCCAGGGCAAACGTACCCACCGTCAAGAGAGAGGTAAGGGTGCGTATCCGCACCGTACCCGTGGCCCCGAGCGCGCCACTCTGCGCCGACATGACGATGATACCGTCGACGCGCTGCTCTCCTTCGTGCGTGGCGAACTGGAGCTGCGAAGCCGCCGACGTACCGGCAGCGCCACCCAGTGACAACCCCACACTCACGTAGCCCGATGCCACGAGAGGCGGCGAGGTGTCGGGTTTGAACTCTGGCTCAAACGCCGGTTTCGGTGCCACCGGAGTGGGTGGGGGCACGGCCGCCACGGGTTTGGGGGGCGTCTCGGACCGGAATGCCTTCGGCGTGGTAATTTCCAAGACTCCTTCGCTCTCGCTCCACACCGTGAGCACGCCAAACACGGCTTCGACGATACCGCGCGGCACCATTGTCGTACCCGCGACGAGCCGCACCGGCGCCTCGGCCACCATCCATACCACACCGTCCGACCACACCTCCAGCCGGTCGAGGCGCAACAGAAACGTTCTGCCGCCGGCGCGCCGGAGTTCGATCGACTGTTTGTCGACGGTCAGCGTGGTTTGAAACTGCTGAGCGAGAGGACGCAGTGGGAGGTACAGCATGCCGTCGAGGACCACTGGCGCAGGCGTCAGCGGAAGTGGAACGTCGTCAACAACAACCCGGACCGGTGAGTCGGCCTGCGCCTGGGGCACTGCGGCGACGATGTACATCACGGCCGCCAAGACCACCCCCATCCCCTGCATCCAGCGCCTGGTCTCCACGTCACGTTCCGCCCGTTACGGCTTGCGCGCGGTGAAGGCGATCTCACCGGCCACGAGCGCTGCGCCGCCGTAGTCGACCACCGCACGCAGTGTGTAGGATCCCGGGCTCAATACGGCGGCCGCCCACGTGGCCTTGAACTCGCGCATACTCGACGGCAAAACCAGGGTGTCTGGCAACGCAATCTTGGAGACTTGCTGCCCGGCTGGATCCAGGACAAGGAGATAGCCGGTGGTGCGGACGTGGACGTTGCCGGTGTTCTTGAATACGACCTTGACGTCGGCGCCCTTTCCCCCGGGGAGAGGAGCGGCCACCATGCTGACGATGTCTCCATGCACATCCTCGGTGCCGTGGACTGGTACGAGAAGCTTAGCCGCCAGCTTCGGGACGATGACCGACACGGTACCGCCCACGACGCTGGTTTGCAGCACCGGAGTGGGTGAAACGACGATCACCGCGTACCGGCCTCCGCGGGCGTCGGCCGGCACCGTCACAGTGATCCGGACCCGCATGGTGCGGGAAGGGTCGAGATCGAATTGGGCCGGTGTCACTTTGCTCAGCGCCACGGCCGACCAGGGCACGCTGCCCGGCGCAAGGACGTCCATTGTGCCGCTGGGGCGGATGAAGATGTCTTCGAGGCTAACGGTAAATCGGATGCGGCGTTCCGACTGATTGTACACGACCAGGATGCCGCTGGCCGTACCTCCCGGAGGCGGGACGAGTTCGATCTCTGCAGGACTGATGCCGTAGTGCAGCGGCTGCGCCACTAAGGGCGCACCTAGTGCGAAAAGGAGGAAGGCCGCGGCGAGCACCGCGGCCTTTGTGACGCACGATCCACGCACCGGCCTTCCCCACATCATTGAACCCTCTCTTCCACGCAAGTCCTCAGGTCATGAGGACTCGCGCGGCGAATCTTCGCGGTCGCTTAAGGCTGGATCCCCAGGTACTCGACGACGATCGTGTACGTCGCCGGACTGTCCGAGTAGTCCACGCACTGCTGGTACGTCATCGACACGTCCACACCCGCGCCTGCGGTCTTCAGCTGGTTGGAACCATACAGGTTGGCGTATGAAGATGTGACGCTGGTGAACGAGGCCACATCGGCACCCTTATACTGGAAGGCGTTGTACATCTCCGTGGTGCCGTTCTTCGCCTTCCCGTTGGGATAGCCGACCGGCTCTGAGCGGATCTGCAGATTCCACGCTTTGTTGCTCTTCACGTTTACTGCGCTCGGCGTGCTGCTGCCGCAGCTGCCCGGCACCGTGGAACCGATCGACGCTGCCCCTGGCACGGTGATGTCGATCCCTGCCGCGGCAGCGACCGACACAGACGAGCTGCCACCCGGCGCACCGTATCCGGCGACGGCCATCACGACCGTCAGTAAGAATCCCGCCAACACGACTCGTGTGAATCTCACACCCATGTCCATTGACCCCTAACGAAATCGAAGTGGTCTCCCCGGCGCCATTCGCCGGGCCCGACCCGAGGTATCTATCAAGCAAATACAGCAAGTTGTGTGCCGCCCCTAGCTGCCCGTCCGAAAGTCCCAGGGCCAGGCAAATCAGGTCAACTGGTAGGGGTTTGCCCGGCCCAGGCGACGACTAGACGGCACTTCTTAATATGAAGGTGAGATCTGCTCAACCGGAGTCGCGAGGCGTAACCGGGAGGGAACCTTGTGTCTTAGGGTTGGTAACAAGGATACTCTCTATGACGGTGTGTCTACGGCGTGCTCTCTAGCCCTCCGCCAGGAGTGTACCGAATGTTTGCGCCGCCGTTGGCACTGTAGCATGGACCGCCGGTGCCACCGTTAGTCCAGTTTGTGCGCAGGACGTAGTCGGTCCCCGGGTTCCCGACAATGCTATACAGGTAGCCGCCCCCCATGCCGAACACGACGCCCGTGCACGGGTCTCTTGGCAGCGACCGCGTGTAGTCAGGTTGGAGGCTGGTGGCCTGCTGCGGATACGCCGCGTTGTCTGCGAAGAAGCTCTCCAGCGCTGTGGCGACGTTCTTCATGTTGCCCTTGCTGGCCGCCACCTGCGACTGCGCCCTGGCCCTCAAGAAGTTCGGAATCAGGATCGCCGCCAGGATGGCGATGATCGCCACGACAATGAGCAGCTCGATCAATGTGAAACCTCGGTTGTTGCGGAACCTCCGTGCAAACCGGCACATCGGGTGTAGACCTCCCGATGTCTAAAACAGCAACTCCTGTGCCGGGAGTGCAATCCTTGACGGGCGGGGGAGGTGGAAAAAGCTGCCGGGGACCGCTATACCAGTCCTGGATTGATGCGGATGCCTGAGAGATCCTCGTCAGCCATGGAGTCGTCGCCGGCAGAGGCCGGCGTCTGGCTGGCGTGAGGTCCGGAGGGCAACTCCCCCCGGAGCGCTGCGCTCAGGTCGTCCAGGTACCGCGCCACTGCCAGCCGCAGCATGCCTAGCTGCGAGGCGGCTCCGATGATCACGGCCACCACCGGACCCAGGGGCGCCATCACCACCGCACGACCGCCGTACACCACCATCACAACCTCGGGCGCGCCGAACGCGGCACTCTCCCCCAGGCGCTCGGACACCATCACGCTGCTGGCCGCGTAGGCCGCCAGGGCATCGAGGTCGGTTTGCAGGTCGCCGATGGAGTGCAACACCACCCCATCACCGGACAGCATCAGAACCGCCTGAGCCGCCGACTGCCGTCGGAGCTCCGTGAGCACGGTCTGCACCTGCTCGTTGATCTGCTGTTCGTTGGTCACAGGAGAGTTGTACCCGCGCCGCAAGCCCACTAGCCCCGACCTCAGGCCACCACCGTGGCGTTGGAATCCCCGCCGCCCGCTCGACGCGTGTCACCGTCCAGCCAGGACCGCAAGGCGAGGTGGGTGCGCAATGCCTGCAGCGCTTCGCCGCGCATCTGGCTGATTCGAGACTCGGTCACGCGGAGCACGCGGCCGATCTCCCACAAGGTGAGTCCCTCACAGTAGTACAACCCGATCACGACTTTGTGGCGGACCGGCAGCGCTTCGATGGCGTGCCACAATTCCGCATTGCGCGCCTGTTGCTCCATGCTCCCGACAACGTCGCCACCGGCATCCCGCGCCAGTGCCTCAGGGAACCGGTCTGCGTCGCCGAATTCGTCCAGCGACAGAGGCAGTGCCGCGTGCTGGTCGGTGCGGGCCCG
>VBAL01000120.1 GCA_005888595.1 Candidatus Segetimicrobium genomatis
TCACCTCTTCCGGTTGGGCCCCGGCGGAGATCAGCATCTCGGGGGTGACAGTGGTCCACACGATCCGCCCGTCGGCTCCGAGCGTGAGACCTGCCAGCGCCATGCCGAGGAGGCGCAGGCCGCCAACGCTTCGGGTTTCGTAGACTCGTTCCACGATAGCGTGCACCGACGCACCGGCGTCAACGAGGTCGGCCGCCAGGCGGAGGCTGCGCGCCGTGGTGTTACGATACCGAAAACTGCCGGTGTCCGTGACCACGGCGGTGAGCAGGCACTCCGCGATCTCGCGGTCGGTGGGCACCCGCAACGCCGCAATAACGTGGGCCATTTGCTCGCCCGTCGCCGCCGCCGCCGTGTCCCAGTATACGAGGTGGCCGTAGCCGGCGTTGCTGAGGTGATGGTCGATGTTGATCAGTGTCTTCGCATCCGCCAGTGCCTGCGCAAAGATCCCGGCGCGGTCCGGCGTGCTGCACTCCACCGCCACGGCTACCTCCGCGCGCGCGGCGGGAGGCGCAGAAATGATCTCGGCGGCCCCGGGAAGTCTGAGAAAGGCGTCGGGCACGCCGTCGGCGCTGCCCACCAGGGCGTCCACGCCGATTCTGGCCAGTGCCAGTCGTAAGCCCAGCGCCGAACCCAGGCAGTCGCCGTCTGGCGCGACGTGGCAGGCGATGAGAACGTTACGGCTTTTTCTGAGGACTGCCGCGATCTGGTAAGGGAGGTCGGTCATCGTCCGAGCCTTTCGTGACTTTGCGAATCAGCGTCACGATGCGGGTGCCATGCTCGATCGACTCGTCCAGTCGAAAGCTAATGTCTGGCGTGAAGCGCATCTGCAGGCGCCGGCCCAGTTCGCTGCGCACGTAGCCCTGGGCACTCTGCAGCCCGGCCATGGTATCGGTTTTGGCCTGCGCGTCTCCCAGCACGCTGATGAAGACCTTCGCGTAGCGCAGGTCCGCGCTCACCTCGACATCGGTCACCGAGGCGAACCCAATACGCGGGTCCTTGAGCTGATGCTGAATGATCTCGCTGACCTGCTCTTTAATGAACTCTCTGACTCGTTCGGGTCGGTAGGGCATTCGAACCCTCCGGCGGTCACTACCGTAGTTCCATTTCGTACCGCACGACAACCATGTCTGTTTCCCGTTCAACCGCCGACATGATATGCGAGAGGATCTGGTTGGCGTGCCGGGATTCGCTGCTGACGCAGGTGACCGCCAGGTGCGCGTGCCGGTGGTTGTCCTGCGCGTCGATTTCTGCCGCCGCGACGTTAAATTGATTGTGCAGCCGGTCCAGCAGGCTCTTGACCAGGCGCCGCTTGTCCTTCAGGCTGTGGCTGCCCGGGAGGCTGAGTTCCACCTGCAGGACGCCGATGATCAAAAGACCCCCGCGGTCGCGCAGTCAAGCGGTCGAGCGGTGGAAGCGCCTACACCCGGCGTAATCCCGCGGCCCCGACCGCCCGACGGCCTGACAGCGCGACTGCCCTCCTACGCCGGTACCTCCTGCATCTCGAACGCTTCCAAGATGTCGCCAACCTTGATATCGGCGAATCGTTCCAGAGCGATCCCGCACTCGAACCCTGCGGTGACCTCGCGGGCATCGTCCTTGAACCGGCGCAGCGAGGCGATCTTCCCCTCGTGCACGACGACGCCGTCGCGGATGACGCGGATCGTCGCGGCTCGCGTGATTACTCCGGCCGTCACCATGCAGCCGGCTACCGTGCCGACTTTGGAGATGGTAAACGTCTTCCGGACTTCGGCCTGGCCCAGTGACACCTCGCGGTGCTTGGGAGCCGTCAGCCCGCGGACGCGCTTGGTGACGTCGTCGATGGCTTCGTAGATGATGCGGTAGGAGAGGATGTCGACGCGTTCCTGCTCGGCCAGCTTGCGCACCTGCGGCTCCGGCCGGATGTTGAACGCGATGATCACAGCCCGGCTGGCCGCCGCCAGCATCACGTCGGACTCCGTCACGTTGCCCACCGCCGCATGCAGCACCCTCACGCCGACCTCGGAGGTGGCCAGTCGTTGCAGCGCCGAGGTGAGGGCTTCCACTGAACCGTGCGCGTCTGCCTTGAGGATGACCCGCAGTTCTCTTGGACCCTCGGCCGCGGGGGCTTCTTCTCCACCCGGATGCAACGCGGCCGCTTCGGCGGCACGCTGGCGCTCCCGGCGTTCTTCAGCGATGGCCTTGGCCAGTTTGTCGTCGCGCACGACCTCCAGCAGATCCCCTGCGGTGGGTACGTCATTCAGTCCCACCACTTCCACCGGCGTCGCCGGGGGCGCTTCGGAGAGCCGTTCCCCCCGATCGCTGGTCATCGCCCGGACCCGACCATAGGTCGAGCCGGCCACGATGGCATCGCCGACCCGCAGGGTGCCTTCTTGGACCAGGACTGTGGCCACCGGGCCGCGGCCGCGGTCCAGCTTTGCTTCCAAAATCGTCCCGCGAGCTGCCCGTGCGGGGTTGGCGCGCAACTCTTGCAAGTCACTGACCAGCAGGATCAGCTCCAGCAACTCCTTGATCCCCTGCCGGGTGCGTGCGGACACCGGTACGGTGACGGTGTCTCCGCCCCAGTCTTCAGGCACCAATCCGAGGTCGGACAACTGCTGCTTCACGCGGTCGGGGTTGGCCTGGGGGAGGTCCACCTTGTTGATCGCCGCGATGATCGGAACGCCGGCAGCTTTGGCGTGATTGATCGCCTCAACCGTCTGCGGCATCACGCCGTCATCGGCGGCCACGACCAGCACGGCAATGTCGGTGACCTGGGCTCCTCGCGCCCGGAGCGTGGTGAACGCTTCGTGTCCAGGCGTGTCGATGAAGACGATACGCTTGCCGCCGGCGTCCATCGTGGAAGCGCCGATATGCTGTGTGATTCCGCCGAACTCGCGCGCGGCGACATCGGTCTGCCGGATCGCATCCAGCAGGGACGTCTTGCCGTGGTCGACGTGTCCCATGATCGTCACCACCGGCGGGCGAGGCACGGCGGCTTCATCCTTAGCGAATTCCAGCCGTTTGGGCGCCGCGGCGGCAGGTGCCGGTGCCGCGGACTCAGGTTTGCGGACTTTCGATCCAAACGATTCCGCGACTTTCGCCGCCACCTCGACGGTGATCTGCTGGTTGATCCCCGCCAGCACCCCCTGTTCCAGAAGGCGTTTCACGACATCGCCGCCGCTGAGCCCCAGCTTTGCGGCGAGTTCTCCAACCGTCAGTGGTCCGTCGATGTCAATCTCCGCGGGCACAACCGGCGGCGGGGCGACGGGTTCGGGTGGCGGCGGCGGAGGAAGCCGTTCCTTGATCTTGGGGGGCCGCTCCTTGGGCGGCATCACCATCGGCACGGGCGCCGGGACCCCTGCGGCTGGCGCCAACGGCTCCACCGGCGCGCGCGGCGGGAGGGGGCGAGGCGGGCCTTCCCGGCGCGGGGGGGCTGGCCTCATTGGCGGTCGCGCGGGTGCGACAGTTCCTGGTCCGGCGGCAGCCGGGCGCACCCCAGGCCTTGGTTCCCTGGATATGACGTTCGGCGGCGCCGCGGGCTGGGCCGGTCTTGTGGCCGGCCGACCCGGCTCGTGCTCAATGCTCGGAGCGGCCGGACGAGGAACGACCCTGATCTCCGGTGATGCAGGTTTTACTTTCACTGCCGGCTCCGGAACAGCCGGCTTCGCCTGGGTCGTCTCGCTGGCAGTGATGTCCCCCGCCGCGGCATCCGCGACGATCGGCTCGGGCGGGGGAGGCGGCGGGATGATCTTTCGCATGCCGAGGATGCGTTCCCCACTAGGCGTGGTGGCCACCCGGGCCGGTTCCGCGGACTTCGGCTCCGCCTGCCCCTTCACGCGGCGCCGCACGCGTTCCACCGTCGTCTCATCCAGCGTGCTGCTGTGGCTCTTTAGCTGAATTTTCATGCTGGCCAGCAGATCCATGAGGGCCTTGCTGCTCACGCCCAGTTCTTTGGCCAGCTCATGCACACGCATGCGTCAATTGCTCCTCTGCCAGAGATCGTTCCCTGATCACGCTCTCGGCGGGCGCGCACCTGCCGGAATGCGGATAATCTTTGGTTGATCGCTGCGAGACTGCGCCGCGAGCGCCATCTGAATGGCCTGTTGCAGGTCCCGGCCGACGTCGTCTGGGATTGGTACCAGCAGCGCGTGCTGGAGACGGCCTTCGCGCACTCCGGCATCCGCGCACTCTGGCGTCGGGCACACATACGCGCCACGCCCGGAAAGCTTCCCGGTTGCATCGACCCTAATCTCACCCGCAGGCGTACGCACCACCCGGATGAGTTCGCGCTTAGGCCGCATCTGTTTGCAGGCCACGCACATCCGCGCCGGGACCTTTCTGACTTTAGGCATCGGCCTCCGCCGTCTTCTTTGTATGCTCATCCGGATCGGGTGCATCGGCCGAGGTGGCAAACGGCCCGTTTCCCTCACCGTCCGCCGCCTCGACTGCGTTCACCGCGGCGCCGGATGCTGCCGGGATTTCCGGCGGCCTCTCCGATGGCTCGGGCAGTGCCAGCGCCTGTGCAGGGACTTCGCCCTGCGCGTCAGTCCTGTTCGGCGGCTCCGCGGGCACGGGGGCGGTCTCCCCCGAGGCTTCGGCACCGGCCTGTCCGGCCACGACCGGTTGTGCCTCGGCCGGCACCGCCGCTTCTTCCTCGGGCAAGTCGACAAACAGTTTCTTGGCTTCGATTTCCTTTATCTGCGTCTCGCTCTTGATGTCAATCCGCCATCCGGTGAGTTTCGCCGCCAGCCGGGCATTTTGTCCTTCGCGGCCGATGGCCAGTGACAGCTGATGGTCAGGGACGATGACCAGAGCGGTCTTGGTCTCCTCGTCCAGTTCCACCCGCGTGACCTTGGCGGGGCTCAGTGCGCCGGCGACGAACAGCGCCGGGTCGGCGTTCCACGGCACGATGTCGATCTTCTCGCCCTTCAACTCGTCAACGATGGATTGCACGCGGGTGCCCTTGGGGCCGACGCAGGCGCCGACGGCGTCCACGTTCTTGTCGCGTGAGGCCACCGCGAACTTGCTCCGCGCGCCGGCCTCTCGGGCGATTGCCTTGATCTCGACGATGCCTTCGTAAATCTCCGGTACTTCGAGCTCGAACAACCGCTTCAGCAGGCCGGGGTGCGTGCGCGAGACCACGATCTGCGGCCCGCGCGTGCCCTGCCGCACCTCGACCACATAGGCCTTGATACGCTCGCTCTGCCGGTAGCTCTCCCGCGGGATCTGCTCGGTCGGCGGCAGCACCGCTTCGATGCGGCCCAGATCGAGGTAGACATTCTTCCGCTCGATGCGCTGCACCGTGCCGGTGACGATGTCCCCTTCCCGGTCACGGAATTCCTTGTACACGAGGTCCCGCTCGGCCTCACGCAGCCGCTGCACCACGACCTGCTTGGCGGTCTGCGCCGCAATCCGGCCGAAATCGCGCGGCGTCACTTCCACTTCCACCATGTCGCCGATTTTGGCCGAGGGATCCCACTGCTGCGCCTCGGTCAGCGAGATCTGGGTGTGCTCGTCCTCCACCGTCTCCACGATGGTGCGGATTTGATACGCGCGCATCTCGCCGGTCTCCCGGTCGACCTCGATGCGCATGTTCTGCGCCGAGGCGCCATAGTTTCGATGGCCTCGATGATGATCTCTTTGCCGATGCCCTTCTCTTCCTCGATCTGCTCGAGGGCCTTCATCAGTTCAACGTTCATCCTGCCCACCTCATCACATCGTCACGCGTCCAGGTCGGCGCGGAGGTCGTCCATCTCTACCAGCAGCCGGGCCTCAGCGATCTGGCTCTTGGGAAGATGCACCTGCCTGCCGTCCAATTGGAGGACGACCGCTTCCCCGATGACACCCAGGAGGATCCCCCGGAAGTGGCGCTGGCCATCCACCGGTCCGTACGTCTTGAGCTCCGCCTTTTTGCCGGCGAAGCGGCGGAAGTCGGCGTCGTTCCGCAGCGGCCGATCCAGTCCCGGGGAGGACACTTCCAGTGTGTAGGGGTACTCGAACAAGTCGTAGAGGTCCAGCTGACGACTCAGGGCCTCGCTGACCCGCGCGCACTCCTCCACGGTGATCCCGCCCTCCACACGGTCCATGACCACGCGCAGTACCGTCCGGTGGCCTTCTCCCGACAGCGCGATGTCGACCGTCTCCAGGCTGAGCCGCGCCGCGATCGGTCGCAGCAACTCTTCAACCTGGGTAATGACATCCTGCCGTGTCATCTATTCAACTCAACCGTTCAGCGCCGCTTTGTCCAGGCCCCGTTTCGAGGTGCCTGTCTTTGGCCCCGCGTTTCCATAAAAAAGAGTGGGTCTTTGAGTCCACCCACTCCGCAACGCCCCCTGGCGGGGGCTTCCCCTTGGAACTTCGCCGCGCCTTGCACGCGACGGTGACAGTATAGCACGGGGTCCCTCGTGAGGCAACTTCAGCGCTTTCCGGCTGTGAATGAAAAGCGATAATGTCACCCCATAAGTGAAAAGCGATCCTGTCACCCTGGGTGCATGACCAGGGAGACGATTACCTTGACGCAGGCAGAGCAGCAACGAGTGATCGTGTTGACGGCGGTACGGGAACGGCATGTGGGGGCGGCGCGAGCAGCGACGCTCCTGGGCGTCTCGCTCCGGCACTGCCGGCGCCTGCTCGCGGCGTTCCGGCGGGACGGCCCAGCCGCCTTGGCCCATGGGAACCGCGGCCGTCCCGCTCCCAATCGCGTCCCCAAATCCCTCGAGCGCCGCATCGTGCGGTTGGCGCGCACGACCTATGCCGGGTTCAATCACCAGCACCTCACCGAGAAACTCGCGGAGGCTCACAGGATCGTCCTCTCGCGCCCGACGGTCCACCGCATCCTTCTGGCCGCCGGTCTGCCCAGCCCCCGGCCGCGCCGGCGGCGCCGCTTCCGCCGACGCCGCGACCGCATGCCCCAGACCGGCCTGCTCCTCCAATGGGATGGCAGCCACCACGACTGGCTCGAAGGGCGCGGGCCCCGTCTCGTCCTCCAGGGCGCGATCGACGATGCGACCAACGAGGTCCCCGCGGCGATCTTCCGGGCGCAGGAAGATGCCTCCGGCTACTTCGTCGTGCTCCGCGAGACGATCCGCACCCGCGGGATCCCCGTCGCCCTCTACGGCGATCGGCACGGCATCGTCACCAATGACGCCCGCCCCCGGCCCCTCACCGTCGACGAGCAGCTCCGCGGCCACTCGCGCCCACTCACCCAGGTCGGCCGCGCCCTGCGCGAGCTGGGCATCGCGTGGATCCCCGCTCACTCCCCGCAGGCCAAGGGTCGCGTCGAGCGGCTCTGGGGCACCTTCCAGGATCGGCTCGTCAGTGAGCTCCGTCTCGCGCGGGCGCGTACTTTGGAGGAGGCCAATGCCGTCCTGCAATCCTTCCTCCCGCGCTACAATGCGCGCTTTACGCGCCCCGCCGCCCAGCCTGGGTCCGCCTACCGACCCCTCCCGTCGGCCCTCAATCTCGACGACATCTGCTGCATCGCCCATGAGCGCACCGTGGCCAATGACAACACCGTCACGCTTGGCCCGCAGCACCTCCAGCTCCTCCCCGATGCTCAGCGCGCCAGCTATACCAAGGCGCGCGTCATCGTACGTCGCCACCTCGATGGGCGGCTCTCGGTCAGCCAGAATGGACGCCGGGTCGCGTTTCGGATCCTGGCTGCGGCACCTCATCCTGCGCCTACCCAGAAACCCAACGCTCAGCATCCCGTGCGCCCACGAGCCCCCAGCACGTGGAAGCCGCCGCGCGATCATCCCTGGAAGAAGACCTATGCTCAGGAACTACGACGAAAGCAACTCAGGATGGCAAGGGTGACATTTTCACTGAACACTTTAGGGTGACAGAATCGCTGATCATTGACACTTCAGCGCTTTCCGGCCGGATCCGCGGGGCAATGGCGGGACCGGGAAGATTGCGCCGCCCGCGCAACGAACCATATGGCGGAGGCGAACGATGCTGATCAGGATCGACGAGGCCTCGGGCCACGCGGGCGCGGAGATCGAGATCCGCGGCTGGCTCTATCACAAGCGCAGCAGCGGCAGTATTCACTTTCTGCTGGTCCGCGACGGGTCGGGTGTGATGCAGGCGGTGGTGGCGAAGCAGGATGTGTCGCCCCCCATCTTTGCTGCTGCGGCGGAGCTCACTCAGGAGTCATCGCTCATCGTGCGCGGGGTGGTGCGGGTCGACCCCCGGGCGCCGGGAGGCCACGAACTGACCGTACGAGATCTGCAGATCGTAGGCTTGGCGAAGCCCTACCCCATCACACCAAAGGAGCATGGGGTTGAATTCCTGATGGATCATCGCCACCTGTGGTTGCGTTCCCGGCGTCAGCACGCCCTCATGCGGATCCGGGCCGAAGTGATTCGGGCGGCCACCGAGTTTCTGGACCGCAACGGATACCTGCGTATGGATGCGCCAATCCTGACCCCGGCCTCGGTGGAAGGCACCACGACCCTTTTCGAGACCCCGTATTTCGACCTGGGAAAGGCATATCTCACCCAGTCCGGCCAGCTCTACAACGAAGCGGCTGCGGCCGCCTTCGGCCGCGTCTACTGTTTTGGGCCGACGTTCCGGGCGGAGAAGTCCAAGACCCGGCGCCATCTCACCGAGTTCTGGATGCTCGAGCCTGAGGCGGCGTTCATGGAACTGGACGAGTACATGGAGTTCGCTGAAGCCATGGTCTGCGCCGTCGTGACGCAGGTCTTGGAACGGCGCCGGGCGGACCTGCAGGTGTTGGAGCGCGATCTCGCCAGGCTGGAGGCCGTGCGGGCTCCGTTCCCCCGGCTTTCATACGACGAGGCGCTGAGCCGGCTGCTGGACGCGGGCAAGCCACTGCCATGGGGCGAAGACCTTGGCGGAGACGAGGAGACAGTGATCTCAGCGGCGTTTGAGCGGCCGGTGTTCGTCCACCACTACCCGGCGAGGTGCAAGGCGTTCTACATGCAGCCTGAACGGGACCGGCCGGACGTGGTGCTGTCGGCCGACCTGCTGGCGCCGGAAGGTTATGGGGAAATCATCGGCGGCGGCCAAAGGATTCATGACCTGCCGCTCCTGGAGCAGCGGCTGCAGGAACACCATCTGCCCGAGCATGTCTACCAATGGTATCTGGATCTGCGGCGGTACGGGTCCGTGCCGCACTGCGGATTTGGCCTGGGCATCGAACGGTCGGTGGCCTGGATCGCCGGCATCGAGCACATCCGCGAGGCGATTCCCTTCCCCCGATTACTCAATCGACTCTACCCCTGAGGCGGAAGGGAAACGGGAGTCAATGAAACGTAGAACGCAGATGGCAGAACGCAGCATGCAGACGACCTGACTCCCGTCTCTGCGCTCTGCGTTCTGTGTTCTGCGTTCTACAAGTTGGTATACTACAGCGCCTTGAGGGTCGCGAGCACTTCCTGCGAATGTCCTTGTACCTTCACGTTGGCGAACACCTTTGCGACCTTTCCCCCTTCGTCGATGACGAAGGTCGTACGCGCCACGCCCCAATGCGTTTTCCCCATCATCGTTTTCTGCACCCACACGCCGTACCGTTCAGCAACCTCGTGCTTGGTGTCGGCCAGCAGCAGATGGGGGATCTGCAGTTCTCGCTTCCACTTCGCGTGCGATTCCACACTGTCCGTGCTCACGCCCAGGATCGCCGCATTCTGTTGCGTATAGGCCGCGTAATCGTCACGGAACGCGGTGGCTTCAATCGTTCAGCCCGCGGTGAAATCCCGGACGTAGAACCACAGCACCACGCGCGTACCGCGAAAGTCCGCCAGACGGACGAGTGTGCCCTGCTCGTCCGGCAATGTAAAGTCAGGCGCGGTGTCGCCTTCCTTGACCACGGGAACCCCTCTCATCCTGGAAAGGCGTCTACAAGGTCTACTATATCTGCTAAGTCTACCAGGTCGACTGCGCACCATACTTCATACTTTAAGACGTGGGAGACCTTGTAGACATTGAAGACATGGTAGACGCATTCAAACCAAGAGTTTTCTACTGAGGTGGCGAACCCTTCTGGCCGGATGCTCACCCCAAACGATGTTGCGTTGATCTTCGATCTCGACAACACCCTCCTCATGTCCAATATTGACTTCAGCGCGGTCCGCCAGCAGTTGATCGATATGCTTCAGGCGGCGGGCGCGGCGGATCGGCCTCGGGACGCCCTGCTGCACCTATCGCTTTCCGAGTTGGTGGACGTGGGCGCACGGGCGACCCCCCTGCTGGCCGCGCCGATGTGGGAGGCGATCCGAAGGGCGGAACTTCGGGGACTTGAGGGCGCCATGCCGGCGGAGGGGGCGGAGGCCGTGTTGCATGCCCTGCAGGCGCATGGGTATCATCTGGCGTTGCTGACCAACAACGCTCGCGAAGGACTGCTGGGGCGGTTGGAAGCGCTAGGGCTGACGCCACATTTCGAGATCGTCGCAACGCGAGACGACGTACCGGCGCTCAAACCGGCCGCCGGTGGCATCCAGTATGTACTTGCGCGGCTGCCCGCCGTGCGTCGCGCCTATATGGTTGGTGATGCCTGGATCGACGCCCAGGCCGCCCGCGACGCGGGTATCCGGTTCATCGGGATAGGGGACAAACGTGCGTCGATCGAATCCCGGAGGATCCCGATTTGGGCATGGGTCGCGGAACTGGGCGGGCTGCTCACTCTGGATTTGAGCAGCGATTAGCCCGCTTGCCGCAGGGGGTCTACCAAGTCTTCCGAGTCTACCTGGTCTTCCGGGTCTACCGACCGGCGGGTTTCGAGACCTTGGAGACCTTGGAGACGTGGAAGACCTGGGAGACGCCGTTGTGTGGCTTACCAGAGGTGTCTAAATTTGGCCGCGAAGCGGCGTTCCATCTCTTCCTGATGGAGGGCGTAGACTGGGCACTCCCGCAGACGACAGATGTGGAGCGCCTGATTGCAGAAGGCCTCAGGTAACTCCCAGCACTTTTTGTTCGCGAAATAGGCTGCGCACACGCCCTTCTTTGGGTGCAGGGTAAGCGCTTCCACCCCTCGCACGGGTTCCAGCGTGGCCGCAGGTGCATCGCGCACGAGCCGGAGAATCGGCCGGTCCGCCGGCGCCGGCTCCCGAGCGGCAGGTGGTTTTTGAGGAAGTGCAGGCGTCGCGGAAGAGGTGAATTCCGCGAGTTCGGCCGACGTGTCCTGGATGAATGCCCTAATGCCGCGCCGCAGTTCCTCGCGCTCTTTCCTCATGACCTTTCATGACCTCCTTGGCCAGGTCCATATATTCCTGCGCACCGCGTGACGACGGGTCGTGCATGAACAGCGGAACACCTACCATCGACGACTCCACGAGCTTGATGTTGAAGTGGACCGCAGTATCGAACACCTTGTCCCCGAAGAAATCCTTGATGCCCTGGACGATTTCCTTGCTGATGTTGGTGCGGGAGTCGTACATCGTGGGCAGCACTCCCAGGATCTCGACCTGGTGACCGACCTCCTCCCGGACCATCTTCAGCGTCCGCAGCAGCTGACGCATCCCGAGCAGCGCATAATAGTGCGTCTGGATTGGAATAATGATCTCGTCGCTGGCCACGAGCGCGTTCAGTGTCAACAGCCCCAGGCTGGGCGGCGTATCAATGAAGATGTACGCATACTCGGTGAGCACCGGCCCCATCCGCTTCCGCAAGGAGTTCTCGCGGCCGATGCGGGCCGCCAGTTCCAGTTCCGCAGCCGCGAGGTCAATCGACGAAGGAGCTAGGAACAGGTTGCTGACGGTCGTGGGCACGATGATCTGCGCGAGAGTCGCTCCGGCGTCGTCCCGCTCGTCCCCCACCAGCACATGGTAGACCGTGCGGGTAAGGCCTCCCGGGTCCACACCCAGGCTGGCGGTGGCGTTGGCCTGAGGATCGAGATCGATGACGAGGGTTCGCCGGCCGCTGCTGGCCAGACAGGCCGCGAGGTTGACCGCTGTGGTGGTTTTCGCGCATCCACCCTTCTGGTTGACCAGCGCGATAACCCGGGCGGATTCCGAATGCGCCACTCTACCCTCCCGCGCCGCTGCGGAGTGCCGCAGGCGATGACGCTGTCCGGCTCCCGGTCCGCACTCACCTCCGCAGGAGCCAAGCCAGCCGCCGGTCCACGGCATCGACCACCGCGGCCACGGCGGCATCCTCGAGCGGTCCACCCCGGCCGAGCGCGCTGCCTACCAGGTGCTCCTGGCCGCGCGGCGTTTCCACCACGATATGCGCCACCACCGCCGGCCCGGCACTAACCAGATGACTGCTTGCTCGTTGCAGGGTGAACGCGGTACCCGGCGCAGCCGCTTTTCGCACTGCTTCGACCGCGGCTTCGGCCGCAACCTGCACCCCGGCAGATTCCCCGGCCGGACGTTCCACCCGCGCCGACAGCATCGTGTCGTTGTGGAGCAGGTTCACCGACACTGCGACGCGTCCCGGCGTCCGCTCGACGCGCACCCCCGCCACGCGCAACCGCGCCATCATCCCCATGCCCCCGGCCTCGGGGTTAGCGGCGCGGCTGCGGGGGGACACAGGGCACCGTGTCGTACGCTATTCGGTTGCGTGTTCGACCCATTGGAGAAGTTTTCCTCTTGGCTGAGACCGATGGTCAGGGGGTAAAACCCACTCGAATCTGCGGCGCGAGAATGAAGAGGCGATGCGTGAGGCTGAGCGAATGAAGCGCAACGGGCAGCGATCTCGCAAAAGCCGCGTGGGACGCGGTCCCCAGCAGGGGTCGGTTGGCCCGACCCGAAGTGCTACTGTGGTCCCCCAACCAGCAGGAGGCGGGAGTATGCGGGTCACGGTGAGCGTCATCAAAGCAGACATCGGCGCCATCGGCGGCCACACTCTCCCGAGTACGGAGGTCCTGGGGATTGTCCGGGAACGCGTCGAGCGCGAGCACGGGAAGCTGCTGATTGATTTTTTCGTCTGTCACGTCGGCGATGACATCGCAATCATGATGACCCATACGCGCGGGAAGGATAGTCCGGATATTCACCAGCTGGCCTGGGACGCGTTCAACAAGGCGACGGTGAAAGCCAAGGCTCAGGGGCTCTACGGCGCGGGTCAGGATCTGCTGAAGGATGCGTTTTCCGGCAACGTGCGTGGTCTAGGCCCGGGCAGCGCGGAAATCGAGTTGGACGAGCGTCCCAGTGAGGCCCTGATGGTCTTGCTCGGCGATAAGTGTGGGCCGGGGGCATTCAACCTTCCACTCTA
>VBAL01000263.1:0-1264 GCA_005888595.1 Candidatus Segetimicrobium genomatis
GGGACGCCCAAACAACACCGTGAGGAGCACCTCAATAAGCCGCTTCATCCTCACATCCCCGAGCGCACCGCTATTATGGTTCAGCCTCTAAGCTCGATGGTGATCGGCCACCATCAGACGGATCATGAGGTCGCGCGTGGAAGATACCCGAGAAGTGATTTCCGGCGAACGGGGCGGCGCCGCAGTGAGGCGAGCTATTTTCCGGAAAGTAGCTCGGTGAGCGACAGCGGGGGGTGGGGGATATTCCCTCAGCTGAGTGCGCTAGCGTCGTCCGACGAGAGAGCCAAGCGCCGCTGTGACGGGGAGAGGCGCTCGCCCGATTTCCTCTGACGGAGGCACTTCAGTCCCTGTGGAGCAAGTCGCGAAGTTCGAGCTCGTGATCAACCTCAAGACCGCGAAGGCCCTTGGCCTGACGATCCCGCCTTCGGTGCTTGTCCGGGCGGATCAGGTCATCGAATAGCGCGTGCTCGACCAACGCGGACGGCTCCTGCGATCAGCCGTCGTCTGCTAGACTCCCGCCAGCCATCCTCTACCGAGGTGCCCATGCGGCTGATCGGGCTCGCGGTCGTTCTCGCTCTCGGCCTTCTTCTCGCGCCTCTCGCCGCTCAGGCGCAGCCACCCCGGACTCCCCGGATTGGTGTCCTCAGCAACGGGAACCCTACTGCTTCGAACCCGCAACAGGAAGCGCTCCGTCGACGCTTGCGCGAGCTTGGCTGGATCGAAGGCCAGACCCTGACCTTCGAGTATCGCTGGGCGGACGGGGATAATAGCCGCTTCCCGGTCCTCGTCGCAGAGCTCGTGCAACTCAAGGTTGACGTCATCGTGCTATCCGGTCCATCCGCCATGCGCGCGGCGCAGAAGGCTACCAACACGATTCCAATTGTCTTCGTCCTCCTGTCCGACCCGGCGGTTGGGGGCTACGTGACGAGCCTGGCGCGCCCCGGCGGAAACATGACTGGACTGGCGTCCCAATATGAGGAGCTGATCACCAAGCAACTCCAGCTGCTGCAGGAGGCGTTGCCCAAGATTTCTCGGGTCGCGATCCTGCAACAGCGGGAGAGCTCGCCTGCGATCCTCAGCGCGGCGGAAACGGCAGCGCGGAATCTCGCTCTTACCGCGAGAACTCGCGTGGTCTCCCAAGTCAGCGAGTTGGAGGGCGTCTTCAAGACGGCGCGGAGTGAGCGGGTCGGCGCCATCCACGTGCTACCCAGTCCCGTCTTCAACGCGCACCGCAAGCGTTTGATCGAGCTCGCCGCTAGATACC
>VBAL01000263.1:1325-3720 GCA_005888595.1 Candidatus Segetimicrobium genomatis
CCTATGGCCCGAGCATCGTCGAAATGTTTCGGGGCATGGCGAGCTATGTCGATCGAATCTTGAAGGGCGCCAAGCCTGGCGACCTGCCAATCGAGCGCCCGACGAAGTTCGAGCTGGTATTGAACCTCAAGACGGCGAAGACGCTCGGGTTGACCATTCCGCAGACGCTGCTGCAGCGAGCCGACGAAATCATCCAGTGATGAACCGGCGGGCGTTCATCACCATGGTGGGTGGGAGCATTCTCGCAAGGTCGCTCGCCTCCGAGGCGCAGCAGACGGGGAAGGTGTGGCGGATCGGGTCGCTGTCGCAAACCTCTCCTGCCGTTGGCGCCATCTACACCGAGGCATTTTTGCAGGGGCTACGGGAGTCCGGCTACATCGAGGGACGGGACTTCATCTTCGAGATGCGATACGCGGGAGGGAGGTTTGAGCGATTGCCCGATCTGGCAGCTGAGCTGGCAGGCCTCAAGGTTGACGTCATCTTTGCGAGGAGTTCGCGTGCGGTGACGGCGGCAAGGGGAGCGACCGGCACGATCCCGATCGTTGCATTAGCCCTGGAGTCCGATCCTGTTGTGATGGGGTTCGTCGCCAGCCTGGCCCGGCCGGGCGGGAACATCACGGGTTGGTTTCTCGATCTCCCGGAATTAATGGGAAAGCAACTGGAGTTGCTCAAGGAAGTCGTGCCAGAGCTCTCCCGCGTGGCGGTACTCGGTGATTCCGCGATCAACGCGTCTCACTTCAAAGCAGTCGAGGGGGCGGGTCGCGCGCTTGGCGTGCGCGTTCAGGCCTTAGAGGCGAGACGCTCCAAGGATTTGGGCATCGCCTTTGACGCGGCAACCAGGGAGCGCGCAAGAGGCATGATCGTCTTCTCGTCCTCCTTTACCTTTCTTCATAACGCCCTGATCTCCGACTTGGCGGCAAAGAACAAGCTAGCGACAATTTCCATCGTCAAAGAATTTGTGGAGGCCGGTGGCCTCATGGCCTATGGGGTGAACCTCTGGGACCTCCACCGGCGCTGCGCCGCCTACGTCGTGAAGATCTTGAAAGGCGCGAAGCCGGGGGAGCTACCGGTGGAGCGGCCCGCGCGGTTCGAATTCATCGTCAACCTTAAGGCGGCCAAAGCCCTCGGGCTGACGATCCCTCAGACGCTGCTACAGCGGGCAGACGAAGTGATCCAATGATGGACCGGCGCACCTTCCTATGGGGGCTGACGCTGGGGATGCTGTTCGCGCCCGGTGCTGCTCAGGCGCAGAAGGTGCCGCGGATCGGCGTCCTATTCCCAGCCGAACCGGCCTCTCCGACGGAGCCCGACACCGCGGCATTCCGGCAAGGTCTCCGCGATCTCGGCTACGTCGAGGGCAAGACCATCGCCGTCGAGTACCGATACGCTCACGGCAAGGCTGAGCTTTACGCTGAGCTAGTGGCCCAGCTGGTCCGCTTCGAGGTGAATGTCATGGTCGTCGGGTCTGCGGCGGCGACGCTGGCGGCCAAGAATGCGACTCGGACGATTCCGATCGTCATGGTGGGAGGCGGTGATCCGGTCCACTCCGGCGTCGTGGCGAGCCTCGCCCGACCGGGCGGCAACGTTACGGGTTTAGTCTTTGAGGCCGCTCCTGAAATCTTCGGGAAATACGTCGAGCTGTTAGCCGAAACCGTTCCTCGGCTGTCGCGAATCGCTGGCCTCGTGGACCCTCGCGACCCACGTAATACGCACACTACCCACTGGGGCGCAGCGGACCTCGCGGCCAAGAGGCGCGGCATCGTGCTCCAGCAGGTGGACGTTGGCGGCGATGACGATGTCCCCAGGGCGTTCACGCAAATCACCGACCAGCGGGCGGGCGCGGTGATCGTGTTCAGTGGGCCGTTCTTGTACTCTGGCGTATCGAGCGGGACCGGAAGCAGGCGGGCTGATGTCCTACGGTCCCAGCCTTTCCGATCTCTGGCGCCGCGCCGCCATCTACGTCGACAAAATCCTCAAAGGTGGCGAGCCCGCCATGCTTCCAGTAGAGCAGCCCACCAAGTTCGAGTTGGTGATTAACCTAAAGACGGCCAAGGCGCTCGGGCTGACGATCCCTCAGTCCGTGCTGCTGCGAGCCGACGAGATCATTCAGTAACCGTGCCCGACCAGCGCGGCCAGCTCCCCAGGGCAGCACTGGGATTCGCTGGGTGCTCCATGCCCTCCTACGACCGTGCCCTTCACGCGCTCCGCGCCTGGCTCGACTCGTGGGCCGGCATCGGACACATCACCGTCGGGATGCACCGACAAGGCTACGACCTCCAGTTGACGCAATACGACGACAGAGGGTGGCGCGCGACCTTCAACACGACCGGGATGGAGCACAGCCCGACGAGCGCGACCGGCACCGCGTGGGAGCGCACTCCGCGGCACGCGACGC
>VBAL01000121.1 GCA_005888595.1 Candidatus Segetimicrobium genomatis
AGTCAACAAAGGCGCTCGACCTGCTCCGCGACCCTCGGTTAACCGTCCACAGTGTCACCTGCAACCGAGAGGGAACCGACGGCGATGTGAAGATCTACGGCAAAGCGGTTGATGTGCGGGCTCCAGTCCTCCGCGCGGCATTTCGAGACGCGATCCGGGCCCGGATCGACTGGGCGCCTGAGGAACCTTCGTATCATCTCTTCTCGGTGGACATCGAACGCGCCGCGTACCTGATCTTCGGAGAAGGCCAGCAGCGGATCATGACCTGGGACGTGGAGCGTGGGTTCCGGCAACGGTCCAAGCGATCGTAGCGCGCAGGACGAATGGATCGGCTCCCGGACCGCCCGCCCAGGTACGGGCGGCCGGTCCGGGGCCTACGGTAATCCCTTACAAACAGCTGCACTCTTTGACCCTGCCTTTGCTGCTCCCGCTCCCGCCGCCAAAGAAATCACGGACAGCGCGTTCCACCTCGCGGATGGTCTCAACGACGCGCTCGTAGGCACGCTCGTAGGGTCGTGCCATCAGATCGAGTTCGCGAGATCCACCAAACGCCGCCGACGAGGCCAGCAACGCGGCTGGCACGGCCATCCATACCGCCAACAAGATTGCAACTCCTCTCGTCATCATCGCCTTCGCCTCCCGTGGAGTCCGCGGTGGGTTCGCGCTCCGGCCGGTCACGCGTTGCGAACTCGCCCACAGGATAGGCGGGAGCAGACGAGCCGTCCGCAATCGGACGCCAGCAGGCGCAGGGAGCGGGTAGATGGAGCGCCCAGCTATTCGAGAGGAACCAGCGGTGACTAGAATCCGGTGAGACTCGCGGGGCCCGTCACGAGCTGCCGCCGGATCGTTGGATCCAGGCCAGGGCGCGATCCAAGCGGGAGACAACGCGGTCCTTCCCCAACAATCCCATCAGCTCAAAGAGTCCTGGTCCGACGGTCTTGCCGGTCAGCGCGACACGGACGGGGTGGATGATCTGCCGGCTATGGATGCCCAGGTCCGCGGACAGGCCGCGGACCGCTTCTTCTGCCGTCTCTCGGTTCAGCTGGGGGACCTTCGCCACTCGCTCGCGGAGGGCGGTCAGGATGGAGCCCGTGGCCGGGCCATCGAGGAACTGCGCCGCCGCCTCCGGCTCGTACACGATGTCGTCGGTAAAGAAGAACCTTCCGTACGCGAGGATGTCCCGGCCGACCTTCAACCGGTCGCCAAGCACCCGAATGACGCTGGCCACGTACGCGCGGGTGGCCGGCGTGATCTCGCCATCCAGCAGTGACGCCGCCTTCAAGCTTTCCACACACACATCTACGACGCGCTGCGGGTCCCGCTGTATCAGCTCGCGCATGTACAGGCCGTTGAGCCAAGTGAGCTTCGCCACATCGAAGATCGGCGACGACTTCCCGAGCTCCTCCAGCCGGAATCTCGTCACGAGTTCATCCAGCGCATACACCTCCCGTTCCGGATCAGGATGCCACACCATGAGGGCGAAGAAGTTGCGCAGCGCCTCAGGCAGGTATCCCTCGCGGCGGTAATCGCGCACCGCGGTGTCGGCGAATCGTTTGCTCAATTTCTTCCGGTCCCCGCCCAGGATCAGCGGCAGGTGCGCGAACGCCGGCGGCTCCCATTCCAGCGCGCGGTACATCACCCACTGCTTGGGCGTATTGGAGAGGTGTTCGCTCCCCCGAATCACATGGGTAATGGCCATCAGGTGATCATCGATCACGTTCGCGAAATTGTACAACGGCGAGCCGTCTGACCGTACGATAATGTAGTCATCCAGGTGCTCGGGGTCAAACTCCACCGGCCCTCGGATCAGATCCCGGACGATGATTTTCTCGCCATAGTCGTGAATCCTGAGCCTGATTGTTGGCTTGCGCCCCTCGGCAAGAAAACGGTCCCGCTGCTCGTCACTGAGGCTCCGGCAGCGCCCCGAATACCGGTAGGGCCGGTGCTGCGCCTGCGCCGCCTTCCGCTCGGTTTCCAGTTCCTCCGGCGTGCAGTAGCAGTGGTACGCGGCCCCGCGCTGCAGCAGTTCCTGCGCGTACTGACGATACATGTGGCTGCGCTCGGTCTGCCGGTACGGACCGACAGGCCCGCCCACGTCGGGCCCCTCCTCCCAGTCGACACCTAGCCACCGAAAGTCCTCCAGGATCGTCCGCTCGTACTCTTCCGTCGACCGGGTGCGGTCGGTGTCCTCGATGCGGAGGATGAACGTCCCTCGCTGGCTGCGCGCGAACATCCAGTTAAAGAACGCCATCCATGCTCCGCCGACGTGAAGATAGCCGGTCGGACTTGGAGCGTAACGGGTTCGAACTTTCCCCATCGGGATTGACATCGTGATTAGTAATTCGTGATTCGTGATTCGCCGGGGGTGTTTCGCGTCACGGCGGCGGTTTCAGCGATGCGCACCATCTGGGAATTCAAAGTCACGAATCCACTAGGTGAATAGCATGCTGACCGACTGGTTGAGGTGGATCCGCCGGATCGCCTCCGCCAGCAGCGGCGCGGCGGACAAGACGATGATCTTCGGAAGATGCGTCGCTGACGGTACGGGGATCGTGTTCGTGACAATGACCTCTCGGATCTCCTGACGCGCGAGCCGCTCGGTGGCCGGACCGGCCAGCACGGCGTGCGTCGCGCAGATGTACACCTCCGGGCGGGCCCCGCGGCGCATCAGCACGTCGACGGCGCCGGACAGAGTGCCGGCGGTATCGATGATGTCCTCAATCATGATCGGCGTCTTGCCTTCCACCTCGCCGACGATCTCCACCGGCTCTTTGACGTCTTTCCCGACCCGGCGCTGGAAGATGATCGCCAGCGGCAGGTCCAGCCGGTCCGCCAGCTCCTTGCTGCGCTTCACCGCACCATCGTCGGCCGCCACCACCACCGCGTTGGGTAGATCCTTTTCCCGCACATAGTCGGCAAACAGCGGCATGGCCCGGAGATGGTCGACGGGAATGTTGAAGAACCCCTCGATCTGCCCGGCGTGAAGATCCACCGCCAGTACGCGATCCGCCCCGGCCGTCATCAGCAGGTCGGCCACCAGGCGGCCGGTGATCGGTTCGCGCGGGGCATCTTTCTTGTCCTTACGCGCGTACCCGTAATATGGCGTGACGGCAGTAATCCGCCCGGCCGACGCCCGCCGCAGCGCGTCCACCATGATCAGCAACTCCACGAGGTGCTCGTTCACCGGGTGGCAGGTCGATTGGAGGACAAACGCGTCCACCCCGCGCGCGTTCTCCTCGAACCGCACGTAGATCTCACCGTCAGCGAATCGGGTAATGTTGACCCGGCCCTGCGAAATGTGCAGGTAGGCCGAGATCTCCTCGCCCAACGCAGGGTTCGCGGTGCCGCAGAACAGCTTCAGTTCGCCGTAGGCGCCGCTCTCCACCATTCCGTCTCTACATTACCACGAATCGTTGTGTGCCCTGGTCCGCCAACGGCCGTGCCCGCCGGCGCCGCTGTCGCCGCGGGAATCCAACCGTGGAGTTATGGGAAGAGAACCTTGTGGGAAACGCTGAGGGGAAACAGTCAGCGGGGCTGGACCAGAAACTTGATGGCCGTACGTTCCTCTCCGTCAATCATGACCTTGGTAAACGCAGGAATTGTGATGATGTCGATCCCATTAGGAGCTACAAATCCCCGGGTAATGGCGATCGCTTTAACCGCCTGGTTCACAGCGCCTGCCCCAACGGCCTGCAGCTCGACTGATCCCTTCTCCCGCAGCACGGCGGCGACAGCACCCGCGACGGCCTTGGGCTTCGAGTCCGCCCCGACCTTGAGCACCTCCGGCATTGGGGCTCTCTCCCTCACTGCTCCGACCACCACCCGCTCCATTGGACTTCCACTATTTCGTATGCCCACAATGAATTCCTCCTGCGTCCTTTTCGGGCGACTGCGCGCCGAATTTCGTTATTCCCCCCGCCCCCCGGCACTGGAAGCGAGCAAAACCGCGGCAAGATCGGCGGCGCGCAACGCGGCTTCCCGCAGCGACACCGCCTGCGCCGCAAGGCGAGCACGCACTGCGTGTCGTTCGTCCCAGGCGGCACGCACCTCCCGGCGAACCCCTTCGGCGGTGAGTGCGGGCAGCGGAAGGAGCCGCCCCACCCCGACGCGTGTCAGCAACCCTTCGACCTTGGGATCGTAGGAGAGCCCGACAGGTGGTACGCCGCAGGCCACCGCGTACACCAGCGCGTGGAGTCGCATCCCCACTACCAGGTCCAGAGCGCCCACAACCGCCATCATCTCGCGCGGGGACAGACCTGCCAGCGCACGACCACCCATCGCACGGGCGGCCTGCACGCACACGGCGAGATCGCGCTCTGGATGAAATGCGAGCGCGACGACCTCTGCCCCTATCTCCCGGCAGGCCGCGCGCAACCCATCGACCAATGGTTCGAGGAAACCTCCGTCGCGCCAGGGCCGCAACGCCACGCCGATGCGAGGGGCACCGGGGACACCGACAAGATCGCGGACCTCCGCGGCCGGAACGGGTTCCAGGGCGAACGCGGGATCGGCGACCACCTGCACGGGCCGGCGCACGGCCAATTCCTGGAGCAGCCTGCGGGAATCCTCATCCCGCACCGTGATGAGGGTGACGCGGTTAAGAACCCCTGTGGCCAACGTCCGAAGCCAGCCTCGCCGCAACGGACCGATGCCCGCCGCGTACACCATCGTGGCACGGGCCAGGACCGTCGCCAGTCCAAGGAGCCCTAAATAGTACAGGGCGCTGCGGGCGCTGGTCACATCCTGAATCAGCGTCCCGCCGCCGCTGATAAATAGGTCCGCGCCTGCCATGGCGGGCAGCGCCCCGGTCGTGCGCGACACCCCGGCCACGCCGTGCAGCGACTTCGTCTGGTCTGGCGCTGCGGACAGCACCACCACGTGGGCCTGCGGAATGCGGGCACGGAGCGCTCCGACGATGGCCTCGAGCACAGCCTCGTCGCCTCCGTTCCCGAAACCGTAGTAGCCGGAGACGACGATGCGCATAAAAGCTAGGGTCTGCGCCGTGACGACCGGTCTGGCCGGGACACCAGCGCCCACCCAACGCGTGCCACTGCGAGCCCCGCGGTGGCCAGTATGCTCCCAAGCACCAGCGCGTTTCCCGTGCGCCAGGCCGTGTACAGCAGGGGGGTGTGAATGTGAGAGAAACTGTTGATAATCCCAGCCTGCCCGATCGCGCCGACCGCCGCCAGCGGGGCGACCGCCAGGCGCCATCCGACCGCGGCCGCGGCAGCCGCCAGCATGAGCGCGGGATGTCCGATCAGATATTCCTTCGTCCGCGGTCGCGCCACCAGCAGGTCTCCAGTGAGCGTGCGGAGGCGCTCTTCAACCGGCAGGACAGGCAGCCCAAAGTTGCCGCTGCGCGCCACCAGGATGACCGCAGCCAGACCCACCACAAGCGCCGCAGCCGCGTAACGGAACAGCAACGGTCGCGACGACCACGCCCATAACTGCGCCACGCCCTCCCGCCAGTGCCGCGGCGGGCGGTCTGCGGTCGCGAGCACGACGCCAACCAGGATCGCGGGGAGTAGATGAGCCAGTTTGACCCCGAGGAAGACATCGGCCGCCATCATGAACTCCCAGCCGGAGAGCAATGCTGCCACCAGCACCCCGCCGGCCAGTGAGATCACCGACGCCACCCACAGCGTGCGCAGGGAGGCGATCATGGGACGGACACCCGCGTGGGGTGACGCCACCGCGATGGCCACGACGGGCACCGCCGATGCCGTTCCCAACGCCAGGAGTTTTCGCCACAGCGCCCATGGCCCACTCGTCATGGTGAGCAGGCTGACCGCGATCCCGATCCCCACCAGCGTCCACGCAAACCGCGTGGACACCACAATCCCCACAGCGCGGCCGAGCAGCATCAGGCTCAGCGCCATCGCCGCCAGTGCGCCCAGAATCACCAGCAGCATCAGCACCGGAGGAATCCGGATCTCCGGAAGCGCTCGCGCGGGACCCGGCCGTAATCCAAAGCGCGTCAGGTCGCCGACCATCTGGTCGAGGAGCATCAAGTTGGTCTGGGTCCCGACGTTCCCGGCAGTCGGCAGGATCGGCCGCAGGTACAGGATGCGGATGTTGCGCTCCCGCGCCGCGAGGACAAACTTGTCTCGCACCGACGCCGGGGTCAGGGCCAGGAGTTCCTCGGCGGTGAGGCTGAACAACCGGATCACATTGGGCCGCATCTGCGCCGCGAGTTGATCTTCCCCTCGCTGCTTGCGCCGGACCGAAAATACCTCGATGCGCCCGTAGGGGAAGCCGGCCGATCGCAGCGCGGCGGCGGTCTCAGGAATCAGACCCGCATAGCCCAGCACCTCGGTCTTGTCGAACACGACCGGATACCCGCGGCCCAACCGCGCCAGCCGCGCCACTTTGGCGCGCAGGCCGCCCGCAGCGATCCCGGGATAATTGCGCAGGCGGAGCACGGGGCGCAGCCCGAGACGTACGTATGGGGCGAGGTCCTGCGGCATGTAACCCAGCGGTGCTTCTTCCAGCTCTTCGAGTAATCCGGGGACCTCAAGCAACCCGAACGTGCGGCGCACCTGCGCCGCGCCCAGCACCTCGCCGAAGCCGGTCTGCAAGAACTCGAGCAACTCCGGTGGCGCAGCGATGTAGAGCATCCCGGACCGGGCCGCGCCGCCGGCCACAAGATCGCGAAACGGCGCCGCGAGTGGCTCTATCCGCGAGTGGCTGACCAGTTGTCCGCCGCCTATGTAAGCGGCCTTGCCCTTCTCGGCGAGTCGCTTGAGCGTTTGTTCGTACACGGCCACCGCCGTCGCACCATGCTCGCGGGCCCGGGCGAAGTATGCAAGGGGATCCGCACCCTCCCGGATCGCCAGCGCCTCCCAATCCGGCCCGTCCAAGACGATCTCCACGTCGCGGTAGGACGCCTCGATCGATGCGCGCATCCCCAGCGCGGCAAGGGCCGCCACCAGCCCCACCCCAAAAGCGGCGAGCAGCGTTCTCGGCATGAGTTCACCTCACCTCGGCCGTGATCACAGCTACGAACGGGGTGCGAGCTGCCGCCTGAGGTAGGCGTCAATGAGCCGGTCCAGGTTCCCGTCAATCACCGACTCTGCATCACCGGTTTCCTCGCCGGTGCGGTGGTCTTTCACCAGCGTGTAGGGATGCAGCACATAGGAGCGGATTTGATTGCCCCACGCCGCTTCCTTATACTCACCGCGCAGTTCTGCCAGCCGCTGCTGGTGTTGTTCCGCCTGCAGCTCCGCCAGCTTCGCGCGCAACAGTCGCATCGCCGTCAGGCGGTTCGCGTGCTGGGACCGTTCGTTCTGACACTGCACCACGATCCCGGTGGGAAGGTGCGTGATCCGGACTGCGGTCTCGACTTTGTTGACGTTTTGCCCGCCGGCCCCGCCGGCGCGGTAGGTTTCCACCTTCAGTTCGTCGTCGCGCACGTTGACCTCGACTTCTTCCACATCTGGAATGACGTCGATGAGGGCGAACGACGTGTGACGGCGGTGTGCGGCATCGAATGGCGACAGACGGACCAGGCGATGGACGCCCCGCTCGCCCTTCAGGTACCCGTACGCGTACGGGCCGCTGATGATCATCGTCGCGCTCTTGATCCCGAGCAGTGAGAACGCCCCGAGGAACCCAAAGAGCACAACGGGGAGGACCCACCACGGCGCATGCGTGCGCAGGAGCATCTGCGCCCAGTCCTGGGAATCCGTACCGCCGGCTCCGGCGTGCACCGAGACGATGGCGTTGCTTGGGTCATGTTCACCCGACAGCAGCGTCATCAACTCCAATTGCTGGAGCTTCTGGTGGGCGCGCTGCGCGTCGGCCGCGAGTTCCTGCGGATCCAGGCCCCCGGGGTCGTCTTCGGCCAGCCGGGCCAGCACGACCAGGTCTTCGATCTGGCGCTGCAGGTTCGTGAAGTCTTCGATCTGGGAGCGGAGGGTCCTCAGCTCCTGCCCGAGGTTCTTCGCCTGGTCAGGGTTGCTCCACAGGTCGGAGCGCTGCATCAGTTCTAGCAGCGAAGCGATGCGCGCCTCTTTCGCGGAAACGTCAAAGATGCCTCCGGATCTCTTCGAGGCGTGCGCGGTCAGACTCGATGGTCGATTTGATCTCTTCCAGTGTCATCGCAGATTATCATATCAGACAAACGTGGAAGACGGTGGGGCTCTCCCCCTCGAC
>VBAL01000122.1:0-2484 GCA_005888595.1 Candidatus Segetimicrobium genomatis
AGGTCTTGGGCCGCGTACCCTGACCGCCGTCCTCGGCGCGCCGCTGCTGCTTGGAGGATTGTGGCTTGGAGGCGCATGGTGGGGCGCGTTGCTGGGATGCATCGTTCTACTGGGCGCCGTGGAGTTCGGCCGGCTGCATCCGGACGTGCCGCGGGCTGGCCAGGCGATGACGTTTGCGGGTGTCCTGCTTGTTGCCATCCTTGCGCTGAGGGCCACCGGACTGCTCGCGGCGCTATTTTTCTTAGGAGCCCTGTCGGTGCTTTCCATTGCGCTGAGCTCCGGTCTCACGGCTTCGCTCGTGCCAGAGGCCCGGTGGCGAGGATGGAAGGCCGTACTCGTCGGGGCTGTCTATCTTGGACTGCCTGCGGGGCTGTTACTGCGCTGGCGACTAGAAACATCGTTTGCGTCGTTGGGGTGGTTGTTTGCGGTGATCTGGGCGAATGACATCGCCGCCTATTTTGTTGGCCTCGCCGCCGGGAGGCACAAGATCGCGCCGCAGATCAGTCCGGGGAAGAGTTGGGAAGGCGCGACGGCCGGTCTGGTGGCGGGGGCAGTGGCTGGATTGCTGGGCGCTCCAGTGTGGGGACTCCACGCCAGCGGAGGTGCGATCCTGGGGGCTATGGCGAGCGTGGTTTCCCAGAGTGGTGATCTCCTAGAGTCGGCGATGAAGCGCCGCGCCGGCGTGAAGGATTCTGGAACTATTCTTCCCGGGCACGGCGGCGTCCTGGACCGGTTTGACGGGGTCCTTGTGGCGGTGCCGTTTGCGTATCTGTCGCTGGTGGCAGCCGCGATGCTCAGGGCGGCGCTGCGCTAACGATGGCATCTTCGCGGCTCATCATTCTCGGATCCACAGGCTCGATCGGACGGTCGGCGCTCGACGTGATCCGCCGCGCCCAGGGGGAGTTTACAGTCGCGGGCCTGGGCGCCCGACGCGACGTCGACACGCTTCGCCGGCAGATCCAGGAGTTTCGCCCGCACGTGGTCGCGGTGACCGACACGGAGGCCGCGCAGCGGCTGCGCGCCGGCGTCCCCGCGCCGGTCGAGATTCTGTCCGGTCCCGAGGCGATGCGTGAGCTGGCGGTGTGGGGTGAGGCCGACCTGGTGCTGGTAGCCGTCGTCGGGATCGCCGGACTGCTTCCCACGCTGGCCGCGCTGCGGGCCGGCCGCGACGTGGCCCTGGCCAACAAGGAGACGCTGGTCACAGGCGGGGCGCTGGTCATGGCGGAGGCACGCCGGACAGGCAGACGGCTGCTGCCGATCGACAGTGAGCATGCCGCCATCATGCAGTGCCTGCGCGGGGAACCGAGCTCTGGCGTGCGGCGAGTCCTGCTTACCGGATCGGGTGGACCGCTGCTCCGCCGGCCGTTGGAATCGCTGGCCCACGTCCGGCCCGATGAAGCCCTGGCGCATCCGACCTGGAAAATGGGCAAGAAGATTACCGTGGACTCGGCCACGCTGATGAACAAGGGTCTGGAGGTGATCGAGGCGCACTGGCTCTTCGGCCTCGAGGCCGATCGGATCGACGTGGTGATCCACCCCCAGAGTATCGTGCACTCGCTGGTCGAGTTCGTTGATGGCAGCCTGAAAGCGCAGCTAGCGCCTCCCGACATGCGGCTGGTCATCGCCTACGCGCTGCGGGGCGAAGCCCGGCTGCCCTGGGATGCTCCGAAACTGTCCTGGGACCAGTTGACGCTGACCTTTGAGCAGCCAGACCTGGCGCGCTATCCGTGCCTCGGGTACGCCTATGAGGCGCTGGCGGCCGGCGGGACGATGCCAGCGGTCCTCAACGCGAGTAACGAAGTCGCCGTGGAACAGTTTCTCGCCGGCAAGATTCGGTTTCTCGACATCGCGCGGTCAGTGCGGCGGGCGATGGACGGCCACCGGCCTGTGGCGGCGCCGACCGTGGAGGATATTCTGGCTGCGGATGGGCAGGCTCGAGCCCAGGCCGCAGCGGATCTGGTGAGCTAATGTCGACGAACCTGATCGCGGCCATCATCGCGTTCGGCATCATGATCTTCGCCCATGAGCTGGGGCACTTTCTGGTGGCCAAGCGCGTGGGCATCACCGTGCACGCGTTTGCGGTGGGGTTTGGACCGAAGCTGGTCGGCGTGACACGCGGGGAGACCGTGTACGCCATCAACCTGGTGCCGTTCGGCGGGTACGTCAAGCTCGCCGGCGAGGAGCTGGAGGATAGCGGCGGGCCGCACACGTTTCGCGCCAAGTCCGTGTGGCAGCGCATGGCGGTCCTGGCGGCAGGGCCGCTGATGAATTTGCTGCTGGCGCTTATCCTGCTATCTGGGCTGGCGCTGGTCCTGGGCGTGCCCAGCGGGGTGACCAACCGCATCGGGCAGCTGCTCACAGACTGCGTCGACAACGGCCACAAGGTGCCGTGCCCCGCGCAACAGGCTGGATTGCAGGCGGGAGACACCATCGTGGCCATCAACGGCCGGCCGATGGCCAGCGGCGAAGAGGTCATCGACACGA
>VBAL01000122.1:2650-14959 GCA_005888595.1 Candidatus Segetimicrobium genomatis
GACGGGCGCGCTACTGACCGCGCTGGCCGCCCTGATCACCCACCCCAGACAAGGCATGGATTCGCTCATGGGCCCAGTCGGCGCTGTGACGTTCCTGGGGGAGACCGCCCGGGGCGGCGGCGAGATGTTTCTGTACACGGCCGCGGCGATGAGCGTGTTGATTGGCATTTTCAACCTGCTGCCGATCCCCGCGCTGGACGGTGGGCGGCTCTTCTTCCTGGCGGTGGAGGCGGTGCGGCGGCGGCCGGTCGATCCCCGGCGCGAGGGCTACATCCACATGATTGGATTTGCGCTTCTCATCTTGCTGCTGATAACATTGAGCGTGCGCGATGTCGCACGGGTGTGTACCTGGTGTTCCAAACTCCTAAACTTCTAACCCGCACACAAGAGACACGATGACGACGCCTCGGCAGCACACCCGCAGGGTCCGCGTCGGCAAGGTGGAGATTGGCGGCGGCGCGCCCGTCTCCGTCCAGTCGATGACGATCACCGACACGCGCGATGTCGAAACCACGCTGGTGCAGATCTACCAACTGGCCGGCGAGGGGTGCGAGATCGTCCGGCTGGCTGTCCCTGATCAGGAGGCCGCGCGCGCACTCGCCGCGATCAAGCCGCGTAGCCCCATCCCCATTGTCGCCGATATCCACTTCGACTACCGGCTGGCCCTGACTGCGCTGGAAGCCGGGGTGGACAAACTGCGTATCAACCCCGGCAACATTGGCGGCCGGGATCGGACGCGCATCGTCGCCAAGGCGGCCAAAGAACGCGGGGTGCCGATCCGTGTCGGCGCCAACATCGGCTCGCTGTCCAAGGCCATCCTCCGGCGATTCGGCACACCGTGCGCCGAGGCGCTGGTCCGGAGCGCGATGGAAGACATCAAGGTCCTCCAGGATCTGGACTTTCACGACATCGTGATTTCGGTGAAAGCGTCCGATGTGCCGATGGCCGTCGAGGCCTACGCGATGATCAGCGGTCTGGTCGACTACCCGCTCCATGTTGGCATCACCGAGGCCGGCACGGCCTGGGCCGGCAGCATCAAGTCCGCCACGGGCATCGGAGCCATTCTGGCCCGCGGCATCGGAGACACGATCCGGGTGTCGCTGGCCGCCGAGCCGGTGGAAGAGGTCAAGGTGGGGTTTGAAATCCTCAAAGGCCTGGGGCTGCGCACGCGGGGCGTGCAGCTGGTAGCCTGCCCGTCGTGCGGTCGGGCCGAGGTCGACATCATCACGATCGCCCAGGAAGTGGAGCGGCGGCTCGCCAAGCTCGACGCTCCTGTGAAGGTGGCGGTGATGGGATGCGCGGTAAATGGTCCTGGCGAGGCGCGCATGGCTGACCTGGGGATCGCCTGTGGCCGAGGGATGGGACTGCTCTTCCGCGGCGGGAAGGTCATCGCCAGCCTGCCGGAGGATCGGCTGGTTGATGCGCTGATGGAACAGGTAGAGGCGATCGCGCGCGAGAAAGCCGCCGCTTCATGAACTCCTGGGAACAGATCGGCGAATCCGCGGTCCGGCTCCTCCTGGCCATGGTGCTGGGCGGCGTGATCGGCTGGCAGCGCGAGAGCGCGGAGAAGCCGGCCGGATTCCGGACGCACATCCTGGTGTCGGTGGGAGCAGCCCTGTTCACCCTGGTGTCTGCCGTGGGCTTCTTTGGCACCGGAGCGGACCCGGCGCGCGTGGCCAGCAATATCGTCGTCGGGATCGGTTTCCTGGGCGCCGGCACCATCTGGCGCACGGGCGCCAGCGTGCAGGGCCTGACGACGGCCGCCAGCCTATGGACCGTGGCCGCGATCGGAACGGCCGCCGGCATCGGATTTTACGCCGGCGCGCTCTTTACCACCGTGATCGTCGTCAGCGTCCTCACCCTGTTCAAGGTCTTCGAGGTTCGCATCCCCCGCCGCGGCCTAGGCCACGTAGTCATGGTGATGGCCGATCGTCCTGGGCAGCTGGGGAAGATCGGTGCTGCGCTGGGTGTCTTCGGCGTGAACATCGAGCAGGTGGAGCTGTCGGGACATAGCGACGATCGGGTCATGCTGGAATTGGCACTGCGCCTCCCGCCGCGGGTGAGCCGTGACGAGTTGCTCGTCGCGCTCGGCGAGGTCGAAGGCGTGGATGAAGTGCGTTGGGAGGATGCCAACGCCGCGGCATGATTCCCCTGCGCGACTACAACCCCTCGTCGTCGCGACCGGTCATCACGATTCTCCTGATCCTAACGTGCACCGCCGTCTTCCTGTACATGTCGTATGGGCTGGGGTCAGAAGCGGCGCGGGAGCGCTTCGTCGGCACGTACGGCGCGACTCCCGCGGCGCTGACGGCACCCGGCGGGCTGGTGACCAGAGCACCCACGCTGGTCACGTCCCTGTTCATGCACGGCAGTTGGTTCCACCTGCTCGGCAACATGCTCTACCTGTGGATCTTTGCCGACAACGTGGAAGATCGAATGGGTCACGGCGGCTTTCTGATCTTCTACGCGCTCGTCGGGATCGTCTCTGTCCTGGCGCACGCGTTTGTCAACCGGGCGTCGCCGCTTCCGCTCATCGGCGCCAGCGGGGCTATCGCCGGCGTGCTGGGGGCGTACCTGATGCTCTTTCCCCGCGCGCGTATCCGGTCGCTGGCCTTTTTCGGTGTGTTCTTCACCACCGTCGCGATTCCGGCGATCGTGTTCCTTCCGCTGTGGTTCCTCCTGCAGTTTCTCTATGGGCTGGGATCGATCGGCAGTAGCGGGGGCGGAGTCGCCTGGTGGGCGCATGTCGGCGGGTTCATGGCCGGGATCGTGCTCGTTCCCATCTTCGCCCGGCGCCGCCCACGTTCCGGGGTATGATCTTAAGTGAAAGCCTGGAGAACGCAGAGGGCAGAGCGCAGAACGCAGAAAGCAGATCCACAGGCTTTGGCGAACAGTAGGAGTGTGCGTTCTGCCATCTGCGTTCTGTGTTCTTCTAAGTAGGAGTGATCCAACAATCCGCGAATTTTCACCCCGCGAGACAGGAGGCAGAGAGGTGCGGTCGATTACGGTCGAGGTACTCTCGGGCAAGCCAGTGTCCGAACACGAGGTAGAGATCGTGGAGCGGAAGGGGCAGGGCCACCCCGATTCCATCTGCGACGCGATCATGGAACGAGTCAGCATCG
The DNA here is from genome assembly GCA_005888595.1 of Candidatus Segetimicrobium genomatis. Taxonomy (GTDB): domain Bacteria; phylum Sysuimicrobiota; class Sysuimicrobiia; order Sysuimicrobiales; family Kaftiobacteriaceae; genus Telluricultor. Next base: position 5,773 of record VBAL01000122.1, read on the forward strand.
AACTCAGCCGGGAGTACCTGCGGCAGTTCGGCGTCATCCTCCACCATAACATTGACAAGGGCTTCCTTGTCGCCGGAAACGCAGAGATCCGCCTGGGGGGCGGCCGGGTGACAGATCCCATGCGGCTGATCTTTGGCGACCGCGCCACGTCCGGGATGAACGGGAAGCGAATCCCCATCGAAGATATCGCCATCACCACGGCCAAGCGGTGGATCCGCGAGCACCTGCGATTCGTCGACCCCGATGAGCACGTCCGGTACGATGTGCAGATCAAGCCCGGTTCGCCAGAACTCGTGGATATCTTCAGCCGGGACGTCCCCGGCGCCAACGACACCTCCGCCGCCGTGGGCTACGCCCCCCTGACGGAAACGGAGCGGCTGGTCCTGCAGACCGAGCGCTACATGAACTCCACGGCGTTCAAGCAACAGTTCCCCGAGGCCGGCGAGGACATCAAAGTGATGGGGTTCCGGCGAGGCGATGAGCTCAACCTGACTGCCGCCGTGGCGTTTGTGGACCGGTTCATCGATTCGGAGGCCACGTACTTTAAGCGCAAGGGCCAGATGCATGAGGCGATCGAGGAATTCGCGCGCACCGAGGCGAAGACGTTGCACAAGATTACGGTGGCGCTCAATACCCTGGATGTGCAGGGCCGCGGGATGGGTGGCATGTATCTCTCCGTGACCGGGACCTCCGCGGAGAGCGGTGACAGCGGGCAGATCGGTCGCGGCAACAAAGTGAACGGTGTGATTGCGTTGAACCGGCCTATGGGCACCGAGGCGGCGGCCGGGAAGAATCCCGTGTCGCACGTGGGCAAGATTTACACCATCATGACGCACCAGGTCGCGGATTGCATCTACCGGGAGGTGAGCGGCATTCGCGAAGTGTACGTGTGGATGCTCAGCCAGATCGGCGCCGCCATCGACCATCCCAAGATCGCCGCCGCGCAGATCATCCTGGCCAAGCGGGCGCGCCAGGAGGCGGCACGGCGCCGCGTGCAGGAGATTATGGAGCGCGAACTGGTCAACATCACGACCCTGACCCGCGAACTTGCCGAAGGCAAATATCCGGTTGTCTAACCGAGTCTCCCCAGTCCTCCCGGTCTTCCCAGTCTGAATGCCTCCCGCTAAGTGTGAATAGCAATGGCAGAATTGTCTAGCAGGCCTCCGCGCGCAGGTAGACTGGGGAGACCGTGGAGACCGGGTAGACTGGCGCTCGCCGCCATCGTCCTCACCTCATTGCTGGCGAGCGCCTGTGAGGTCCGCCGCGCGGCTGCGCCGGAGAGCACGCGGCAGCTGCAGGTCGCCGCGGTCCGTCGTATTGCGGATCGTCCCGCGCTATCACCTGCGGTATGGTCACCAGACGGCCGGGCCCTGGCCTACAGCAGCGATCACCGGCTGCGGGTGTACGCGCTGGACCGCGGGGAACAGGACATCGCGCCGGCCGAGGCGGTGACCGCGCTGTCCTGGTCGGGGCCACTGAACCTGCTCGCGCTCATCGACCGGGGCGCCGTGTGGACGCTGTCACCTGATGGGACCGACCGCCGGGCTATCCCGCTGCCCGGATCGGCGATGGAGCTGGCATGGGCCCCGGGCGGCGATAAGCTGGCCGTCGTGATTCGCCGCACCGTGGAGGGCCAGCCGCGGTCTGAGTTGTGGCTGGTAAGCCGCGACGGCGGATTCAGGCGAATGGTAACCCGTGCGACGCCGGGCCGCACTATCCATGATCTACAGTGGTTCGCCGACAACCTCTACCTGCTGTACGGGTTGTCGACCGCGACAGATTCTGCGATGACCGAGGTATGGCGCGTGCGCATCAGCTATCCCGACCGTCAGCGGATCCTGCTGCCCGCGCTTGCCACGATGCTGCGCCTCGCGCCGACCGGTCGCTACCTGGCGACGGTGAGTGGTGATCAGGCTGCGGTTGGAGTGGGACAGGTGGTGCTCAGCCGCCTGGATGGCAGCGCCAGGTTCGCGGTGACGCCGGCGGCCGGACGGTATACAGGTCTGGCCTGGTCTCCGCAGGGGGACAAGGTCGTCTTTGCGCAAGTCTCCAACGAAGCTCACGCCGAGCTCTGGATGGCAAACGCCGACGGATCGGGGCACCTGCATCTGTACTCGTACCTGATGGAGTACGCACGGCCGCCATCTCGCGTTTGGCACGAATACCGGCGGTTTCAAGGGACCGATCTGGCTTGCCACACTGCAACGGCGTTGAACCGTTGAAGCGTTGAACCGTTGAAGCGACAAAGCTGGCTACCGCGGGATCGTTTCAACGGTCCAACGTCCCAACGTTTCAACGGTGGTTCGGGGGAATATTGACATCGGGGAAGGGCATTTCTATATATGGAAATGATTGCAGAAAGAGGGTTTTGCTGATGCCGCTGTATGAATACCGTTGCACACGCTGCGATCACCTGTTTGAGGTCTACCATGCGGTTGGCGGAACGCCAGGACCATGTCCCGTCTGCGGCGGCCCGGCCCGGCGGGTCTTTACGTCGGTCGGGTTGATCTTCAAGGGATCGGGGTTCCACACCACCGACTATCGGAAGCCGTCGTCCTCCGACGGTGCGGACAAGAAGGGCGCAGAAACGAAAAGCACGGAGAAAAAGAGCCCGGAGAAGAAGAGCCCGGAAAAGATGAGCTCCACGGGGGCTTCACCGCCAGACGCCCCTTCAAAGGACGCCTCACCGAAGCCCTCCTCGTAGCCCGTGGCGTGACTCCTCTCGTTGGCCCTTCGACTCTGCTCAGGGCAGGCCTGCGGTCGGTACGCATGCACCGGCGGCGCCCCGCACCGTACGGTGCAGGGCGCCGCGGTCTGTGGGCCGTCCTCCTGCTGGGCATGCTCTCGATTCCCTCCACTGTGTCGCGCGCGGCGCTCCCGGCTGGCCCATACCCTCCGCCGCGGGGAGAGGCCGGCGCTCCCGCGGTCAATCTTCAGGCCGAAGTTGGATGGGCCGGATGGATTCCTCTGCGCGCGTGGCTCCCGGTCCTGGTTCATTTGCAGGTCTCGATGCCAGTTGACGGCGAGATCGTTGTCGAGGTTCCGGTACAGGGATACGACGCGCCGCTGTCCTTTCGCCGGCCGGTGCGGTTACTGCCCGGTGCTCCCCAGCGGATAACCGTCGATGTCTTCGTTCCTGACGCACGTCGCGCCCTGACCGTGCGTCTGGTCGCATCGGGGCGAGAGGTGACGCGCCGCGAAGTACCTCTGTCCGCCTCGCGCGCGGTCGAGGCGGTGGTGCTGGCTCTGACGCACGAGCCGGCCGGCCTGGAGTTTCTCGCTGATCTCACGCGCAAGATCCGGGCCGCATACATTACTGAAGTAGATCTTCCAGTCCAGTGGCAGGGCTACGCCGGAGTCCAGCTTCTGGTCGTTCGCGATCTCGACGAGCGCGCAGTGTCGCCCGCACAACAGCGCGCGCTTGAGCAATGGGTGGTGCAGGGAGGGCGGCTCCTCGTGACCGGGGGCGCGCCGCTGGCCGTGCTTCGGGCGCCCTGGCTGCTCCGGATGCTGCCTGCTGATCCGGCAGGGCTGACCGAAGTGCGGCGGCCGGATGTTCTGCCCGGCCTGCGCGGTCCGATATCGGCGACGATGCTGAAGCTACGCCGCGGCGCGGCCGGCGGGCCGATGGGCGGGCGATGGCGTTGGGGGACCGGCAGCGTCCTGGTCTGGGCGTTTGACCCGTTCGCGCCGGAGCTGCGGTCCTGGAGCGGCAGGGCGGCCATATGGGGGGGAGCGCTCGATGCCCCCGTGCGTCCTTGGGTCGCGACAGCCGAGATCGGCAGCGCGCTGCCATCCAGCCGACCGCTGGCGGGGGCGATACAGCTGTGGCTGGCGGCCTTGTCAATCGTCTACGTCGTGGCTGTGCGCAGAGTTCTCAGGCATGCCGGTCGCGTGCGCGGCGGCTGGCTGGCCGTACCCGGGGTCGCGGTGTGCTTCATGACCGTCATGTACGGATTCGCGCTGCAGGCGCGCCGCGCCGGGACGTCGGTTGTGCAGGCCTCAATCGCCGAGGTCATCCCCGGTACCGGCATGGCGCGGGTCCGTACGTTCGCATCCCTGATCAGTCCATACGGGGGGGCGTTTCAGCTCAAGATGGCCGATGACGTCTGGATACAGCCAGTGGAGCCACGCCCATTGACGTTCGACGCGCCGTCCGCCATCAGCGGCAGCGCGCCCGCCTCCGGGCTGCGCGTGGACGCTTCGCAGGTGGTGTCGATGCCGTTGAACGGGCGCACTGCGGTCAGCGACGCGGGGCTGCGTGTAGAGATCGATAACCGCGGCGCACTCAACATCACCGATGCCCAGATCTTTCGCGGCGGCCAGGTCTACCGGCTTCCGCGAATCGGCGCGACGCTGTCCACGCTGCTGGATCCGACCAGGTGGGAGCCGTTCGCACGCCAGCCGAATCCCCCGCCCGATGTGGGTGACCGGTTCATGGAGGAGGTGCTGGCGCGCCTCCAGCGGCAGCCGTCATCGCCAGACGTTGTGGCGTGGCTCGTGGGGCGACTCGGCGACGGGCAGCCGGCTGCGGGACAATCGATACGGGTGGATGCCTACCGGCTGGTGTTAATGCCGCTCCGCGAATCCTCGGAGGACAGACCGTGAATCCCGTGCTGCGCGCAGATGTCCGCTACCGTCTGGGCAGCCCGAAGGCGCTGGTCCTGCATACCATATTCCTGATTGTTGTCGCCTTGCTGACGTTTCTCTCCCTGCCACCGGAACTTGGTCGGCTCGACGAACTCAGGCAGGAAGGCCTCCTGCTGGCGTTCCTCGTCGTGAGCACCGTACTGACGATGTACTTTACGTCCGCCTGCGCGTGCGGCGAAATTGGCATCGAGGGCGAGAAATCCGTGTGGGATCTGGCGGCCTCGACGTTCCCCGCGGGGACGATCGCCGCGGGGAAGGTGCTATCCAGCGCATCGTTCGCCATGCTGCAGTGGGCGCTGGCGGGTCCGTTCATCGCAGTGGTCGCCGGGATCCGCGGGGAACCCCTCGCGGTCTTCCTTCGCGCGGCGCTCGTCGGTATCCCGGCGGCGACCGCCATCGGGGCGGCGGGCACGCTGTACAGCGCCGAATTTGAGTCAGACTTTGCGCGGAGTTTTGCGCACTGGGCGACGCTGCTGGCCGTGGTCGTCGGCGCGAACGCTCTTCCGGCCCCGTGGCACGCGCTCAGTCCGGTCCGGGCGCTGGCGGTCGTGGTACGAGAGGGAGCGCGGCCGGTCGTGTGGCTGGTCGCGAGCGCCTACGCGATCGCCGCTATCGTCTGCGTCGGCCTGGTCCGGCGCCGAGTAGAGCGGATGCGCCTCGAAGCTCGAACACCATGACGATCCTGGGTCCTGGATCTCAGGTGCTGGATGCAGGGCCCCGTCACCAAGGGTCAGTCATCCGAGATCCAGGATCCACAATCGAGGCGTTCGCAAGTGAGAGTGATATGATGCAGGTATGAATCCGGCGCTGGATCCGGCGCTGACGCGGATCGTCGGCGGGGCGGCGCGGCGTCTGCGATTGGATCGCGCGCTGCGCGTGGCGGTGCGCGCGGCGGTATGGACGATGACCGCTCTCGTTGCGATCTCCGCGGCCGGCGTGGTCGTGCCGGTGCCTGTCGTCTCTCCCTGGGCCGGCATCGTGGCCGCTGCGGCCGCAGCGCTGGTGGCCGCGGGAGTCATCTTCCTTACCCGCGCCGACCTGATTGCCGCTGCGCGCATCCTCGATCGCACCCTGCATCTTGATGAGCGGGCCAGCACCGCGACTGAACTCGGACTCGCCCCGCGCGCGCTGACGTCGCTCGGTGCCCGAGTGATCGCCGATGCGTCCGCGCGCCTGCGCGTCGTTGATCTTCGCCAGGCGATTCCGCTGGGGCTCTCCCGGACCGTGTGGTGGGTCCCGGTCTTGTTCGCGCTGTTGGTGGTGTGGCCGGTTCTGGTCGGTGGCCTGGCGCTGCCCGGGACGCCGGCCCATCGAGCGCAGCAGATGATCCGGCGGGAAGGTTTACGGCTGGAGCAGTTCGCGCAGACGCTGCAATCCCGCGCCCGAGCAGAGCGGCTGCCCCTGACCAGACGGGCTGCGCCGCAACTCCGCGATCTTGGCGTAAGGCTGCAGCAGGAGCGCGTTGACCGCGCCAGTGCACTGGCGCGGATTACCGAACTCTCCAGGCAGCTCGAATCCACGCGCCGACAGATTGACCAGCGTCTCGACGAGATGGGCAGGCCACAATCGTCGCCTGCGCCGCCATCGGAACTCCTGCGTCGCCAGGCGCTGCAACGCCAGATCCGGCAGTTGCAAGAGCTAACCTCACGGCTGCGTCAGGACGCCGGCGCCGTCTCGAAAGACGTCTTAGAACGTCTGTCTGAGATCACGCAAGAAGGCGGCGGGACGCAGCCGGCGCAGGTACGCCAGCAGTTGCAGCAGGCGAAGCAGCAACTGGACCGCGGAGATATGGCCGGTGCGGGCGAGTCGCTCACCCAAGCGCTGCGCATGTTGGAGGGCATGGAGACACTGATGTCCGATCGCGAGGGGTTAGAATCCGCGCGCGAGCAACTGGAGCGATCGCGCGCGGCCATCACCTCCGGTCCACCGGGTCCGCGGGCCAGTGAGCAGGGCGAATCCTCGCCGGACCAGACGCAGGAGCCCGCAGGTCCGGGTGAGCGACAGGTCGCCTCCCAGCCCGGTTCGGAGTCTCCGTCTCCCCCCGAAGGCCCGCGGGAAGGATCCACGCCTGGCGCGGGGCGCGTCGACGAGAAGATCGGCCTGCCCACTCCGCGCCTCCAGGCTGAGCGGACACCTCAGCGGGTCCGCGGTGTGCAGGGCGAAGGCGAGGTCAGCAGCTCAGAAGTCGTCGGCGCCGGACGGCCCGGACGCCCACGGACGCAACCACAGGCAGTGTCCCCCGCGCTGGTGGCGCGGGTGGACCGAGCCCTGGAGCGGGCGCACATTCCGGCGCAGTACAGGGCCTTCGTGCTCCAGTACTTTCAGAGGCTGGCGCAACTCAAATGACAACGACAGTGATTAGTGATTCGTGATTAGTGATTCGCAAAAGCGTCGCACGGATGCGATGACGTTGTCTTGGTACTAACGAATCACGAATCACGAATCACGTCTTGTTGACGGAGGCTCCATGACACCAGAAGAGTTCGCCAAGACGTTCGATCGGATCCGCCGGGAAGTGCGCGGCGTGATCGTTGGTCACCAGGAGTTGATCGATCACGTATTGATCGCGCTGCTGGCCGGGGGGCACGTGCTGCTCGAGGGCGTCCCAGGTTTGGGGAAGACGCTGCTGGTCAAGACGCTGTCGCAATCGCTCGACCTGGGATTTTCGCGGATCCAGTTCACGCCTGACCTGATGCCGGCCGACATCATCGGGACCAACGTGGTGATGCAGGACGCTAGTGGCCGCCGGTATTTCGAGTTCCAGCGCGGCCCGGTCTTCACGCAGGTGCTGCTGGCTGATGAGATCAATCGCGCCACGCCGAAGACGCAGTCTGCGCTGCTGGAGGCGATGCAGGAGCACGCCGTGACCGCGGCCGGTACTTCGTACACACTGACGGAGCCATTCTTCGTGCTGGCAACCCAGAACCCGATCGAAATGGAGGGGACCTATCCATTGCCGGAAGCGCAGCTCGACCGATTCCTGTTTAAACTGCGGGTGGAGTTCCCGAGCGCGCCGGACCTCGTCGAGATCATTGACCGCACCACGGCCGCCGCGGTTCCGCAGGCGGAAGTCGCCGCCACCGCGGGACAGATTCTCGACATGCTTCGCCTTGCGCGCGAGGTCGAGGTCGCCTCACACGTAAAGGACTACGTGGCGCGGCTGATTCAGGCCACGCATCCCGACACGCCCGCCGCCGCGTCCACGGCCAGGCGCTATGTCCGCTACGGCAGTAGCCCCCGCGGAGCGCAGGCGCTCGTCCTGGCTGCCAAGGTGCGGGCACTGATCGCCGGGCGCGCGAACGTGGCATTCAGTGATCTGAAAGTGCTGTCCCTGCCGGCGCTGCGGCATCGCATCATCCTCAATTTCGAAGGTGAAGCCGAAGGCATCAACCCCGATGCGATCATTCAGAACGCCCTGGAGGAGACGCCTGAACTTGAAAGCGCAAAGAGGTGATTGGTGAGTCGTGATTCGGAACCGCCGTACAATTCTCACGACGACGTTGCGTTGGTTTGACGAATCACGAATCACGTTGATCCGAGAATGACTACACTGCTGGACCCGCACTTTCTTCGTAAGCTGGATACCCTCAGTCTGCGCTCCCGCCGCCTCGTGCGCGCAGGTCTGCGCGGAGAGCGACGCAGCCGCACCCTGGGTCGGGGGGTGGAGTTCGCGGACTACCGCAGCTACCAGATCGGCGACGACTACCGGCATATCGATTGGAGCATCTACTCGCGTCTGGACCGCCTGTTCATCAAGCTGTTCAGCGAGGAGGAGGACATCAATGTCCACCTGTTCGTCGATATGAGCGGCTCGATGGCATGGGGCTCGCCGCGCAAACTTGACTACGCCGCCCGGATCGCCGCCGCGGTAGGCTACATTGGGCTTGTGAACCTTGACCGAGTCGGCGCGGTTGCCTTTGCGAACCGCGTGGAGCGTCTGCTCCCTCCGCGGCGAGGGCGCGGGCACATCTTCCGGTTGTTCGAATTTCTCCACGGGCTGCCCACGCCGGCCGGGGGCAGGAGCAGCCTTCGCGAGGCGATGTGGGAGTACGTGCACAAGACGAAGCGGCGGGGTCTACTGCTCATCATCAGTGACCTCCTCTATCCGGATGGCTACGAAGAGGGGCTCAAGCTGGCCCGGTATCATCGCTTTGACCCCTTCGTCATCCACGTCCTCAGCGACGACGAGCTCGTGCCGGCCGTTCGAGGCGACGCGCGGCTGGTTGACGCCGAGACGCAGCAGGCCATGGAGGTCAGTGTGGATGGTCCGGCCCTCGAGGCGTACGCACGGGCGCGCGATGCCTTTCTGAGCGGGCTGGAGGAGTTCTGCCTGCGGCATCAGATCGACTATGTGCGGGCGACGACGACGGTTCCGTTCGAGGACCTGATCCTGCGGTACCTGCGTCTTGGAGGCCTGCTGCAATGACTTCACCCGAATCTCGAAACGGATCACCGCCCTTGATTCTATCTGGCGATCCGACCCAGCATTCGCGGTTCGGGCGGTGATGTAGCGTATGCAACTGGGGCTCCCGGCCGC
>VBAL01000123.1:0-480 GCA_005888595.1 Candidatus Segetimicrobium genomatis
GAGGGCAAAGTGCCCAATGGGCTTTTCGGGCATCGCGTTTCCCCAGGGCTCTGTCCGCTTTGATTGCTTTGGACAATGGGAGATTTCGATGTTCAGCCGAGCCTTACCCCTGTCGAGCAGCAGAGGCGAGGCCGTAAATCCTCACGGCGGCAAGAGCGGTTGGTGACAGGAGCGGCGAGAGAACCCGCAGAACTTAAGCCCCGCTTCACCTGGCGTTTCGCGTATTCCGGAGCCTTGGCATGCGGACCAGCATCGCCGACAGGTACATTCTGCAAGAGATTTTCGCGCCGTTCATGCTGGGCGTTGGCGCATTCCTCGTCATTCTGGTTGGCGACATCCTCTACACTCTTGCTGAGTTTATTGCGTCACGGCAGGTCAGCGCCGGCACGGTCGTCGAGTTGCTCATCTACAAGCTGCCCGCCATCCTGGTCATCACCTTTCCGGTATCGACGCTGGTTGGGATTGTGCTGGGGCTAGGCC
>VBAL01000123.1:600-1332 GCA_005888595.1 Candidatus Segetimicrobium genomatis
GCGTTCGCCGATGCGTTTCCCCAGATTCGCGAACAGGTCTTCTTTCGAGGGCCGGGCAACCGCGTGTACTACATCGGCAGCGCGGACGACGCGCATCGGGAGCTCCGCAATGTGATGATTTACGAGCTCGAAGGTCCTGTTCCTAGACTGATTACCGCGGGGGCTGCCCGCTGGGAGGGAGAAGTGTGGCACCTCTACGGAGGCGTGATCCGGGAGTTGGACGGGCAGGGGTTCACCCGCTACGAGGCCGGCTTCGCTCAGATGGACCTCGCGGTGGGCGTCGAGGGCGGATCGTTTTTTGCCGGACAAAAGACGCCTGAAGAGATGACGGCCCGAGAGTTGCACCAGTACGTGTCGCTTTTTGGCCGCGGGCCGGGCAATGCGCGGTTTGCGGTCGAATATTATCGAAAGTTCGCCGTGCCCTTCGCCAGTGCGATCTTCGCGCTCCTGGCCGCACCGCTTGGCGCGCGTGCGGCCCAGGGGGGGCGGTTTGTGGGCGTGGGCCTCAGCATCGCGGTATTGTTCGTATACTACGTCCTGATGTCCATCTTCAAGGCGATGGGAACGATCGGTGGGCTCGACCCTTTCCTGGCCGCATGGGCGCCCAACCTGTGCTACGGGCTGGCGGGGATCACGCTGTGGGCTCGTGAGGATGGCTGGCTACTGCAGCGCCTGGCGCCAGGGGCCGCGACGAATGTCCCATCGTAGACTTGTCCTCAGTGTCGCCGGGGT
>VBAL01000123.1:1423-9306 GCA_005888595.1 Candidatus Segetimicrobium genomatis
CGATCAGCCTGCACCAGGCCAGCATCTTCCTTCGTCACCACGGCCAAAAGCAGGCGGAACTGCACGCTGACCGCGTAGAGGTGAGCCGTGATCTGCGATATGCGACGTTCACAGGCAACCCCACGGCCGTCGTGTTCGATGCTGGACGAGAGGTCTTGCGCATCCGAGGCAGCAGGATCGTGCTGGACCGGCACAGCAGCGACGTGACCGTGCACGGACCGGTCGAAGTGGTGACCCCGCAGGGAGGCCGCGTGTCGGCCGGCACCGCGCACTGGAGCAATGTGACGCAGCAGTTGGTTTTTCAGCAGGCCGTAATGATGGCGCTGGGCGATCAGGAACTCACGGCTGAGGAGTTGACCATAGACGTGGGAAATCAGGTGCTCGACCTTTCCGGAGGAGTCGACATCGCCTTCCGCATGGAGGGCGCGAAACCGTGAGAGGGCTTGTGATGCTCGTGCTTCTCCTGCTGCTGACACCCACGGCGGCGAGGGGGCAGGCCCTGCAAATGCCTGCAGCCGGCCAGGGCCGCCTCCGCGCCGATCACGTTCGGTATGACGCGAAGAGTAAGGCGTATCTGGCCGAGGGGGGCGTGCGACTCACCCTGGGTGACGTGGAGGTGCGGGCCCAGCGGCTCCGCCTGGAGCACGAGTCACAGATCGCATACGTGTTTGGGGAGGTGACCGTCCGGCAAGGCGATACCACGCTCAGTGCACGCACGGTGACCTATGATCTGACCCGCAAGATGGCACGTGCCCTGGGCGACCCAATGCTGAGCCAGGGGGGTATCACGGTCCGCGCGGATCAGATGGAGTTCGACCTGGAGAAGCGGCGGACGTTCTTCCTCGGCGCGGTGAGGATCGCCCACAAGGACGTGACCGTGAACACTGCGGAGATGCGGTACGATGCTGCGGCCGGCGAGGCGGTCGCTCCAGACGTGGTGGTTACGCAGCCGGGCCGGCTCGTCCGAGCCCACCGCCTACGGTACCTGCCGGAGGCGGGCCGGCTTGAGCTGGACGGCGGCGTGATTGTCGAGCAGGAGAGTGGAGAGCACCTTGTTCAGGAGGGCGTCATCGAATCGCCTCGCGACGATGTGACCCAGCGGCTGCTGGCCTCTCGTGCAGTCCTGACCTGCGACCGGCTGGTCATTCTCACCGAGGAACGCACGGCGCGGGCGGAAGGGAACCTGACCGTGAAACAGCAGGGACGCTCCGCATCCGCGTCCGCGGCAGTCTATGCCGACCGCGAGCGGCGCCTCACGATGACGGGTGATGTCGTGCTGCTGGACAGGGACGGCAGCCGGCTGCGCGCCGACGTGGTTGTCATCTCCCTGGCCGACGAGACCGTCGAGGCCACGGGCAACGTTGTCACGGAGTTCGCCCTGAAACCGGGGAGATAGCGGCCTCCGAGCGCCCCGATGGGATTCCGGTGGGGGCGGGTATGCGCAGTCCTCACCGTCACCGTCCTGACATCTTTGTTCCTCACTTTCCCGCGGTCCGCCGAAGCCCAGGAGGAACTCCAGGAATTCCCGGCCACACTCAAAGCGGACTCCTACAAGTTTGACCGACAGGCGCGCATCCTGACGGCGCAGGGGAATGTGGTCTTCACCACCCGGGACGTCACCATTCGAGCCGATGTCCTCGTGGCCGATCTTCAGACCAGCCTGGTGAGTGCCGAGGGGCACGTCCGGCTGGACGCCGCCGGGCAATCTGTTCTCGCCGACATGCTCACCTACAACCTGGGAACCCGCACCGGGACGCTCTTCAACGCGCACACGGAGTATCGAAGTCCATGGGTCCTTGGTGCGGTCACACTGAAGGCGGAAGAGATGGCCAGCGACGTAAAGCAGTTTGTGACCATCCGAAAAGGATACGCCACGACCTGCGAGGAGCCAGATCCAGTCGTCTTTGCCACGGCCGCAGAATTGAGCATTTTCCCGGGTGACAAAATCGTCGGCCGGCAGGTGTCCCTGTGGGTGGCCGGCCACCGGCTGTTCACCGTACCGTTCTTCATGATCTTCCTCCGCGAGCGTCGCGACACCAGGATCGCCCCCACCGTAGGGTACTCGGACGCCGAAGGATGGTTCATCAGGACGAGTTGGGCCTATTTTCTCAATGAACGTCACTATGGCTTTGTCCACGCAGACTGGTTCGAGCGGCTGGGTGTCGGCACGGGAATTGAGCATCTCTACAAGACCGGCGCTGCTGAGGGGTCGGTGTTGCTCTACTGGCTGGCGAACCGGCAGACCGGCGGCGCAGATCAACATGCAGTCGTCAACCACCTGCAGCGCCTGGGAGATGTCACGGCTCGTCTCTTCGCGGATTACGACGAGTCCAGCTCGATGCTCGGCTCACCCACTTCCGGTTTTTTCGTCGCCGCGGATATCAGCACGCAGTCGCCGTGGTCGTCCACGTACCTATTCAGCACCTTGACCCAGAGTTCGCTGGGGCCTGTGTCGTTCTTGACGTCACGGCTGGCACATACGCAGAATCTCGGTCCGCGTCTTGCGGCCGACGTACTCCTGGACTACAGTCAGAACGCCGGACCGGCAGGTATCGACGAAGAACTGTTCCCGCGGTTCACGCTGCGTTACTTCGGCGAGAATATGACCGCCACGCTGGTCACCGAAACCCGGTGGGACCTGGATGGCGACCGATTTACCGCCGACGATCGGTACACGCTGGAGCGCCTGCCAGAACTGACGCTGACCCTCAATGCGTTTAATATAGGAGATACTCCGCTGTGGGGTTCGGCGACGGCGGGCCTGGCGCAGTTTCGGGAAACGATTCCCGGCCCTACCGGTGGGGTACTCGACGCCGGGCGGGCCGATGTGCAGGTCACGGTCTCGGGGCCCCTGCCGCTGGCCGGGGGAACTGTGGGCATGCGCACCTTTGCGCGCCAAACCTGGTACACGACGGGCGACGCCCGATTTTTCTACGGTGGTCGGCTGGAATACGCGAGAGCGGTGGCCTCCGCTTTTGAGGCCAGGGTCGGGTACACCGCCCAGACCGCCGTCGGAGCCAGCCCGTTTGTCTTTGATCAGATCGCCGGCACGCTGAGCGTCGCAGACGCGCAACTCACTTTTCATACGCAGGCCATGCTACTTCGCGCCACGGCGTTCTATGATTTTCAGTCGGAACAGTTCGGGGACATCGTGGGGCAGGCGTTTTTCCAGCCCAGGCCAGACTGGAGCATTGGGTTTGCCGGCAGCTACAACGTCAACATCGGGCAGCTGGATCGCGTGGAGGCCGCGCTCGATGTGCAATTGAGTAAGGAATGGCGGTTCGAGTATAGTGGCGCCTGGGATAGCTTCACGCAGAGTGTCCAGAACAACCGTGTGAGCGTGACGCGGACGTTCTGCGAGTGCATGGCCATGAGCCTCACCTATCTCGGAGCACGGCAGGAGATCTGGCTGGAAGCATGGCTGACGGCAATCCCATGGGGGCGTGGGAAGATTGGGATTGGCGGCCAGGGGACGCTCCTGTTTGAGCAGCCGTGGTGGCTGATGCCCCAGCGCTAGGTTCATGCAACGGCCAGGAAGACGGCAGGAGTGGCGGAAGGAGTCCAAGACGATGCGTACAGTAGCAGTCGCCGCGCTTGTGGCAGTGGTTCTTGCTGGATCAGCGTCCGCCCAAGTCGGGACACAACTGATCGTGACGATGAACCTGGCCGGGCCGGTGAAGCTCACCGGAGGTTCCTACTATATTGCCTTCACCATCGATGACTCGATCCTGACCGGGCCGCAAAGCGACAGCAGCAACTGGACCCACTACGTGCTCTACCGGCAGGGACGCTTCTTCTTCGGGCGAGTGCCACCGGCGCCGTTCCGTCCATTTGGTTTTGAAGCGATCAAGCCCCCAACGCCTTACCCGTATGGGGAGGTATCGCCGGACCAGAAGTCTCTGCGGGTCAGGGTGGCTCTCGCCGATTTGCACACCGGTCCCCCCTTGCCTCTAAAGATCAAGGTGAACTTTGTGACAGTCGATGAAAATCTTCGTTCGATCGACGCACTCGGCTCTGGGGCAGGTGATCGGTTTGGCTTCGTGACCCTCGACCTCCGGAAGGACACGTTTCTCACCATAATCGACCCGACCGGCGACGCCCCTGACCCGTCGTTCGATATCACGGGAGGGTCAATACAGTTGACGACCCCCTAGAAGGGGCTAGAAATCAACCTCGCCATTTGGTGAGCAGGAATCAACCCCCGTCGCCCGAGAAGACCATGTGTGAATCCGGTGCACCTCTGGGGGCGAGGAGCCAGGGTTTCGGCGAGGCGTCTGTGGTCGCTCCACTGAGTAGTCTCCGGCCCATCCCACCAACTCTGCCACTTACTCAGCCGCGTGCAATAGTCATTTCCCTGGTGCCCTCTTAAGCCTTCGGTGCTGATTGCGGCGAAGGGACCGATCCGACGGGAGGGTTCTCATGCATTCGTGGCGTGGGATTGTGCTCGTGCTGGCGACGTTGGTCGCCGCCGCGGCGTGCGGTGGAGGGGCAACGGGAGTAGCGAATCCCTGCTCTCCGGCTTCCGGGAGTGTGACCGGGTGTGTGACCGATTCTCGTGGCGGCTCCGCGGTGGCCGGGGCAACGATCACTGCGACACCGGCAGGTACCACTACGACGACCGACTCCCAGGGAGGCTATGCTCTCTCCCTCTCACCCGGGACCTACGATATTACGGCATCCAAGCCGGGGAAGGCCGCCAGCAAGTTTCAGGGCGTGATTGTTCAGCCTGGGCAGACGACAACTGCCAACCTGATCATGCCCAATGTGTTTGATCCGACCAATCCCAACGTGTCAGCCCCCTCGATCTCAGTGAGCGGGCTGGCTCCGGGACAGAACGTAAATGCCACGATCCCCTTTACCGTCAGCGTGGTGGCGGTCAGTAACCCGGTCCGCCGGATTGATGTGCGGACCAGCAACATGAACGCTCTTCCTCAGGCGTCAGTCGCCGATATGAGCTCTGCCAACTTCACGCTCAATAGTACGCTGCTGGCGAACGGGGCGGCTTTCGTCGATATCATCACTTACGATCTGAACCAGAATGTCGCCGAGTTTGTGGTCGGGTTCACGGTGAATAATGCCGTTTCAGGCAGTCCACCTGCAACGCCGGGAGTCTTCCTGACCGCAGTCACCACCGGACAGAGCCTGGGTCTCTTCTCAGCACAGCGAGCTCAGCGGTTCTCCACACTTCACCTTACGCAGGATCCCAATCTCATGAAAGTGAACGGCCGGTCGATCAATTTGCTGACGGCCCCGTCCAATGCCACGCTATTCGTCCAGGTGCAATGGAGCAATGTTGGCGCCGTCGGATACAATGTGTTTCGGAGCTTCAGCGCTGCCGGACCTTTCGTTCAGATAGCGGAATCCAACGGTTCTTTCTACAACGACCCCGACCCGTCCCTGGCCCCGGGCGTCACCGTCTATTATCGAGTCTCTGCGTTTAACGCCGGGGGAGAGAGTGCTCCGTCAGCGCCGGTGTCTGTGATACCGCTTCCTCCCTTCAATCTGAACCTGGCCAGCCCGGCCAACACGGCGACCAGTGTATCCACAGTACCGACGTTCACCTGGGCCCCAACCGCTTCTGTGGGCCAGGACCGTTTCTACGATATCTATGTCCAGGGCGTGAACGATTCCACTGCAGCCTGGTCCACGAGTAATTACAGCATCGTGGACAGCACCAGTATTGTCTACGCGGCGAGTGGGTTTGTGTCGATCTACCCGCTGACAAGCGGAAAGCTCTATCAGTGGGACATCTACGAGGCGGCGGCGCAAACCCTGTATGGACCCTCTAACGCCCCGTATTCCGTCGCACTAGCCTTTGCCAACGGCGGCGGGCTGGTTGCGACGGTTCCCGCAGGGTCGCTCAATGGTCCCTTCAACTTCACAACAATTCTCCCCTAGGAGGGGACGTCATGCAAAGGAAGTTGCAGCGGGTGTTACGGGGGTCATTCCTCCTTAGCTTGGTGCTGTTAGCAGGATGTACCTCCGGCTCCAGGCTGCTCGGAGTTTCCGGACCAAGTCAGAGGCCGGCGATCGGGCCCCCACCGTTGCCAACGAACGATGCCGGGCTCGCGGAGCATGTGCCTCAACAGGTCGTCATCGGGTACGTGCCAGGGACTCAGGTCCAACAAGTCGTCCACGAGATCAACGGTACTGTGTTGAGAGAATTCAAGCAACACAATGCTGCGGTCGTGGCGTTTCCTCAGGGAGTTGCTGTCGTAGATACTATCCGAAAGCTTCAAGGCATCTCCAGTGTGAAGTATGCCGAGCCTAACTATGTGTATCACCTTCTTCTCACCACTCCCAATGATCCGTTCTTCGCGACTAAGCAGTGGGGCCCACAACACATTAACGCGCCTGCTGCCTGGGACACCACGACTGGGAATGCTAGCTCGGTTATCGCTGTGGTGGATTCAGGCGTGTCGAGTACTCATCCCGAATTCACTGGTAAGCTCTTACCGGGGACGAACTGCGTGGTACCTGGCGGCTCGACCGACGATGATAACGGCCACGGAACGCACGTGGCGGGAATCGCCGCGGCCATCGGCAACAACGGGGCAGGCATCGCTGGAATCTCCTGGGGTTCCAGTATCCTTCCGATCAAATCGGCGGACAGTACGGGAGTCTTGACGACCACGACTGAGGTATGCGGCATAGACTTCGGGGCGAATTACGCCGTCAGCAATCCAAGTGCGCGGGTGGTGGAGAATCTCAGCTTCGGCGGTCTCGGGTACTCGCAGTTGGTGAAAGATGCTGTGGATTTCGCGCTTCAAAGTGGCGTCGTTGTCGTTGCCGCCGCCGGGAACGACGGGAAGGCTACCGTCCGGTTCCCGGCTGGCTATCCGGGGGTTATGGCTGTTGGTGCTATTACGCCTACGAATGATCGGGCCACATTCAGCACATACGGCTCCCATCTCTCCGTTGTTGCTCCGGGTGTGGACATTTACTCAACCTTCCTTGGCGACAGTTTCACGTACATGTCAGGTACCTCAATGGCCACTCCTCACGTCTCCGGCGTTGCGGCCCTCGTTCGAGCCAAGAACACAGGCATGACACCGGCACAAGTGCGTTCACAGATTGAACAAACGGCAACTCGGCTGGGGGGATCGGGCTTCAACCCTCAATTCGGGTGGGGACTCGTCAACGCCGCGGCTGCCGTGGCAGGAACACCTGTGGCGAGTAACTACGGCAACGTGCAGGTGACGGTCACTGCTTACGCGACGACGGGACCTGCAGTCCACGGGGCCGACGTCACCATCTGGGCTGGTACCTCATCCTGTTCCGGCCTTACTCAGGTGGTACAAACTACGCAAACCAGCTCGGGGCCACCAGGCGCCGGGACCGCCGGGGTAGCTGTCTTCAACGCCATCCCGGCCGGCGACTATTGCTCCACGGCTGTGCTGGCCGGCACTCCGGGCAAAGGTCTTACCTCAATGCCGTTCGCGGTGACCGCGGGAGGGACGACGAATCCCGCCGTGACCATGGTGCCTGTTCCCCCTTTTACAACGGACGTCTCTGGCATTTACGTGGCGAACACCGGCATCGCCGTGTTCGCACCGGGCGCGAATGGCAACGCGGCCCCTGCCCGCACTATCCCCAGCACCGCTACGACTGGGATCATTGTTCCATTTGACGCCGCGCTCGACAGCGCAGGCAACCTTTATGTGGCCAGCGGCAGCACCATCCTGGTGTTTCCCCCGGGCGTGAGCGGCAGCTGGCCCCCCGCGCGCACTATTAGAGGCGCCAGCACCGGGCTCTCAGGAGGAACACGAGGCATCGTGCTGGACAGCGCCGGCAACCTCTTCGTGGCGATCGACGCTAACAGCATCGTAATGTTCGCGCCAGGCGCAAATGGCAACGTAGCGCCCGTGCGCACGATTAGCGGC
>VBAL01000123.1:9500-13035 GCA_005888595.1 Candidatus Segetimicrobium genomatis
CATCACGGTATACGCGCCGGACGCGATCGGCAATGCGCTACCCGCCCGCACCGTCAGCGGACCCAACACCGGGCTCTTCGTCCCATGCGGCGTCGCACTGGACAGTGCTGGCAACATCTATGTGGCGAACTCCGATAGCATCACGGTGTACACGCCGAACGCGAGTGGCAACGTGGCCCCTGTGCGCACCATTAGGGGCAACAACACCGGGCTACAAGGACCGTTGCTAATATCGGTGCGATGAGCGCCCAACGAGGCTGGTAGGGGTCGCGGAAATAGGCATTTGATCTACCCCAGCCAGACCTTCGCCTTCGATCCATCCGGCGCAATGGGGAGACTCGCCCCGGCCGCACCGCGGCGTAGATCGGCGCGCCGCGGAACCCGGTTAGCTCCGCGAGGTGGCGAAAGATCTCGTTCACCGGTGTCTCTACGCCGATGGTGATGCTCCCCCTCAGCCGAGGCCTGTGCGATTGTTGCCGCAGATGTCTACCGGTCACGTTCTGAAACCCCCTTTGTGCCTGGTTCGGCTTGGCAGGATGTAGCCAGGCACGCACGAATATGCAAGACTCGCAGCGTTCGTCGCCTCCTTCCACCATGTTCCACGGCCACGCAAATTGAGTTCCAACCGCCGGAGGTGAAGCAGATGGCACGAAGGGCCTTGTTTGCCGTTGTCGCTTCGGCGCTGGTCGTGAGTGGATGCAACGCGGGCATCGTTTCCGTTCCGACCTTGCCAGCAGGGACGATCCTCGTCGCCGACGAGGACGCCTTCGGCGGGTCGGGCGGAGTGATACGGGTGAACTCCACCACGGGGGCGCAGACGGTGGTTTCTTCCGGCGGGAACTTCGTTGAGCCCACCGCGATCGCGATTGCGGTCAACGGGGACATCCTCATCGCCGACCGGAACGCCTTCGGCGGGGGGGGCGGGGTGATCCGGGTGAACTCCACCACGGGGGCGCAGACGGTGGTCTCCTCCGGCGGGAATTTCGCTGAGCCCGCCGGGATCACGGTCGCGGCCAACGGGGACATCCTCGTTACCGACGCGAACGCCTTCGCCGGCTCTCTGGGCGGGGTCATCCGAGTGAACCCCGCCACGGGGGCGCAGACGGTGGTTTCTTCCGGCGTGAACTTCGTTGAGCCCACCGGGATCGCGATTGCGGCCAACGGGGACATCCTCGTCGCCGACCCGAGCGCCTTCGGCGGGGGGGGGGGGGTGATCCGGGTGGATCCCACTACCGGAGCGCAGACGGTGGTCTCCTTCAGCGGGGGCTTCTTCGTTGACCCACAAGGGATCGCGATCGCGGCCAACGGGGACATCCTCGTCGCCGACCCGAGTACCATGGCGGGGGTAGGCGGGGTGATCCGGGTGGATCCCACCACCGGAGCGCAGACGGTGGTCTCCTCCGGCGGGAACTTCGTTACCCCCGTCGGGATCGCGATCGCGGCCAACGGGGACATCCTCGTCGCCGACCTGAACGCCCTCGGCGGGCCGGGCGGGGTGATCCGGGTGGATCCCACCACCGGAGCGCAGACCGTAGTTTCCTCTGGCGGAAACTTCCTTAACCCCCCCGGGATCGCGGTCGTGCCCTAGTGAATCTTGGAGTGGTTGGTTCCGTCGTCGTTTGTTTGGATGGCCAGGAGGGGTTTCAGCGAGTGCTCTGGAGCCACGTTGCGGTCTTGCGCAGACCGTCCATCAGCGACGTCTGCGGGCTCCAGGCCAGCCAGCGCCTGGCCTTCGATACGTCGAGCGCAATACGGTGCACCTCGCCAGGGCGGGGGGCGGCGTGGAGAGGATCGCCTCGGAAGCCGGTGAAGGAAGCGAGATGGCGGGCGAGATCGTTCACCGACGTTTCCGCGCCGGTGCCGATGTTCGCTAGGTCCGACGCCGTTGCGTCCGTCGCCAGCAGGTTGGCGCGGGCGACGTCCTCCACATAGATGAAGTCCCGCGTCTGCTTCCCGTCCCCGAAAATGGTCGGCGCCTTGCCGTCCAGCATGGCCCGCGTGAAGATGGCCACCACGCCGGCTTCACCATGCGGATCCTGCCTCGGCCCGTACACGTTAGCGTAGCGCAGCACGGCCCAGGTCAGCCCGGATCCGAAGTAGCGGACATAGTGCTCCCCGACCAGCTTGTGGATGCCATACGGTGACAGCGGCGTGGTGGGATGCTGTTCATCTGCCGGAATGCGCTGAGGATCGCCGTAAATCGCCCCGCCCGTGGAGGCAAAGACGATGCGCCGCACGCTGAACTGTACGCACAGGCTGCAGAGATTGAGCGTGCCCATCACGTTGATCTCGGCATCGGCCCGCGGATCGGCCACCGAGGCCGTCACGGACGCCTGCGCCGCGTGATGATTGACGACGTCCGGGCGCTCGCGCTCGAACACGTCGCGCAACTCCGGACTGCGGATGTCCAGCGCATAGAGCTGAGCGGCGGCGTTGACCTGCTCCCGGCGGCCGGTCGTCAGATTGTCGACAACGACGACCTGATGCCCGGCGCCCACGTAGGCATCGACCACATGGGAACCGATGAATCCGGCGCCGCCGGTGACCAGGATCTTCAAGGGCGTAGGGCAATGAACAGCGGCTGAGTGAGCTGAGTTGCCCCCCCGCTGATGATGCGGATGGGGAGGGCAGGGTTGGTGGCGCCTGGGGCGTACACGGTGATGCTGGGGGTTGTTTTGTTAGCGACGTAGAGCCTCCCGATGGGATCGAGGACCACGCCCTGTGGGCTGGCGAGCCCCGTGTTGGTCCCGGTGATGGTGTTGCTAGGGGCGCTAGCTCCAGGAGCGTAGACAGTGATGCTGCTGGTTGTAATGCCAGCATTCGCCACATAGAGATTGCCGGCGGTATCCAGGCCTACGCCAATGGGGTTATCGAGCCCGGTTCCGGACCCGCTGATGGTACGGGTAGGAGCGACGTTGGTCGCGGGCGTGCCCGGCGCGCCACCGGCGCCCGGTGCATACACAGTGATGCTGCTGGTAGCGCCGGCGTTAGCGACATAGAGGATACCCGTGGCGTCAACGATGACGCCCTGGGGCTTGTCCAGCAGGGTGAGGGCCCCGCTGATGGTGCGGATTGGAGCGACGTTGGTCGCGGGCGTGCCCGGCGCGCCACCGGCGCCCGGTGCATACACAGTGACGCTGCTGGTGGTAGCGCCGGCATTGGCGACATACAGGTTGCCGGCGGCATCCAGGGCGATGCCCTGGGGGTTGTCGAGCAAGGTGAGAGCCCCGCTGATGGTGCGGATAGGGGTGGCGGCGCCATTAGCGCCAAGCGGGTAGACCGTGATGCTGTTGGTGGAGTTGGCGACAAAGATTTGCCCCGCAGCGTTCAGGGTAATGCCAGACGGACCCGCAAGCCCGGTGCCGCTAATCGTGTTGGCAGGGCCGGTGTCGCCATTAGTGAAGGCGGCGTAAATGAGGATGTTGTTGCTGCCAGAGTTGGCCACGTACAGAGGAGAGACGAAAGACGGTGGTCCCGATACGATGTTGCACGCCGTTGTGAATACAACTAAGAGCAACAGCAGACCCAGCGCCGG
>VBAL01000261.1 GCA_005888595.1 Candidatus Segetimicrobium genomatis
TCAGCTGCCCGCGACGGTCTTCCGGGAATCGCGCCTGGGCGATCTCCCATGCGTCTGCCTCACGTTCGCGGGCGATGATGCCGACCCGCACTCCAAAGGGGATCCCCGGCGGCGGTGCCGCTTCTTCCCCAGCCGGCTTGGGGTACTTGATGGCGGTCGCTCCGATCGCCCGCGCGGCGGCGAGACCCGCCTCGGAGGACCCGGAGATGAAAATCCCCGGGAACAACTCGGACGGCTGCGGCGGGGTGAGCTTCAGCTTGTCCACCTTGTAAAACTCCCCGGTGTGACTGACCGTGTCCCCGGCGAGGAGTTGCGTGATGATGGTCGTGTACTCGACCAGACGGTCGTATCGCTTGTCGTGCGGCGTGGTATCGCAGAGGGCCACCAGATCGTTTTTGAACCCCCCGGCCACCATGTTGAGGTAAACTCGCCGGCCGTGCAGGAAGGCCAGCGACGTCACCTGTTTGGCCACCGAATAGGGGTGCATGTACGCGGGCTGGACGGCGACCAGCGGGCAGAGGCTAGCGGTGTGCTGGACGATGAGCTGGGCCACGAGCCACGGGTCGACCTGGCTGTTGTCGGCATACACCAGGATGCCGGTGCAGCCTGCCTGGTCGCTCCACCGCGCCACATCGATGACGTGGCGGACATAATCCGCCTGCAGGGCGCCGCTAGACGCAGGACATGTCGAAAATAGCTCAACCCTGGGTTCACGGGCAGAAGGGCCCATCGGTCTCCTATCCTTTCCGGCCTGTCGCCACTTGGGCCGAGACGAGCATCCCGGCCGCGGCGTGTGCTTCGGCGTCGTACACAGCGCCCGCCGCGACGGCCAGCGCGGCCGCGAAATAAAAGTAGACGGAGTAAGCCCACGGATAGAACAGTGCGGCCACGGCAAAGGCGACAATCGCGATCCGAATTCCCTCGGCCAGAGGAGGGAGCTCCCCCAGCCCCGGTAGGCCGGCGCAGCGTTCGCGGACGCGTGCGGCGGTGCCGATGCAGCTCACGATCAGCAGCAGGTACAACCCCAACCCGATCCACCCCAGATCCATGCCATATTCCAGGTACACGTTATGGACGTACAGACACGGGGGAAACAGAGGGGGGATCCGATAGCAGAATCGACCGCAGTTTTCACCCCGTGGCCCACCCTCCCGAAGCGCGCAGGCGGCGATCACGTTCATCCCCAGCCCGGCGCCGAGCAGCGGGTGGCTGAGCGTGTACTCCAGTCCGATCCGGGTGAGGTCACTCCGCACCTGGGCGGAGCCGGTGGTGTCGCCCTCAATGTTGCCGATCGTGCTGAGGCGGTCCAGGTAGCCTGAGGGCAGCAGGGGGATTGCCGCGACCGCGAGCAGGAGCGCGGCCATGGCCCATCCCAGCTTGCCCTGTCGCTGGAATGTCCGGAGAAACAGAACGAACGTCGCCGCCAGGGTCAGGAAACCGCCCCGAGAGAACGTGACGACAATGGCGCTCACATCGAGCGCAATGAGCCCGGCCAGAACGCCTCGCACCATCCGCCGACGATTAAGCAGGAAAAGCCCGACCGTGAGGGGCAGAATGAGGTTCAGCACCAGGGCGAGCGTATTGGCGTCCGCGGCCAGCGGCGCATCAATTAACGCCAGGAAGCTAGAGTAGCCTGCGATGCGTCCCGCCACCATAGTGTGCGAGAAGAAGTGCGAGACCCCGCTGGCGGCCAGCGGCACGGCTGTCAGGCTGAGGACCCATGCGACCGCGCGCAGCCGCGCAGACGTGCTCACGGTGTTGCTGACGAGCCAGAAGACGCCCAACGCCTTGAGAAAGTCTCCGAGGAGAATCTGCATGCTCCCGGCCGGCCACAGGGAAAGGGGGAGCGTGACAATGGCCCAAGCGACGCGCCAGCGGCCGTCCTGCGGCGACTCGGGTCCAGCAGTGTGTCCCAATCGCGATGACGCCAATGAACAACGCGATCGGCACACGGCCGAGCCCGGGAACCACTGCCGCGGGTGCCAACAGCAAGATCACGATGAAGGCCAGCAGCGCCGCAAACGGCGCGGGGCTGTCCGGGGCTGGGGCGGCCGTCGCCGCCCGACCCGACGCGGCCGTCGCCGCCGGTCGCCACCACTCTACGACTGTACTGCCGACCACGCCGTTCACTTAGAACAAGGTGTAAATGAATGGCACCAGCGCACTGCTTTCCATGAAAATGACCAGGGCCGTCATCAAGATAATGACGACGACCAGGGGAGTCAGCCACCAGTGCTTCATACGCCAGAAGAAGGCCACAAGCTCGGTCGTCGTGGACACGGTAATCTTGGCAGCAGTCTCGATATCTCTCACATTCATGGTTTTCC
>VBAL01000262.1:0-206 GCA_005888595.1 Candidatus Segetimicrobium genomatis
TCCGCGCCACAGCCGCCAGCAGGTACGCGCCGGCGCGGACGTCGTGGCGCGGGACGTCGTGCGTGATGTCGATCAACACAGCCTCGCACCAGGATGCCAGGATGGCCTTCATTTGCGCGGGATATGGACTTCCGCTTCCAAAGTCGCTCAATAACGTCACGATGACAGGCATAAAGTTATCTGCCGTTTAGTCTACCCAGTCTTCC
>VBAL01000262.1:238-2049 GCA_005888595.1 Candidatus Segetimicrobium genomatis
GTTAACTTTGCACGATCGACCGGGAAGACCGGGCAGACAGGGAAGACCGGTAGACTCACAATCAGCGTTGACACTTCGGGCAATAGAACGATGGTCTCCCTCCGAGCCGGGTTACTTTGATCGTCCCATCCCCCCGCGGGCATCGCTGTCCGCCTCGACCGTAGACAGCCAGCCGCCAGCGGCCCTTCCGGCCGGTGGCGTCAACAAACTCCGGCTCACCGCCGGCCGTGATCGCCCGCCGCAGCACGCTTCGCACCGTCCGATACAGTACCTGCACTTCTGCGTTCGTTAGCGATGATGCCGGGCGGTCGGGCCTGATGCGGGCCGTGTGCAGAATCTCATGCGCCCACAGGTTCCCAATGCCGGCAATCCGTTCCTGGTCGGTCAGCACAGCCCTGATGCTTCCGCTGCCGGACAGCATCCCACGAAAGCGCGCAGGGGTAAACGCCGCCGACAGAGGGTCCACGCCCAGCGAGGTCAGATACGGGACACGATCCAGCTGGGACGTCCGGTGCAGCCCCAGCTCGGACAATTGCAACTCACGGAACTGAAGACCGCTGCCGTCCGAAAAGGTCATCACCACAGCGGTCTGCGGGTCGGGCGGGACAGCGGGACGAAAGAAGCGCAGCGTCCCCCAAAGCTTGAAGTGAAAAATTAACGTCCAGCGGTCGCGGAGGTGAAACAGCAGGACCTTCCCCCGGCGGGCGATCCGTTCGATGCGTTTCCCCTCAAGCCCGATGCCAAACGCTCGCGGGCGATGCGTCCGGACGACGGCCGGGGACCGTACCTCGACCGCGGCGATCACCTTTCCGCGCAAGACACGCTGCAGGCTGCGCCTGGCGGTTTCGACTTCGGGAAGCTCAGGCATCCGAGTCTCCCCGGTCTACCCGGTCTCCCCGGTCTCCCCAGTCTGAAGCCTGGCGCAGTAGACCGGGTAGACTGGGAAGACCGGGAAGACTATCACTTGAGTAGTCGCGACATCCTTCTATCGGCATAGATTTTGCCGCCGGTCTGACAGGAAGGACAGTAGTAGGTCTCTTTGTCTGCATAGTAGACGGTTTCGATTTGTGTCCCGCAACGCGGGCAGGGGTCGCCCCCGTGCCGGTGCACGCGAAGCAACTCGGCCGGCTCGCGGGTCGGCAGCTGCTGGCCAAACTGTTTTCGATGCTCCTCCAGGGCGACCGCAAACACATTCCGGATTGCCGCGTGCAACCTAATCACCTCGTCTTGGGAGAGACGCGCGGCCGGCACAAACGGCGACAGCCTGGCGTCCCATAGGATCTCATCGGCGAAGGCGTTCCCGATGCCCACGACATAGCGCTGCAGGGTTATCGCGCGCTTAAGTTGACCCGGCACCTCTCTGGTGGCGCGGGCCAAGGTCTCGACCGTGAACTCCTCGCTGAGCGGATCCGGCCCCAAGCCGGCCAGGGGCTCTCTCGACGCCGCATCCTCTGTCCGCAGCACGTAGACTCCGGCACGCTTTTTCGGCCCGCCCTCATTCACGCGCACCTCGCGCCCGTCGTCGAGCAGCAGACCGAACGCCATCGGCTTCGGTACCGGCAACGCACGGCCGTCGCGTCCGGCAGGCTGAACCGGGACGATCTGCAGGCGGCCGTCGCGCATCAGGTGCATGATCAGGACGAGATCGCCTGAGAGATAGTACACAATGAGCTTGCCGGTTCGCCGGACCCGCACGATGCGGCGGCCGGCCAGCGCGGTGACCGGCGGGTCAAATGTCTTCACGATAGCCGGGCTGGGCACGCGCACCGACACGATGGTGCGACCCTCTACTTCACGGGCGAGATTCTCGA
>VBAL01000266.1:0-1194 GCA_005888595.1 Candidatus Segetimicrobium genomatis
TTGGTACTCCAGTCAACTTTAACTCTGGAGCTACTGGTTCTGCGATATCCGTCTCTCTGACTAGCACGTTCAACTTTGCTGGCACCGTTACTCTAACCCCCGTCACCAGTCCAGCTACTGGATTGACGGTCACCTGCCCTGCTCCTGTCAGTATCACTGCGAACGCAACTGTAACAGCTTCGTGTACTCTCAGTTCGACGACGGCTGGAACATATGGCGTGACGGTTACTGGTACTGGCTCGCCCGGTTCTGCGGCTCACTCCGCATTGTCCACAGTCCACGTAGGCGACTTCACGATTAGTGCTACGTCTCCTAGTGGTGCTACGGGCTCGTCTATCTCGTCCACGATTACTCTGACTAGTACGTTCAACTTTGCCGGTTCTGTTGGTCTCTCTGATACTCCTCTTCCTGCTGGCTTGACATGTAACGCGTTCACGGTCACGCCTGTATCGTTGACTGCTAACGGCACTGGCACTTCTCAGCTGTCGTGCACTTCGCCTACTGCCGGCGCCTTCTCTGTAACCATCACCGGTACCGGCTCTCCTGGTACTGCGTCTCATCAGGCTACTGCCGTGTTCACGTTCGCAACAGTCGACTTCTCTATCTCTGCGTCTTCGCCTGCTGACTTCAACACCGGTGCGACAGGCAGCTCGACTATTACCATCACTCCGATTGGAGGTTTCACTGGCGCGGTTTCACTTACCACTGTCGTTTCACCTTCTACTGGTCTTGCCGCTAATTGTCCGGCCAGTTTGACAGTGGTCTCAGGCGCTGTCACCGGGACATGTGCTCCATCCTCGTCTACTCCGGGAACCTATCTAGTCACTATCACCGGTACCGGTGGCGGTCATACTCACAGTGCAAGCTTCATCTCGCACGTTGGAGACTTCACTGTCAGCGCTACTGGTCATGATCTGAACGTTGGCCAGACGGGTGTCTCTGTCAGTGTCTCCCTGACTAGTACGTTCAACTTCGCCGGTACTGTTGCTCTAACTCCTGTCACCAATCCGGCTACTGGATTAACGGTCACATGCCCTGCTCCAGTTAGTATTACTGCGAACGCTACTGTCGCCGCTTCCTGCTCGCTAGCTTCGACGACTGCGGGCACTTATGGTGTTACCATTACTGGCGCGGGTTCTCCTGGTACCGCGTCTCACTCTGCCGCTGCAACGGTCCACGTTGGCGACTTTTCTA
>VBAL01000266.1:1354-1942 GCA_005888595.1 Candidatus Segetimicrobium genomatis
ACTTTCTCTGTTACTATTGCGGGTGCGGGTTCCCCTGGTTCCGCGTCTCACTCGACCACTGCCGTGTTCACTTTTGTTGGGGACTTTACTATCTCGGTTTCTTCGCCCGCTGATTTCAACACTGGCGCGACTGGAAGCTCAACAATTACCGTTACCCCAGTCAGTGGTTTCACAGGAACCGTTACTCTCACCGCAGTCGTCTCGCCATCTACTGGGCTTGCCGCCAACTGTCCTGCCAGCCTCACGGTGACTGGTCCGAGCGCGGTTACTGGTACGTGCGCCCCGTCTTCCTCTACTCCAGGAACGTACCTAGTCACGATTACCGGTACGGGTGCTGGTCACACTCACAGCGCGAGTTTTGTCTCGCATGTTGGTGACTTCACTATCTCTACGGTCACCCCAGTCAACTTCAATTCTGGAGCGACTGGTTCTGCCATCTCGGTCTCTCTGACTAGCACGTTCAATTTTGCTGGTACTGTTGCTCTTACGCCTGTAACCAGTCCAGCTACTGGATTGACCGTCACCTGCCCTGCACCTGTTAGTATTACTGCGAACGCTACTGTCGCCGCTTCCTGCTCGCTAGCTTCG
>VBAL01000266.1:2000-2375 GCA_005888595.1 Candidatus Segetimicrobium genomatis
CTCTCACTCGGCCAGTTCTACAGTTCACGTCGGTGACTTCACTATCAGCGTTGGCACTCCAGTTAACTTCAATTCTGGTGCTACTGGTTCTGCGATATCTGTCAGTCTGACTAGCACTTTCAATTTCGCTGGTACTGTTGCTCTAACTCCTGTCACTAGTCCAGCTACTGGGTTAACAGTCACGTGCCCTGCTCCTGTTAGCATTACTGCAAATGCTACGGTGGCCGCTTCTTGCACTCTGAGTTCGACGACTGCAGGAACATACGGCGTGACCATAACTGCTGCTGGCTCGCCTGGAACAGCCTCTCACTCGGCCAGCTCTACGGTCCATGTGGGCAACTTCACAATCTCAGTCAGTAGCCCTGTGAACTTCAA
>VBAL01000265.1:0-2387 GCA_005888595.1 Candidatus Segetimicrobium genomatis
AGCGCCGCCGCTTGGTGCCGGGGATGGGAACGATGTCCGCGCCCTGCGCAAGCAGCCAGGCGAGCGCCAGCTGCGACGGCCGGCACGCCTTCTCCTTCGCCAGCTGCTCGACCCGGGCGACGAGGTCCAGGTTCTTCGTGAAATTCGCGCCCTGGAAGCGCGGGTTGGTGCGGCGCCAATCGTCCGCCGGCAGGTCGTCGAACGTTTTGAACCGCCCGGCGAGGAACCCGCGCCCCAGCGGGCTGTACGCCACGAATCCGATGCCCAGCTCCCCCCCCCGGCACGTCGGCAGGATCTCGTCCTCGGGATCCCGCGACCACAGCGAGTACTCGGTCTGCAGCGCGCTAATGGGGTGCACCGCGTGCGCGCGGCGGATCGTCGTCGGGGAGGCCTCCGAGAGGCCGAGGTAGCGCACCTTCCCCCGGCGCACCAGCTCCGCCATGGCGCCCACGGTCTCCTCGATCGGCACGGAGCGGTCCACACGATGCTGGTAGTAGAGGTCGATGTGGTCCACGCCGAGCCGCTGGAGGGACGCGTCGCACGCCTGTCGCACGTACTCGGGCCTGCCGTTGACGCCTTTGTAGCTGGGTGGCGAGCACCACCCCGTCTCGCCGGCCCTTGATCGCGCGGCCCACGAGCTGCTCGTTGGTGAACGGGCCGTAGATATCGGCGGTGTCGAGGAACGTGACGCCGAGCTCGAGGGCGCGGTGGATTGTGGCGATCGACTCGGCGTCGTCCCGCCCGCCGTAGAAGTCGGACATTCCCATGCACCCGAGCCCCAGCGCCGAGACGCTCAGACCTTGGGTGCCGAGTCGGCGTGGCTGCATTGCTTCCTCACTCCTTCCGCGCCAGCCGTTTCAACAGCTGGATCTGTCCGGCGTGATAGAGATCGTGGGACGCGATCCCGTATATGTGCGCGGCGTTGCTCCATTGCGAGCGCCAGCCCCGGTGCCTCAATTGAGCGGCGTCGAAGCGGGCGATGACGCGCCGCAGCAACAGATGCTCGTGCTTCAGGAGCGCGCGATCCTTGGCCCAGGCCGCGGCGTCGGTGGGCGACGGGAGCGAAGGCCAGTTGCTGCCGAGGCGCGGGAAGGCAATGGCCGGGTCGCCGAGCAGGCGTCGCCGCACGATGCACTTCCAGTAGGCCGTGTGGAGCACCAGCTCCCAGATGTTGTGCCTTCCCCGCCCCGGCCGCCACAGCGCCAGGGACGGACTCACTCCGCGCAACGCTCCCCACAACGGCGTGCCGTGCCAGGAGCGGCCGGAGAAGGCCTGATTGAACACGTCAAGCAGCAACTTCATCCGCCGATCACGTGCCATGCTCACTCCGCTGCTATGACGACATCATAATGAAGCGAACGCTGGTCGAACCGCGCGAGCAGCTTCCGCGCTTCGGCGGGCACGACCGCGACCGCGGAGTCCACGCCGGCGAACGCCCTCACGGCGTCCATCGAGCCGAACAGCGTCAGGGTGACGAACTCGACGCCTTCTGGGACGTCGCGACGCATGAGGTAAGCACCCTGGTAGCCCTCCACGCGGTGGATGCCGGGGAGGATTTTGGTGCGCAGCAGCGTCTCGTACGCACCGGCGTTCTCGGGCGTGGTCCAGCCGTGCCACAGTCGGGCGATCATGGGGGCGGCTTCACTCATTCCCGCCCGCCGCGGCCCCTCCCCCGGGTACGTTCAATTGCCAGAACAGGAATCGCATCTCGTCGGTGAGATCATCCACGATCTGGCTCACCGGCAGCCCGCCCGAGTGGCCGGCCTTGGTGTTGTAGCGCAGCAGGACCGGCTTCCCGGACGCGGACGCGGCCTGCATCAGCGCCGCCATCTTCCGGGCGTGCAGCGGCGCCACGCGTGTGTCGGCGTCCCCGGTGATGAACAGCACGGCCGGGTATCGTTCCCCCGTCTTCACGTGCTGGTAGGGCGAGTACGCGAGGATCCACTTGAACTGGGTCGAATCCTCCGTGGAGCCGTACTCGGGCACCCAGAAGCGGGCCACCAGAAACCGGTGGTAGCGCACCATGTCGAGCAGCGGGAACGAACACACGACCGCCTGGAACAGGTCGGGGCGCTGGGTCATGGCCGCGCCGACCAGGAGGCCGCCGTTGGAGCCGCCGGAGATCGCCAGCCGGGAGGGGCTCGTGTACTTGTTGGCGATGAGCCACTCGGCGGCGGCGATGAAGTCGTCGAACACGTTCTGTTTCTTGCCGAGCATCCCCGCCTGGTGCCAGGTCTCACCGAATTCCCCGCCGCCCCGCAGGTTGGGGAGCGCATAGACGCCGCCGTTCTCGAGCCAGAACGCCGCGCGTTGCGAGAAGCCGGGAACCTGGCTCAGCTGGAACCCACCGTAGCCGGTCAGCAGCGTCGGGTTGGCGCCGTCCAGCT
>VBAL01000265.1:2586-2950 GCA_005888595.1 Candidatus Segetimicrobium genomatis
GGGCCCCGATCGCGGGGAACGCGATCTCGCCCAGCGGCTTGCCGCCCGGGTCGAAGATCTTCACGTGGGTCTGGACGTTCTGGAGGTAGCTGACGAGGAGCCTGCCCCCGACCGCGGAGATGCCGCTCAGCGGGAAGGCGCCTTCCGCAATCAGCTCCCGCCAGTTGGCGCGCGCGGGGTTCTTGAGATCCACGTCGAGGATCTTCCCGTTGGCCGCGTTCCAGTTGGTGCGCAGGTACATATGGTCGCCCGCCACCGGGCCGCCGAACTGCGCTTCGACGTCGTTGACGATGGGCGTGAGCGGCGTCTTGGCCAGGAGGTTCTGGAAGTAGAGCTCGACCTTCCGCGCCGCCGACCCGAAGGA
>VBAL01000111.1:0-9280 GCA_005888595.1 Candidatus Segetimicrobium genomatis
CCGAACAGCGCGATATCGGCGCGCGGGGCACCCGGCAGCATCACGTCGGCGCCGAGACCGCCCAGCGCCGCGCACTCCGCCACGGCGACCGCGGCCCCGCCCTCGCTGCAGTCGTGCGCAGAGGACAGCCACCCACGCGCCACGGCGTCACGCACGACGGCGAGGAGGCGTTGATGCGCGTCAAAATCCACGTCTACCGGGCGGCCGGCATGCATACCGTGCACGGCGCTCACGTAAAAACTTGCCGCCAGATCCGGATCCGTCCCACCGGCAAGCACGATCATGTCATCTGCCCTGCGGAACCCGGCTCCACATGTCGAGGCGACGTCTTCCAGCAGACCCACCATGGTGATCACCGGCGTGGGCAGCACCGGCCCGTCCGGCGACTCGTTGTAGAAGGAAACGTTGCCCCCGACCACCGGGATCTTCATGGCGCGGCAGGCATCGGCGATGCCGGTCACAGCCTGGCGGAAGGTCCAGAAGACTTCAGGATTCTCCGGACTCCCAAAGTTCAAACAGTCGGTGAGTCCAAGCGGCGTCGCCCCGACACAGGCGAGGTTGGCCGCGGCCTCGGCCACCGCCCGCCGCGCCCCGCGATAGGGATCGAGGCTCGTCAGCCGCCCATCTCCATCGCAGACGAGCGCGAGGCCCTTAGGAGGAAGTTCGGGGAGGCGAAGCACCGCGGCATCACCGGCGCCGGGCGCCACGACGGTCCGGACCTGGACCATGTGGTCATACTGCTCGAAGGCCACCCGCTTCACTGCGACGGCGGGCGCGGCCAGCAGGGCCAGCAACGCCTGCGCCGGATCGGTCTGGGGGACTTCAGGCATCGCCCAGCGCGCGCGCAGCGTATCCGGCTCTCGCGCGGCCGGCCGGTGGACCGGGGCTTCCGCGAGCGCGTATGGGGGCAATGACACGATCGGCGCGCCGGCACGGTGCACCGTGAGCAATGGGCCGTCTGTCACCTCGCCGACCACGTCCGCCCCCAATCCCCACCGGCGGTAGATGGATGCCACGCGATCCGCTGCCTCGGGCATCACCACGAGCAACATGCGCTCTTGCGACTCGGACAGCAAGATCTCGTCAGGGCGCATCTCCTCTTCGCGCAGAGGCACGCGCTCGAGTTCGAGCCGCATGCCTACACCGCCGCGGGCGGCCATCTCGCTGCTGGCGCAGGTGAGCCCTGCGGCCCCGAGATCCTGCACCGCGACCACGCCGCCGGCGCGCAGGGCGTCGACCGTGGCTTCGATCAGGAGCTTGCCTGCGAAGGGATCGCCGATCTGCACCGAGGCGCGATCCTCGCGCTCGGATGCGGTGTCGAGCTCCTCAGAGGCAAACGCCGCCCCACCAATGCCGTCACGACCGGTGCGCGCGCCGACGAGCATCACGGGATTGCCGGGACCCGCGGCGCGGGAACGCGCCACCTCGCCGTGCTGGACCAACCCGACGCAGGCCACGTTCACCAGCGGAGTGCCTCGGTACCCGGGATCGGTCACCAGCTCCCCGGCCACCGTAGGGATCCCGACGCAGTTGCCATAGGCGGCAATACCGGCAATCACCCCGGCCGCCTGGCGGCGCGATTTTGGATCGTGCAGCGGGCCGAAGCGCAGGGAATCTACCAGTGCGATCGGGCGCGCGCCCATGGCGAGGATATCGCGGATGATCCCGCCCACTCCCGTAGCGGCGCCGTTGAACGGATCCACCGCGCTGGGGTGATTATGACTTTCCATCTTAAAAGCGACCGCCCACCCGCCGCCGATGTCCAGGACACCGGCATTCTCACCCGGCCCCTGCAGCAGACGCGGGTTGTCCGTGGGTAGAAGCTGGAGCGTGAGCTTGGAGTGCTTGTAGCCGCAATGTTCCGACCACATCACCCCAAACATCCGCAGCTCCAGCGGCGAGGGATCCCGTCCCAGACGCCGGCGGATCTCCTCGTACTCCTCACGCGTCAGGCCGACGGACTCCGGAGCCAGCGTGGCCGTCGTCATCTTCGCTCGCAGTGGGTCATCGCGAGCCCCGAAGGGGCGTAACGAGTGACCGCTTTCGCGTTTCCAGCCACATCACCGCCGATTCGAACAGCAACCTGCCGTCATCGGATCCCAGGAGCTCTTCCGACGCCCGCTCTGGGTGGGGCATGAGACCGACCACGTTGCCCGCGGGATTGCACACGCCGGCGACGTTGCGGATCGATCCGTTGGGATTGGCGTCGGGGAGCACGCGCCCCTGCGCATCGCAGTAGCGAAAGACCACCTGCCCGGCCTCCTCGATGGCCGCCAGCATGGCCCCAGGAGCAAAGTAGTTCCCCTCGCCGTGCGCGATCGGCATCCGCAGCACCTGCCCGTCGCGCAGACTTCTCGTGAACGGCGTCTGCGTGGACTCGACGCGAACGTGGACCGTGGTGCACCGGAAGCGCAGGACATCGTTGCGCAACATCGCCCCAGGCAGCAGGCCGGCCTCGAGCAGAATCTGAAATCCGTTGCAGACTCCAAGCACCGGACCACCCGCGCGCGCGAACGCGCGCACGGCTGTCATCACCGGAGCGCGGGCCGCCACAGCGCCGGCGCGCAGGTAATCGCCGTACGCGAACCCGCCCGGCAGCACGACCGCGTCGACGCCGTCGAGGGACCCCGCCTCATGCCAGACTTCCTCGACATCGTGCCCGAGGACGGTCCGCAGGACGTGGACGCAGTCGCGGTCGCAGTTGCTGGCAGGAAAGATGACGATACCGAATCGCATCATGACCCCTGGGAACGCGGGAGCACGGGGACGCGGGAACGCCCGGTCCCGTCCCGGTCTTGATCCCGTTCGATCCGCCATTCCTCGATCAGCGGATTGGCGAGGAACCGCTCACACATCGCATCGATGTCGTCGCGGGCCGTCTGGTCCGGTACGGTGATCTCGATACATTTGCCGACCCGCACGCCGCTGACTGTCTCGTAGCCCAGCGCTCGGAGGCCCTGGTGCACGGCCTGCCCCTGAGCGTCCAGGACACCAGGCTTCAAGGTGATGACGATCCGGACAGTCGCCATGACGCCTCCTCACCACGGTGATTCGTGATTCGTGATTCGCATCGAAACGTTATGCCGTTAGGATTTGCGACTCACGAATCGCGAGTCAGGAATCACGCAATTCCTGTCCGGTCAGCCTGCGGTACGTCTCCAGGTACCGCTCACGGGTCGCCGCGACCACCTCTACCGGCAGGGTGGGCACAGGAGGTTCGTGGTTCCAGCCAATCGCATTGAGGTAGTCACGCACGTACTGCTTATCGAACGGCAGGAGGGACTGCGGATACGATCCGGCATCCCAGTACCTCGACGAGTCGGGTGTGAGGGCCTCATCAATCAGCCGCACGCGTCCAGCCTGGCGACCAAACTCAAACTTCGTGTCGGCGAGAATCAGACCACACAACGCCGCGTGAGTGGCCGCGAACGTATACAGCCGGACGCTGAGCTCCCGCAGGTCGCCCGCGACGGATCCGCCGACCGTCTCGATGAGATCGGTGTACGTGATGTTCGCATCGTGCCCGGTCGCGGCTTTCGTGGCCGGGGTAAAGATCGGCTCCGGCAGGGCGTCGCCGTTCCGCAATCCCGGGGGGAGCGCCACCCCCGCCACCGCGCCGGTGCGGCGATACTCTTCCCACGCCGAACCGGTCAGGTAGCCGCGCACCACACACTCCACATCGATTCGCTCGCATCGCTGCACAAGCATGGCGCGGCCCGCCAGCACCGGCAGCGTCGCCGCATCCAGGCCGGGAACACGCCGCACGATCTCCACCGGGTCCCATGCAATCATGTGGTTGGCGACGATGGACCCGGTGCGAGAAAACCAGAACGCCGAGAGCGCGGTCAAGACCCGCCCCTTGTCGGGCACCGGCGTCGGCAGCACATGGTCAAACGCGGAGATCCGGTCGGTGGCGACGATGAGCAAGTCCTCTCCGGCCTCATAGACGTCGCGGACCTTACCACGGCCATATAGAGGAAGGGGCAGAGAGGTCTGGAGGACCTCTCGTGATTCGTGATTCGTGATTCGTGACTCGACACTCACGGTCAAAGCCTCCCAGCAGTCATTGCGAGGAGCGCCGCGTTGTCGGGGTCCCCGCAAATTCGCTGTCCAAATTTGCGGGGTGGCAAGCACTCTCCGGTGTAGCAGGGGATTGCTTCGGCCCTTCGGGCCTCGCAATGACACTACGACCAGAAATCCCAACCCGCTCCAGAATCGCGTCGACGTGTCGCAGGTAATAGCCGTACTCGAACAGGCGGTCCAGATCGCCGGCCGTGAACCGGCCGCTATTGAGCAAGCCCTCCCGGAACGATTCCCCTCCCCGGTGTACTGCCGCGGCTGCGGCCTGGACGATACGGTACGCCTCGTCACGCGGCAGCCCCCGCTCCAGCAGCGCCAGCAGCACCCGGTGGCTGAAGACCAACCCGCCGGTGCGGTCCAAATTTGCGCGCATCGCATCCGGGTAGACTCTCAGCCCGCGCAGCACGACGGCCATCTTGCGCAGCATGTAGTGCAGCAGCGCGGTCGCGCCGGGAATTGCGATGCGCTCCACTGAGGAGTGCGAGATATCCCGCTCTCCCCACAACGCCTGATCCTCCATCGCGGCCAGCGCGTAGCCGCGCAGCAGCCGGGCCAGCCCGCTGATGCGCTCGCAGAGAATCGGGTTTCGTTTGTGCGGCATGGCCGATGAGCCGGTTTGCCCTTCGGCGAACGGCTCCTCGACCTCACCGATCTCGGTGCGCGCGAGCGCGCGGATCTCGGTGGCAATCTTCTCCAGCGTGCCGCCGGCAACGGCGATGGCCGCGAGGTACTCGGCGTGCCGGTCCCGTTGAATGATCTGCGACGAGACCGCCGCCGGGACCAGTCCCAGGGCCCGGCACACGTATTCCTCCACGGCGGGATCGACATGCGCGTAGGTGCCGACCTCGCCGGAGACCTTGCCGACCGCGACCTCTCGACGCGCGCGGCGCAGGCGATCCGCTCCCCGGCGGACCTCCTCACGCCACAGCGCCGCCTTCAGACCGAAGGCGATTGGCTCCGCGTGCATGCCGTGGGTACGGCCGGCCATCAGCGTGGCGCGGTGTGCATCTGCCAGTCCGGCCAGCGCATCAACGACGGTCTGCGCCTCCGCCAGCAGGAGATCAGCCGCCCTGACCATCAGCACGGAGAGCGCGGTATCCACCACGTCCGATGATCCCAGGCCGAGGTGCAGGTATCTCGCATCAGGACCGCTCAGTTCGGTAATCGATCTCAGGAATGCGACGACGTCGTGCTGCGTCTCCGTGCGCTCGATCTCATCGATGCGTTCCGGCGTCCCGACACGCGCATCGGCCCGCAGCCGCCGTGCCACCTCAACCGGCACGATCCCCAGCTGAGCCTGCGCCTCACACGCCAGCAGCTCGATCTCCAGCCAGGTCGCGAACCTGGTTTCTGGGGACCAGAGCTTTGCCATCTCGGGGTTGGTGTACCGATCGATCACGGCATAACCTCCAACGGCGGGACTAGGGACTAGGGACTGGGGACCGGTCGGAGCTTGCTGGAGGCATAGGTTTCGAGTCCCTGTTCCCTAGTCCCAAGTCCCGTATTTCGATCAGCGCTTCGCGCTCTTGCCCGACACCGACCATGGAGACGGGGACGCCGGCGACCTCCTCGATCCGCTCCAAGAATGCCCGGGCCGCGTCTGGGAGTTCATCGACGGTGCGCGCGTCGCTCGTCTCTCGCCACCCCGGCAGGTCCTCATATACTGGCTCCACCCGCATCATGGCTGCGGTGTGTGGCACCGAGGCAAGCACACGGGGTCCGTCTCGGTACGCGACGCAGATCTTCACCGTGTCAAATCCGTCGAGCACGTCCAGTTTCATTACCGCAAGATCGGTAAAACCGGAGACCTCGGCGGCGAACCGCGCCGCGACGCCATCAAACCACCCGCACCGGCGCGGCCGGCCAGTGCTGGCGCCGTATTCCTGTCCCAGCTCTCGCAGGTGCGCGCCCAGCCCGTCCACGAGCTCGGTGGGCATCGGCCCCGCGCCGACGGCCGTCGTATACGCTTTCACGACCCCAATGACACGCGAGATGCGCTGTGGAGGAATCCCGGCACCGGCGCACGCACCCCCCGCTAGACACGTGGAAGACGTGACGTACGGATACGCCCCCCAGTCCAGATCGCGCATCACTCCCAGCTGACCTTCGAGGAGGATGGCGTCATCGCGGCGCAAGGCCGCCTGGACCAGCGGGTGCGTATCTGCGATGTGCGGGAGCAGCCGGTCGCTCCACTCTTCGCACAGATACCACAACTCACCGGCCGTCACGGTGCGGCCGAGCAACGCCGTGGCCCGCCGTGACACCTCGCCCAGCCGTTCCTGCAGGAACGCCGGCTCGAGCAGATCGCCGGCACGGATCCCGGTACGCGCAGCCTTCTCCGCGTATACCGGCCAGATCCCGCGACGCGTCGTGCCGTGCGCCTTGGGCCCGCGCGCGACTTCAACAGTCTCATCGACTTCGACGTGAAATGGGAACACCAGGTGCGCCCGGTCGGAGATGCGCAGCCGGGCGGACGAAATCCCCGCCGCCTCAAGCATGTCCAGCTCGTCGAAGAGGGCGGCCGGGTTGACAACTACCCCCGGGCCGACGATGCACTCGACACCTGCGTGGCAGATCCCGGACGGCACCTGGTGCAGCCGCAATGTCCCCCGCTCACCGACGATGGTGTGCCCGGCGTTGTTGCCGCCGTTGTAGCGGATGACCAGATCGGCTCGGGCCGCAAGGGCATCCACCACCTTGCCCTTTCCCTCGTCGCCCCAGTGGCCACCGACGACAGCGGTTACCGGCATAACGTGCTCCTTGGCGTCATTGCGAGGAGCGAAGCGACGAAGCAATCTCCTCCGACGAGGGAGACTGCTTCGGCCCTTCGGGCCTCGCAGTGACAGCGGGTTTGCTCAGCCCCTGTGCCATATCCTCGATCTTGCGTGCCATGTTCGCCTTGAACTCCCGGAGCCGCTCGCGCAGATCCGGATCGCTCGCAGCCAGCATCTGTACTGCCAGAATGGCGGCGTTGCGCGCACCCCACGAACCGGTCGACACGGTCGCCACCGGCACACCCGGCGGCATTTGCACTGTGGAGAGCAGCGCGTCCAGCCCGCCCAGTCCAGTGGCGTCCAGCGGCACGCCGATCACCGGAAGGACCGTGCGGGCGGCCAGCGCCCCGGCCAAGTGGGCGGCCCCACCCGCCGCGGCGATGAGCACCCGGATGCCACGGGCTTCAACGGAATGCGCGTACCGATCCAGCAAATCGGGAGACCGATGCGCCGAGGCGACGACCAGTTCATGTGCGATCCCGAACTCAGCCAGCGTGCGAGCCGCTTCCTCCATGACCGGCCGGTCGGAATCGCTCCCCAAGACGATGCCGACTACCGGGCCTGGGACCTCGGGCCTTGGGCCTCGGAACGACGTGGTGTCCATCACTCAGTACCTCCAGGTGCCGAAGCCAGCTCGGCTTGGCGAACCGTGTGAATCCCGCGTCCGATGTCCGAGCGATACTGCATGCCGTCAAATAAGATAGGCGCCACACCCGCGTAGGCGCGGGAGACCGCACCCTCAAGCGTGGGTCCGAGGCCGACCGCATTGAACACACGGCCCCCAGCGGTGACCAACCTCGCGTCTGCGACAGCGGTGCCGGCGTGGAACACCCGTATGTCCTGCGGCACCTGCTCCAGACCCGCGATGGGGAAACCGGTGCGATAGTGTCCGGGATATCCGCCTGATGCCAGGACCACGCAAGCAGCGGCGCCGGTTGACCAACGCAAGGGCGGCGTGCGACCGTCAACGACATCCAGCAAAATATCAGCAAAAGAGCCCTGCAGTAATGGAAGAATCACCTGCGCCTCGGGATCGCCGAACCGGCAGTTGAACTCCAGGACTTTGGGACCGTCCGCGGTCACCATGATGCCCGCGTACAGCACGCCGGTATATGGCCGTCCTTCGCGAGCCATCGCGGCCGCAACCGGCTCGAGAATCTGATCGATCACCTGGCCCATCAAGCCACCCGGCAGTGGGGCCGGCGCGATGGCCCCCATCCCGCCCGTGTTGGGGCCGTTGTCGCCGTCGCCGGCTCGTTTGTAGTCCTGGACCGGCACGAGCGGCCACACCCGCTCACCGCAGACCAGGGCCAGCACGCTCGCCTCTTCTCCGTCCAGGCACTCTTCGATCACGACACGGGCGCCCGCCGGACCGTGGACCCGCCGCACCATGAAGTCGGCGACAGCCGTCTCCGCCTCCGCCGCGGTGCGAGCGACTACGACTCCTTTGCCGGCTGCGAGCCCGTCGGCTTTCACCACGACTCGCCCGCTCGATCGGCGCACGTAGGAAATCGCGTCACTCGAGTCGTCGAACGCTTTGAAATCCGCGGTGGGTATCTGCCACCTGCGCATGAGGGATTTGGCGAACGCCTTGCTGGCTTCGATCTGGGCCGCGGCGGCACTAGGTCCGAACACCTTCAATCCCTGCGCCGCGAAGGCGTCGGCCAGGCCCGCGGCGAGCGGGGCTTCAGGACCCACGACGGTGAGGCCGATGCCAAGGTCGGCGGCAGCGGACGCGAGCGCTGCGACATCGGTTTGAGCAACGGGAAGACAGGTTGCGAGAGAGGCG
The DNA here is from genome assembly GCA_005888595.1 of Candidatus Segetimicrobium genomatis. Taxonomy (GTDB): domain Bacteria; phylum Sysuimicrobiota; class Sysuimicrobiia; order Sysuimicrobiales; family Kaftiobacteriaceae; genus Telluricultor. The sequence continues at coordinate 8,644 of VBAL01000111.1, forward strand.
ATGCCGGGGTTACCTGGTGTGGCGTATATCTGAATCCCGCCACCCTGGGCGAGCCTCCACGCCAGGGCGTGTTCTCTGCCGCCGGAACCCACCACGAGAACCTTCAGCAAACTCGGCCCTGTTAAAGTTCGTGATTACGACGAGTCTCCGGCTGTTCTCGCGTCAATCGACTCGCCGGGCGACTTAATACTAAACGAACTCGCATTTTCTCGCAAGAATGTTCGTAATTTCGCGATGATCGTTCGTAGTTTCCAGGAAGGTGCTCAGCCTACATCAAAGGGGTCAGACCCCTTTGATAACCGACCTGTTTGCAGACGGCCTCGGTACGAGGGGGCAAATGAAAAGCCCCGCCGGGAGACCGGCGGGGCACACGAGCGCGTCGAGGGATCTCGCTACATCGGCGGCATGGACGGGGCTCCCGAGCCTCTTTCGTCTTCTTCCGGCTTCTCGACAACCATCGCTTGAGTCGTCAGCATCAAGGAGGCGACGCTGGCGGCATTCTGGAGGGCCGAGCGCACCACCTTCGCAGGATCCACAATCCCGGCCTTCACCATGTCCTCGAACTTGCCGGACAGCACGTTGTACCCTGTGCCCAGCGGCTTCTCTCTGAGGTGCTCGACGATCAACCATCCCTCCT
>VBAL01000111.1:9449-50317 GCA_005888595.1 Candidatus Segetimicrobium genomatis
AGCGCGTCTTCGGTCCGGGTCTTGCGGTACTTGAGCTCGGCCTCGCTGGGCGCGCCCACTTTGATGACCGCCACCCCGCCGGACAGCTTGCCGAGCCGCTCCTGCAACTTCTCGCGGTCGTAGTCGGACTCGGTCTCTTCGATCTGCTTGCGCAGCTGGCCGATACGCTTCTGGATTGCGTCCTGCTTGCCGGCTCCGCCGACGAGAATGGTTTCCTCTTTGCGGACGCGGACCTGACGGGCCCGGCCCAACTGCGTGACCTCGACGTTCTCCAGCTTCAGGCCTATCTCGTCGGAGATGACCTGGCCGCCGGTGAGAATGCCGATGTCCTCCAGGATCGCCTTGCGCCGTTCGCCAAAGGCCGGCGCCTTCACCGCGCAGGAGTGCAGCGTTCCGCGCAGCTTGTTCACGACCAGCGTCGCCAGCGCCTCGCCTTCGAGGTCTTCTGCGATAACCAGGAAGGGCCGGGCGACCTGGGCGATCCTCTCCAACACCGGCAGCAGGTCTTTGATAGCTGAAATCTTCTTATCGGTGATGAGAATGAAGGGATCCTCAAGGACCGCCTCCATCTTCTCGGGGTCGGTGACAAAATATGGGGAGACATAGCCCTTGTCGAACATCATCCCCTCGACAACCTCCACGGTCGTCTCAATGCCCTTGCTCTCCTCGACGGTGATCACTCCGTCCTTGCCGACCTTGTCCATGGCATCGGCGATGAGGCTGCCGACCGTGGGATCGTTGGCAGAGATGCTGGCCACCGACTGGATGGCGTCCTTGGTCTCCACCGGTTTGGCGACTTTATGGATCTCTTCGACCGCCACCGCGACGGCGCGGTCGATGCCGCGCTTGACCGCCATCGGGTTGGCGCCGGCGGCGACAACCCTGAGGCCGTCGCGGATGAGCGACTGGGCCAGGATGGTGGCCGTGGTGGTGCCGTCGCCTGCAACATCCTCGGTCTTCGTGGCGACCTCGCGCACCAGCTGCGCGCCCGCATTCTCGAAGGGATCTTCCAGTTCGATCTCCCGCGCGACGGTGACGCCGTCGTGCGTGATCGTGGGAGAGCCAAATTTCTTTTCCAAGACGACGTTGCGGCCCTTGGGCCCGAGGGTAATCTTCACGGCGTCCGCCAGCTTGTTCACGCCGCGCTCCATCGCCCGCCGGGCCACCTCGTCAAATGCGAGCATCTTTGGCACGAGACTTCACCTCCACGCGAATACGGGGTCAGGGAATCGGGATCAGGGGTCCGAACCAGACTCCGTATCGGCTCCCGGATCCCGGCTCCCGCGTCCCGCTGTTGCTACTTCTTGCCGGCCGTCACGGGCTCGCGCTCAAAGACAGCCAGAATGTCGCTGTGCCGCAGGATCAGGTGTTCAACTGTATCGATCTTGAATTCGGTCCCGGAATACTTCGCATAGAGGACCTGATCGCCCACCTTGACGTCCAGGGGCAGTCGCTTCTCGCCCTCCTCGTCCCACTCTCCCGGACCGACGGCTACGATCTCACCGCGCTGGGGCTTCTCCTTAGCGGTGTCGGGCAGCACAATCCCGCTCTTGGTCCGGTCCTCGTCCTCCATGGGCTTGACCAGCACGCGGTCTCCAAGGGGCCGCAACTTCATAGGTATTCCTCCTCTACGGCACGGATTAGCACTCGAGGCTTGTGAGTGCTAGGCACCACTATCTTAGAGGGGTCTTGCCTCTCGTTCAAGCCCATTCGGCGTGATCATCTCCCAAGTGTGGGGATCGTCCCCGGGGCCGCTTGGGCCCTCCTGGAGGTTACCGGCCCTTGCGTTCGCGCCACGAGCGTCTGCAGGTGTAAGCCGTCCGGGGCGGGGGCATGCAGAGAGTACCCACGGTTCCGGAGGCGCTGGATGGTGGACACGGCCGGCGAGCAGGCGGGCGCCGGGCTTCAGATCGTCGCGGGGCTATTGGCCCTCGGTATGGTCGCCGGGCTGGCCGCCCGATTGATCCCCGCAATCATCGCAGTGCCGGCCGTCGCCGGGGCTGCGCTCTTACTAGCTGCGCGAGCCATCATGCGGTCGCGTGCAGCGGCCGCTTCGTCCACCGAGGCACACTCCATCCGCAAAGCCGTTGCCGCCAGTGGCACGCTCCTTCGCACCCTGGACGAGACCCGGGTGCTGCGGGCCGCGGCGGAAGCCGGCGCGCGATTGAGTGCGCACGCCGGCGGCAGCCTAGTCTATCTGATCGGGGATGGAGGCAGTGCCGCTCTCAAGAGCACATGGGGGTTGGACGGACCGATGCAGGAACAGGCAGAACTCCCGCCGCTGGACGCCGACGTGGCTGAGGCCGCCTCGACGCGGAAGACGTTCATCATTTCCCTGCACGGGGCCGGCGGCGCATACCGGTCAGCCTGCATGCTCCCACTGCAAGGCAAATCTGCGCTGCTGGGGGTGCTCGTGCTGCTGAGCCAGAAAACCCCCTCCGCCTTCCGGCCGGAGATCCCGATGCTGGAATACTTCGCGGCGCAGACGGCGTTGGCCATCGACAACGCGCGACTGTATGGGCAGGTGCAGGACATGTTTATCTCTTCGATCACCGCCCTGGCAGCGGCGGTCGACGCTAAAGATGCCTACACCCACGGGCACTCCGAAGACATCGCCGACCTGGCTACGATGATCGCCCGCGAACTCCAGCTGTCGCTGCAGGAAATCGAGAAAGTGCGGCTGGCCGGCCTCCTACACGACGTGGGCAAGATTGGCGTTCCCGATGCCATCTTGCGCAAACCAGGAAAACTCGATCCGGCAGAGAGGGCCGTCATGATGACCCATGTGACACTGGGCGCCTCCATCATCGATAAGCCCGGTCCGCTCCGAGACCTCGTGGCCATCGTGCGCCACCACCATGAACACTTTGATGGCCACGGCTATCCCGACGGCCTCCGCGGCAGCGAAATTCCCATCGGATCTGCGATCCTGGCGGTGGCGGATGCCTTCGACGAGATGACCAGCCACCGTGCCTACCATACCGCCCGACCTGTCGCTGCAGCCTTGGTGGAACTGGAGCACCATGCAGGAACGCAGTTCCACCCGCAGGTCGTGGACGCGCTGGCCCGCATCGTGGCCAGGGAACGCGAAACTGGGTCGAACTGGATCCGGGCCTTGGAAACTCGGATCATCAATCCACCCACGATCCCGGCATCGGGTGACCGGCCCCCGGCGGAGTCAGGAGACGCCGCCCTGGTCTGGCAGCTGAGCCAGCAGTTACGCGATGCCGACGACCTGCCGCAGTTGTTAACTTCCCTCACCGCTACGACTGCGAAGCTGCTTCCGTGTGCGCGCTGCGCGGTACTGCTGCTGGATGAACGGGGCGCGACCCTGTCGGTCGAAGCAGCGACGTCGGAGGATCCTGCGCCAGGAACGGTGTTTCCTCGGAGCCGGTCGCCACTGTGGCAAGCGGTGGAGCAACACGCGGCTCAACGGACAGGCGAGCACTCCGAGGTATACATGCCGCTGATGTCGGGAGGGCAGCCTGTGGGCGTCCTGCAGGCCGGAGAGGTCGACCGAGATGCAGAGCGGTTGCTGGCCGTCATCGCTGAAACCGCAGCGCCGGTGGTGCAGGCCGCTCTCTTGCGGGATCGGGCTGAGCGATCGGCCGCCGCCGACGAACTCACGGGTCTTCTCAATCGCCGCGCGCTCGTGGCCCGTCTCTACCAAGAGGCGGCGCGGCACAAGCGATACGGGACCCGCTTTACGCTGGTCCTGGCGGATATCATCGGCCTGGCACCGTTCAATGCGCAGCACGGCTACGACGCCGGGGACGATCTCGTCCGCCGCACGGCGGAGCTCCTGGCGGCTAACATCCGCCAGGTCGATTTTCCGGCTCGGCTGCAGGGCGGAACGCTGGCCTTGTTTATGCCTGAACTTGATCGCACGGAGGCGGAGCGTGCCGTTCGCCGTCTACAGGCCATGGTAAACGAGCGAGAGGTCACAATCCTGGGACGGTTCATGCGCGCCCAACCACTGCGCTGGGCGATCGCCGGCTGCCCGCAGGACGGGACCGATGCCGACGCTCTCCTGGCGGTCGCAGAGCGCCGTCTTCGCGCAGAACCCGAACCATCTCCCCACTGACGAACGTCCCGGCTACCGCCACGATCACTCCAGGAGAACTCCGGACCACGCAAGCCATTGTAGGAAGCCTTACGCACAGAGTTATACACATTATCCACAGGCCCGTTGTCCCCACCAACGCCGGCATAAATCCGAACTGATAGGAATCAGGGTGAAGAATTGTTCGGGGTTTGCTCCAACGAAAGGTCGCTGTAGGCGCCCAACCCCAGGTCGGACCGGTAACCGCGGGTGAGACGGTAATATCCTGCGGCAGCGATCATGACGGCGTTGTCGGTGCACAGCAGTGGGGGAGGCACCACCAGCCGGTATCCCGCGGCGGCGCACGCGCGCTCTACTTCGGCCCGGAGCAGGGTGTTCGCTGCTACTCCACCGACGACGATCACGGTCTTGACCCCCAGCGACCGGGCCGCCCGCATCGTCTTATCCACGAGCACTTCGACCACGACCCGTTGAAAACCCGCAGCGAGATTGGCCTTGAACTGACCGTCTCCGGCGGCCGCGGCGTACAGCCTTCGCAGCGCCGCCGTTTTGATCCCGCTGAAGGAGAACTCCAGGGAGTCGTCTACCCGGCCTGAGCTGCGTCGAAAGGCCATCGGCGCCGGCAGCGGGACGGCGCGCGGATCTCCCATGCGGGCCAGCCGATCGATCTCGGGCCCGCCGGGATATCCCAGACCCATGGCGCGAGCGATCTTGTCAAATGCCTCGCCGGCGGCGTCGTCCCGGGTCCTGCCAAGAACGTGGTACTGTCCGTGGTCGGGCATGCCGACGAGATCGGTATGAGCTCCGGACACGACAAGGGCCAGGGCTGGAAACGGCAGGTCCGGGTCGGTGAGGAACGCCGCGTAGATATGCCCCTCCAGGTGGTTCACGCCAACAAGTGGCCGATCGAGGCTCAGGGCGAGGGACTTCGCCGCGGCCACCCCCACGGCCAGCGCGCCAACCAACCCTGGGCCGTACGTGACCGCGACGGCGTCAAGGTCCCGGAGCGCAACGCCGGACTGCTCCAGGGCTTCGTCGATTACGGGGAGCAGGCGTTCGATGTGCTTGCGGGACGCGAGTTCGGGCACCACACCGCCAAACCGGCGATGGAGGTCGGCCTGCGAGGCGATGACGTTGCTCTCGATGATCCGGCCATCCCTGACCACGGCGGCCGCGGTCTCATCGCACGAGGTTTCGATGCCGAGAATGAGCATAAGTTAGTGAATAGTGAATCGTGAATAGTGAATAGGTTAGGACCTATCCGTTCCCCCGGCCGGCCTCGGATCCTCGGCAGCCGTTAGCTATTCACTATTCACCATTCACCATTCACTATTCACTGTTCTGTTCGAGTTCCGCCCGCATCTTGGCCAGTTTCTGTTGATACTCCCGTTCCTGCAAATTTCCACTCCACATTACAATGGCGTCCTCGCGGTTGTCGCTGTAGTACCCTTTCCGGACGCCGATCTCTCGGAAGCCGTATTTCTTGTACAGCGTCTGCGCCGTGGCGTTCGACTGGCGCACTTCCAGAGTCATCCAGCGTGCGCCGCGTCCAAGGGCGGCGTCGATCAACCCCACCAACAGCCGTTCACCGACGTGCTGCCCGCGAAATGCGGGGTCCACCGCGATCGTGGTGATGTGCGCTTCATCGAGGATCACCCACATCCCGGCATAGCCCACGATCTCCGCGTCCGCCCGGGCGACGATGTATGCCGCCAGCCGGTTCTCGGTGAGTTCGTGCGTATAGGCGTCCCGTGGCCACGGCGTGCGGAACGACTCCCGCTCGATCTCCACCACGCGGGGAACGTCTTCCAACCGCATCGCTTCCAATGACACCCGTGTAATCTGCTTCATCGGCTAGGCTTGATCTACCGGCGCCCGCGCGTATATGGGCCAGAGCCGGTACAGATCATCCTGTTCGCCGCGGGCCAGCCGGTCCCATCCTAGGCGTCCGACCGAGACCGCCGTCGGAGACCACTGCGCGCGCGGGGCCAGCACGGCATCGGGTCGCATCGCGGTGACCGCGTCCGCATACCTCGCCAGCGCGTCCCCGCTGAACGTCAGCGGCCCTGCCGGAAGCCGCTCCACGACGTGCGCGACCGGTCCGACGATGTCGTCCATGATCCTGTGGATCGAACCGTCGCGCGTATAGAGCGCACCCGCCACCTCCCCGCGGCGCACATCCAGCATCGCACACACCAGGCCGGCCGCGTGGGTGCCGAGGGCGACGGCGTCAAGCGTCGGGACGCCAGCCGCAGGAATCCCCTTCGCCCGGGCCCACGTGATCGCTGTGGCAATGCCGATGCGCAAACTCGTAAAGGATCCGGGACCCGTTGAGACCGCCACTGCTTCCACCTGGGCCACTGTCCATCCGGTGGTCTCGAGTAGCTGCCGGAGCGCCGGGGCCAGCCACTCCAGGTGCCGCCGGGGGACGAACTCGGTGATCACAGCGACGGGATCGCCGTCCTGCAATAGCGCGACGCTGCCCAGGCTCGTCGCGGTCTCTATCGCGAGGATCCTCATTGATCTGCACGACGTGATTGGTGATTCGTCGATCTCCGGACTTTCGTGGGTTCGAATCACGAATCACAAATCACGAATCACGCTTTTGTCAGTTTCTCGATAATCTCGACGTAGCGCGCTCCCTTCGGCGAAAAGGCCAGCTCGCGCGTGTCCTCACCGTTCATAAACCGAATGGTGATCCATAGATGTTCCGGGGGGAGCAGCGGTCGGGCTTTTTCCGCCCACTCCAGCACGACGATCCCGTTGCCGTCCAGAATCTCATCCAGCCCGAGGTCCTCGAGCTGCTGGGGACGGTCGAGCCGGTACAGGTCGGCGTGGTAGATGGTCACTGGACCGTGATATTCGCGCAGAAACGTGAACGTGGGGCTGGCGACATGACCGGCCGCACCGGCCCCCGCCGCAATCCCGCGGGCCAGAACGGTCTTCCCGGCGCCGAGGTCTCCTGACAGCGCGATCACATCCCCGGCCCGCAGCAGGCCGCCCAGGCGGCGGCCCAGGGCCTCGGTTTCTTCAGGGGTCGCCGTGTGCAGGCGTAGTTCTAATGCGCGGCCCGAGACCGATTCGCGATCCGGGGTTCGAGGTTCGGGGTTCGGCAAAATCAGCCCCACTCCAGAGAGGGGCCGCGACCGCGCCTCAGCGCGCCAAGGGGCGGACACGAAGGCGCAGACCCTCCACGCCGACGACCGTGACGCGATCGCCCTGCCGGATCGTCGCCTTATCTTCTGCCTCAGCCGTCCACATCTCGCCCTGCGCGTAGACTATCCCCTCAGGATTCAAGTCAGTCCGGGCCACGCCGCTTGCGCCCGCCAAACCTTCCCGGCCGCTGCGGACCTTCGCGCGCTGCGCGCGCACGCCGGCGCCCACCGCGAACAGGAAGAACGCGCCCGTGAGCAGGGCCGTGAACGCGGCCAGCTTCAGCGACACCTGCAGGAACGGCGATTGCCGTTCGGTCAGCAGCAGCGCGCCAAAGAAAAACGCCAGGATGCCGCCGATGGTGAGCACCCCATGCCCCGGCACCTTGAGATCAGCGATGAAAAACAGGACCGACAATGCGATCAGGGCCAGCCCCGCCACGTTGACCTGCAGGATGGCAAACGAAGCCAGCGCTAGAATCAACGCGATCGCGCCGACCACCCCCGGCAGGATGGCGCCGGGATTGCCGAGCTCGAAGATAATCCCGTAGATGGCGATGGTCATCAAGATCAGCCCGACGTTGGGGTCACTGAGCAGGTCGAGCAAGCGCTCGCCGGGATCCATCGCGATGTTGCGCAGGACCGCGTGGCCGGTCGCCAGGCGCACCGGACCGGTTTCGGTCTCTACTTCACGGCCGTCAATCTTTCTGAGCAGATCCGGCACGTCCACCGCCACGAGATCGACGACGTTCAGCCTCACCGCCTCTTCTTCGTCGATGGACACGCTCTCGCGCACCGCCTTCTCGGCCCAGTCCGCATTCCGGCTGCGCCGGCGCGCGATGGCCCGAATGTTGGCCACGGCGTCGTTCGTGACCTTCTCCATCATCGTCTGGTCCTGCTGGCCGCCCTGGCCCACGGACACAGGATGGGCCGCGCCCAGGTGCGTCGCCGGCGCCATCGCCGCAACGTGGGCCGCGTAGGTGACAAAGACGCCTGCCGACGCCGCTCGCGCCCCTTTGGGGCTGATGTAGACGATGACCGGCACCCGGGCATTGAGCATGGCCTTCGTAATGTCATCCATGGACTTGAGCAGCCCCCCGGGGGTGTCCAGCTCGATCAGCAACGCGGCGGCGTTCGACTCCTCGGCCTCGCGGATCGCGCGCTGGATGAAGCGGGCACTACTGGGCGCAATGATGCCCTCGACGCGAATACGAAACACCGTCGCCGCCTCGCCCGCTGCGGCGGCTGCGTCTCGGGCCAGCAGCGGGGCGGCACAGGCGACCACCAGTGCGGCAAGGACCGCCGCGCCTCTCCACCACGGATTGTTACTGAATCTGGTCATGCTTGATCTGACCTCTTCCCCGGCTCGCAATCAACTTTGGCGAGCTACCTCCCCGACTGGATCCCTGATGCTCGTAGATGCGCGCAACGTCTTCCAGGGTGTTGATTTCGTCGGGCGTCTTGTCGTCACGGATGCGTTTGATCCGCGGAAACCGCAGCGCATAACCGCTGGGATGCCGCGGGCTGCGGGTGATGGCATCGAACGCAACCTCGAGTACGATCTTGGGCTCCACAAGTTTCACGCGACCACGATCCACCACCGTGTGCGCGCGAAACCACTCGGTCAGCGAGGCGATCTCCGCATCCGTCAACCCGCTGTAGGCCTTGCCGATGGGCGCCAGCGTCTCGCCGTTGCGCACGGCGAACGTCACATCGCTGAGCACTCCGGCCCGCTTGCCATGCCCCTGCTCTGCGGCAACCACCACGACGTCCAGCGTGGCCAGTTCTTCCTTCAACTTCATCCACTGCCGCCCCCGCTTGCCGGGCTGATAGCGGCTCTCGGGCCGCTTGATGACCAGTCCCTCGTTCCCGCGATCCCGGGCTTCACGGAAGCGGACCTCCAGGTCCTGAGGGGTGGTGGCGACCGTTGAGTTTGCCTGCTGCACCGACGCCCCCAGCCGCAGGGCGCGTAGCCTGCGCTGACGATCCGCCAGTGGGACGTCGAGCACATCCTCGCCGTCTACGTGCAGCAGGTCGAAGGCGAACAGCATCACAGGAACCTCAGCGATCAGTTCGCTGGGGTCTTTTCGGCGTAATCGCTGCTGCAATTGCGTGAAGGGGATGGCCCGGCCGTCCCGCCAGGCCACGATCTCTCCATCGAGGATATAGCGGCCGGCCAGCGCGCGCAGATCGCCGTGCAGCTCCGGAAACGATGGGGTGATCTCATCCAGCGTGCGGCTGAAGATGGCCAGGCGCGTGCCATCGTAGTGCGCCTGGGCGCGCACGCCATCGTACTTGTCCTCGACCAGCAGCGCCTCCGGCGGGCCTCCTCCGTCGCTGTCGCCCCGGACGGGCTCAAACGCCTCCGCGGGTGTAAAGATTGGGTCGGCTAGCATGAACCGAAAGGGGCGGAACAACTGCAGCCGGGCTTCGCCGAGGCGGCCATGCCGCGCCAGGACCGCGACGGCACCAATATCGCTGATCAGCATGTTCGCGCGGCGCACGTCATCGAGGGACCGGCCGAACGCTTTCGCCACGGCTTCCTCCAGGAGCCCCTCCTTCAGCCCGACCCGCATGTCTGAGGTGATGATGCGGACGAGATACTTCGCCTCGAGCGGATCGGCATTCTCAAACAACGACCGCATGGCTTCGAGCTTGATCTGACGGGATCCTTTGCCCGCAGAAGCGGCCAGCCGGGAGAAGATTTCGTTGACCGTGGTGAGGGTCAGCGGAGTGGGAAAGAGCGGTGCCCGCACCTTTCGCGTGAGCAGCTCGGCGGCCACCGACCCTAGGTCGCCGTGCGTGAGGTAGCTGCTGTCCAGATCGGCCCACGACGCGCCCGCGACGTCCAGCAACGCGTCGGCGATCGCCGACCAGCCCACGTTGAGTGCCCGCCCATCGCCGGCCGGAAACGGCGAACCGGTCAGGTAGGTGCAGGCGATCTGCAACTCGCCGTCGCTGAGAGACTGCAGGTAGGCCGCCAGCAGATCAATTTTCTGGAGTTTGCTCGTCGTCCCAGAGACCGCCTCCAGGACTTCGGCGAGTGGGCGCATCCGTTTCCCCCTCTATGTGCCTGTTCATTCTAGCACGACCATTCGGGGGAGGATTCGAACTGCGTGATTCGTGATTCGACAAAACCACACTCTGCATTGCGAATCACGAATCACGAACCACGAGTCACGAATCACCGTCGCTTGCGCGCGGCCGCGACGAGGGCTTGGAAGAGCTTTCGCTGGCCGGCGTGATGGTCGACCATGCGCTCGGGGTGCCACTGCACACCCATCACAAACGGACGTGCGGGATGTTCAATGGTTTCGATAATTCCGTCAGGCGCACGCGCCGTCACCACGAATCCCGGTGCGACGTCCTTCACCGCCTGATGGTGAAAGCTGTTTACCTCCGCCGCCGGACCGCCCAGTTGAGAGGCGACCTGGCTGCCGCGCTTGACGGCGACCGGATGCGCGGGCTTCCACGCCGGGGTTCCCTTATCTTGCACATGCGCGTCCGGGGCCAAACCCAGCAGCGTCAGGTCCTGATGCAGCGAGCCGCCGGCGGCGACATTGAGGGTCTGGATGCCGCGGCAAATCCCCAGAATGGGCATCTCCGCCGCGAGGGCGGCGCGGGCGATCAGCAACTCCGCGGTGTCGCGCGGCGCGTCGATCTTCACGCCGGCGTCAGGCAGGATCGTCTCACCGTAATGCCGGGGATCGATATCTTCCCCACCGCTGAGGAGCAGGGCATCAAGCCCAGCGAGCACACTGCCGGGATCTTGGGCGCGGAGCACGTCCGCGGGCTCCAGCCACACTGGCTCCCCACCGGCCGCGGCGACCGCGTCGGCGTAGCGCCGGCTGTTGGACGAGGTCGATCCGCCGGTGGTCGCCGTGATGCCGATCCGGGGTCGAGAACGCTTCACGGCTTGCTCGTCGTGCCGCCGAGCCAGGCGCAGATGCTGCACGGCGCAAGCGCGTCGGCCTGCGATGACAGAATAAATCCGTCCGTGGTCATCTGCAGCGACCGGATTGGAAAGTTCACCGGCCAGTCCTTCTGGCTCATCACGGGGTTGATCTGCGATTCCATAAGACGGATGATCGGGGAGAACAAGGGGAAGCCGTTGATCCGCATGTTATCGACATGAAAGTTGATCTCTTTGGTTCCTTTGACCGAAAAGCGGCCCTTCAACCAGATCTTGATCGGCAACCCATTGAAGGGCACGGTCCCCTCGCCGTAGATGGATGTCCCATCTGACCACAGCCGGATGTCTTTGAACGCGTTGGAGGCGAGGAAAAACTCCTGCAGGCGCTGCACGCTCACCCGGCCGTGAAAAGCCGTGCCCCGGTAATCGAGAATCTTGATGTGTTCTTGCTCCAGCGCGCGGACGTCCAGGGTGATCCCAACCAACTTGAACCAGACCTCATCCACCAGCATGCCGCCGAGGTTGGCATTCTTTGCAAAGATGCTGATCCGGGCGTAGCCGCCGTCGTAGAGGTCGGGCACCAGATCGAACTGAATATCCTGCGTCCCTAAGAAGCGACTGAAGGCCCGAAGGAGGGCGGAATCGCCCTGCCCCGCAACCGACCCGGCGAGCACGGCGAGTAAGAGGCCGACGCCTAACACGACACCTGCACTCCTCAAGGTGATGCGCACGATCTTACCCTTCCTGAAAGGCGGCGGCATGCGCGAACACGGCCGGCTGCCCGCCCGTGTGCCAGAACACGACGTTCTGGTCGGGTGTGAACCGCTCCTGTGCAATCAACCCCATAAGGCCTGCCATCGCCTTCCCAGTGTACACAGGGTCAAGCAGCACCCCCTCGGTCCGCGCGACGATGCGGATCGCATCCAGGCATTCAGGGGTCGGTACCCCATATCGTTCCCCAACATAGTCGTCGTAGACAATGAGATCGTCTGGATGCGGCCGCCAGCGTAGATCCACGAGCTCGACCAATTCACCCACGATACCCAACACGCGGGTCGTCACCACCTCACGCCGGGGGCCGGCGCTGATCCCAATCACCTGAACGCCGCTGTCGGTGAGTTTCGTCCCGGTGTACAGGCCGGACTGCGTTCCTCCGGAGGTACTGGCATGGACCACCGCGTCCACACGGACGCCGCTGGCATTGGCCTGGGAGAGCAGTTCCAGCCACGCCCCCAGATAGCCGGCCGCGCCGGTGGCGTTGCTGCCGCCGCGCGGGATCACAAAGGGCTTGCGTCCATCCCGGCGCAACTGGCGCGCCAGGTCCTCGACGACGCCCGCCACGATGTAGTCATCATCGGTCTGGATGATGCGCACCTCGGCACCAAAAATGCGATCCAAGAGCAGGTTCCCCTGCGCCTGATCGGGCGGCTCCCCGTTCAGCACCACGATGGGCTCGAAGCCCAACCGCCGTGCGGCCGCGGCGGTCATGCGGGCATGGTTGGATTGAACCGCCCCCACCGTAATGACCACATCGCATCCCTGCTGGCGGGCCTGCCCCAGCAGGAACTCCAACTTGCGAGCCTTGTTGCCACCCAGGGCCAAACCGGTCAGATCGTCGCGCTTGATCCAGATGTGTGGACCGTGGAGGTAGTCGCTGAGCCTTGGCGCCTCTTCCAGTGGCGTGGGGAGATGAGCGAGCTTGATACGGGGAAGATTTCCGAGCTGCACTTTAACCCCCAAACTTCGTGAATAGTGAATAGTGATTAGTGAATAGTACCACCGTCGTATGCGTCTCTTCGGTATCGGACAGTCTCGTGCGTTCCATTGAGTCCGCCGTTCCTATTCACTATTCACTATTCACTATTCACCATTCACTATTTACTGGACAGATCGCGCAGCGTCTCCTCCCAAGCGCGCAAAGCGTCAACGGCCTGCTCGATGGTCGCCGGCACGAACCGGATCCGTGTCCCGGGCCTGGCCTGCGCGACGATCCGCAGGTCAGCCGAGGCCACGACGCCGGGTTTCGGGTATCCGCCTGTCGTGGGCCCGTCAGGCATGATCACGATCGGCTGCCCGGCCTCCGGCACTTGCACCGCCCCGGGAAGCAACCCATCGGACAACATCTCGACCCGCCTGGCCGGAACGGCGGGCCCATTCAGGCGGACGCCTGCGCGGTCGCTCTGCACGCTAATGGAAAACGCCGCCTGCCAGAATCGCTCGCGGGATGCACTATCAAACCACGCGTCCTGCGGCCCGGGGAGGACGCGAACAACTGCCTCCTCCACGGGGATCTCGAGCGAAATCGAGCTCGACGCCGCGAGGCGACTCGGTCCTTCTCCCCGCCCCAACGCGTCTCCTGCCCGCAGCCGTCTGCCGCCCGCCCCACCCAATCCGCCCGGCACGTAGGTCGCGGTGCTCCCGAGCACTGCCGCGACGGCGATCCCACCAGCGACCCCAACATATGCCCACATCCCCCGGCGGGGCGCTCCAAAGTAGAGCATCTGGCCGGTGCGCATCGCGATGGGGGTCCACGGCTGCAACTCGCGGCCGTCCAGCGACGCAGAGAAGTCGGCGCCGGTCACGGCAATCGTCACGTCATCCAGGGCGCGCAGCACCGGACCAGGAGCCGTGCACTCTACTGCGGCCGCAGATGGGCGATTTCCCACCAGAAGATTCGCGAGCTGAAGGGCGGCGGGGTCCATCGCGCCGGCCGACGGCAGCCCCAGGCTGCGGGATCCTGTTCGGCCCAGATCCTGCACAGTCGTGTACAGTCCCGCATCGCGCACTTCCATGGCCGGGCGCCCCGCAGGCTCTACCAGGCCTGGCGATCCGAGCGGGATCTCGGGAAACACAGCCGACGTGACCGGCACGAACCGAACATGGTCTCCGGGCCGGAGCAGAATGGGATCGGGATGCCGCGGATCGTAGATGATCCGCGGCGTGCGGCCGATGAGTCTCCACCCGCCGGGGGTGGACAGCGGATAGACGCCGGTGAGCGCGTCGGCAATCCCTACCGATCCCGCCGGGACGCGGGTGCGCGGCACCGACAGGCGCGGCCTGCGCAGGGAGGCCGCCACAATACCCAGATACGGAAATCCGGGAGCAAATCCCAGCATCAGCACCTGGTAGTCCTGGCGGCTATGAAGCTCGATGGCTTCGCGGGTGGTCAGACCGCTCATCTTGGCGACGTCGGCGAGATCCGGGCCGGCGTCTCCACCATAGACGACCGGAAGCTCGATCAGCCGGCCGGCGCCGTCTTGGTCAGGAAGAAGGTTCTGGAGCAACTGCAGGGCGGTGCCGGCCAGACGGTTACGGTCCGCTGTCAAAGGATCGATGATCAGCAGCAGGGACCGCAACGTCGGCACGACCTCGATTACGCCGGGCAGGTCGCGCAGCCGGCGACTCAACGCCCGGACGCAACCACTGATCTCTGTAGAGAGTTCGTCCGCGAACTCGACGACCAGTCCGCGGTCTCCGAACGGGAGGACCGAGGCCGTCCTGGACCCGCGTGTCATGGGAGGGGGGGCGGAGACTTGGGATACGAGCCAAGGATGCGCAGAAAGACCGTGACGCGTGAAAGATCCAGCAGCGCCGCGGCAGCCGGTGGGTCGTCCTGGTGGCCTTCAAAGTCCACATAAAACAAATACTCCCAGGGAACCTCACGGCGCGGCCGCGACTCCAATTTTGTGAGATTGATTGAGCGGGTGGCAAACGCGCCGAGGGCCAGATAGAGGGCGCCGGGGATGTTCTGCGTGGTGAAGACGATCGACGTTTTCGCCCCCACGATCCGCGGGGCCGGTTCTGGGGCCAGGCTGAGAAACTTCGTGTAGTTGGCCGGATTGGTCTCGATTCCCTCTGCGAGAACGGCCAAGCCGTAGATATGCGCGGCGCCTACGCTGGCGATTGCGGCTGCCCCGCGCAGGTGCCGCTCGGCCACCATCTTCGCGCTGCCGGCGGTGTCGTATGCCGGCACCGGCTCCACCCCATGCTGACGGAGAAAGGCCTCACACTGCGCCAGGGCCTGCGGGTGTGAATATGCCCGGCGGATGGCGCGGAGCTCCTGGCCGGGCATCGCCATCAAACAATGGCGGATGCGCAGGTCGAGCTCGCCCGTGATGAACAGGGCATGAGCGAGCAACAGGTCGTACGTCTCGTTGATCGAGCCGGCCTGGGAGTTTTCCGCGGGCACCACCGCACGATCGGCGCGCCCGGCCGTGACCGTGTCAAAGACATCACGCAACGTGGGGCGCGGGAGAGCTTCCGCCTCGCCAAAGAGCTGTGTGACGGCCTCCTCGCTGTACGCGCCTCGCTCACCCTGGAATGCGACTTTCATGGTTCACCGAGAACTGCTGTCTCTAGGAGACGCCGTTATGGACGTAAATGCGGGGCACGCGCAGCCCGACCCCGCAAAGAATCTCGTAGGAAATGGTTTGCGCCCACGCCGCGACCTCGTCTGCGCTGATGGCATCTCCGAACAACTGCGCGACATCGCCCGCCGCGACCGGGTGATCACCCACATCCACCATCAGGTGGTCCATGCACACCCGGCCCGCGATGCGATGGCGCTGACCTCGGATCAGCACTTCGCCCCGCTCGCCGGCCAGCCTCGGGTAGCCGTCCGCGTACCCGCAGGCAATGGTCGCGATCGTCGTCGATGTCTTCGTGCGGTGCGCGGCTCCGTAGCTGACGGCCGTACCGGGACCCACCCGCGCCGTGCGCACGACGCGGCTGTAGAGGCGCATGGCGGGATGCAGGGATCCCAGCGACGCCATCTGCGGCGCCGGGTACAATCCGTACATCGCCAGCCCGACCCGGACCATGTCGAAGTGCGTGTGGGGCGAGGTCAGCGCGCCGGCGCTGTTGGCAACGTGGATCAGGGCCCGCGGCACTCGCGCGCGTATCGCCTCCAGCGCGGGCCGAAACCGCAGCAGCTGCTCCTGGGTCATCACATGGTCAGGTTCATCCGCACATGCGAGCTGGGTATAGCACCCTTCCACCGGGATGCCTTTGGCGGTCAGGCGGTCCAGCAGCACCGGGACGTCCTCAGGAAATACGCCCAGTCGGGTCATGCCGGTATCCACCTTGAGGTGGACGGGAGGGACAGCGCCGACATGGCGGAGGACGATCTCTGCCATCTCCTGCGACGTGATACTGATGCTCAGCCCGTGGGCCGTCGCATCGGCCACTTCACCTGCGGTGAGGCCGCCCAGGACCAGGACCGGCGCACTGATCTCTCCCAGCCGGAGCGCGACACCCTCGCCCAGCGTGGCGACGCCCAGCCAGGCCGCGTCGGCGGCCAGGGCCGCCCGGCAGACGGGCACGACCCCGTGTCCGTACGCGTCCGCCTTCACCACGGCCATGAGCCGGCAGGACCGCGACAGGAGACGGTGGACGGCCCGGATATTGCGGGCGATGGCGGCCAGATCCACTTCGGCCCACGCGCGCAGGGTCGTAGTTTCCGCCGACGGCGCCAACGGCGTGATGGCTTCGCGCGGTCGCGCCGTCACGGAATCACGCTGTCGCGTCTTCGCGGGGGCGCGTCTCCTCGTATCGATACCCGCACGTTTTCGCTTGATTGTCGTCCCCCCGCCCATCGTTTCGACGGGACCTGATGGCGCGCCTACTGACCACGCCCTGCACCGCAGGGAGGAGCGCGACGCGTGTAGTAATACTGAGTCAGAACCTCCCTATCCCGCTGGTCAGGCTTCAACCATGCTGATGAAAAGCTATCGGTCCGCGAGGGAGATCACTCTTTCCTTGCGGGCGGAAGGAGGTGTCGGGAGTCTTTCGCAGTGCTGAGGCTACTTCTCCCAAGGAGGCACAAGATGGTTCGGTACATTCGAGGGCTCACCGTGTTGAGCCTGTTGCTTGTCGTGGCGCTGGTGCCTGTCAGCCTGTCCGGCGCGGCTATGGGCGGCAAGTTGGAAATCTTTAGCTGGTGGACGGCCGGAGGCGAGGCCGAGGGGCTGTCGGGGATGTTCAGCGTCTATAAGAAACTCTACCCCGGCGTGGAGATCGTCAATGCGACGGTGGCCGGCGGCGCGGGGACAAACGCCAAGGCGGTGCTGGCAACGCGCCTCACGGGCGGCGACCCGCCGGATTCGTTCCAGGTGCATGCGGGTCTGGAAGTCCAGAAATATGACCCCGCGGGGTTCCTCGATCCTCTGGACACGATTTTCAAGTCCGAGGGGTGGGAGAAAGTCTTTCCCACTGGGCTCCTCACCCTGCTGCGATATCAGGGGCATTACTGGTCCGTGCCCGTAAACATCCATCGGGCGAACGTCATGTGGTACAGCAAAAAGGTCTTTACCGCCAACTACCTCACGCCGCCGGTGACGTTCGATGAGTTCTTCAAGGTTGCCGACGCTCTCAAAGCCAAAGGCATCGTGCCCTTCGTCCTGGGAGACAAAGAAGGATGGGAAGCGGGGCATGCGTTTGAGGCGGTCTTGATCGGCACGCTGGGCGCGGATGCATACCGCGGTCTGTGGACCGGCAAGACGCAGTGGACCGATGCGCGGGTCGCTCAGGCGCTCAACACGTTCAAGAGGATGCTCACGTATACGAACAGCGATCATGCCGCGCTCACCTGGGACGGCGCCGGCCAGTATCTGATCGACGCCAAGGGCGCTATGGAAATCATGGGCGATTGGGAGAACGGCTGGTTCCAGTCAAAGAACTATGCCGATTACGGCTGGGCGCCCCCGCCGGGCAATACGGGTGTGTTTGACGCGCTCTCCGACTCGTTCTCCTTGCCCAAGAAGGCTCCCGACCGCGAGAACGCCATGAACTGGCTCAAGGTCGCCGGGTCCAAAGCGGGGCAGGAGGCCTTCAACCCCAAGAAGGGCTCCATCTGCGCCCGCACCGATTGCAACCAGTCCTTGTTCAACCCCTACCTTCAGTCCGCGGCCAAGGACTGGCGCAGCAATGCGCTTGTCCCCAGCGTCATTCACGGCGCCGCGGCGTTTGAGAGCTGGGCGACCCAGTACAAAGATGCCCTGGCATTGTTCGTGACCAGCGGCGACGTGGCCAAGACGCAGGCCACTCTGCAGGCCGCGTGCAAGGACGCCGGCGTCTGCAAGTAGACTCTGTGTAACGGCCGGGCAGCGAGGCAGTCCGATCCTGGGCTGCCTCGCTGTGCACTTGGACGGAGACCCGAGTGGCACGCGAGACCGTTCCAGTCCAGATTCAGTCTGTCCCGGCTCCCCGCATTGCTTCGCGGCGGTGGCCCCCCAGCGCTGACCGGATCGCATCGGTCCTGCTGATTGCACCGTCGGTGCTGGCCATCGCGGTGTTCGTCTACGGGTTCATTGCCTTCACCGGGTTTGCCTCGCTCACGAAGTGGAATACCTTAAGACCCGACTTCACCTTTATCGGCCTAGCGAACTACGCCAGGCTGTTCTCCACCGTCCGTTTTCAGATTGACCTGCATAACACCGTGACGTTCACGATCCTGTTCCTGGTGCTCTGCCTGTCGCTGGGGTTTGGACTTGCCGTGCTGCTTGACCGCGGGGTCCGCGGCGAAGGGATCTTCCGCAGCATCTTCCTGTTCCCGCTGGCCCTATCGTTCATCGTCACCGGCGTGGTCTGGCGCTGGCTGCTCAACCCCGGAAGCGTCGAGTTGGGCAGCACGGGGGTGAACCAGCTGTTCGACAGAGCCGGGCTCGGCTTCCTGAAGTCTGGCTGGTACACGGACCCCGGCATCGGCATCAAGGCCGTGGTCGTGGCGGCCACCTGGCAGCTGTCGGGTTATGTGATGGCGATGTACCTGGCAGGCCTGCGGGGCATTCCCGAGGAGCTCCGTGAAGCCGCGCTCGTGGACGGCGCCAGCGAGGTGCAAATCTATCGCCACATCATCGTGCCTCTGCTCCATCCCATCACGCTGGGCGCGATCATCATCCTGGGCCACATCTCGCTGAAGATCTTCGATCTGGTCGTGGCAATGACGGGGCCCGGCCCGGGCTTTTCCTCCGACGTGCCGGCCTTCTTCATGTTCGATACGACGTTCCGCGGCAACTACTTTGCCCAAGGGGCAGGCATCGCGGTGATCCTCCTGATCATGGTGGCCGTGCTCATCATTCCTTACCTGGTTTTCAACCTGCGCACGGAGACGCAGCGATAGCCGTGCGCGCTGCGGTGCCCAGGACTCGCGGGGAGGTCCCCTGGCTGCGCCTCGCATCCTACGCGGTCTTGGTCGCCGCGGCCCTGTTCTATCTCCTTCCCATCTATGTCCTGGTGATCACGGGGATGAAGAGTTTCGCCGAGGTGAACCTCTACCGGATGTGGGACCTGCCGTCGAGATTTTCGCTGGACAGCTTCGTGAAGGCCTGGCTGGGGAGCGCGACTCAGGGGTTCCGGGGCCTGAGCAACAACTTCTGGAACAGCGTGCGCCTGGCGGTACCCGCGACCCTCCTGTCGGCCGCCCTGGGATCGATGAACGGGTACGTCCTGTCAAAGTGGAGATTCCGCGGCTCAGACAGCCTGTTTGCACTGCTCCTCTTCGGGATGTTCATCCCTTACCAGAGCATCTTGATCCCGCTCGTCCAGGTGCTGAGCCGCATCGGGCTCTATGGCTCAATTCCCGGCCTGATATTTGTCCACGTCGTGTACGGGATTCCGATCACGACGCTGATCTTCCGAAACTACTACGCCACCGTCCCCGGCGAACTCGTCGAGGCGGGGAAGATCGACGGCGCGGGCATCCTCGGCATCTACCGGTCGATCATGTTCCCGATCTCGATGCCGGCCTTCGCGGTAGTGATGATCTGGCAGTTCACCTCGATCTGGAACGATTTCTTGTTCGGGGTCATCGTTACCCCGCGACCCGCGGTACAGCCGATCACGGTGGCCCTCAACAACCTCGCGGGTAGTTACATCGTGGAATGGAACGTGCAGATGGCGGGCGCCCTGCTCGCCGCGCTGCCGACCATGCTGCTGTATATCGTGCTGGGCCGCTACTTCATGCGGGGGCTGCTGGCGGGATCCCTGAAAGCATAACTGTGTCTACCTAGTCTTCCCAATCTACCTAGTCTTCCCGGTCTACCTAGTCTTCCTGGTCTACCTAGTCTTCCTGGTCTCCTTGCTTGATATCCATGAACCTCGATGAACTCACTGATCGTGCGCAGGCCGCGCGGATGCGCGACATCGTTCCCACCGATCGCGCATCAGCCGACGAACACGAGGACTCGAGCGACATGCGGGCGGCTCGCGCGTAGCGCCTCGTCCGAGACCGTCGCTGCGTGCGAGGACACACTGAACCCTTGCGCCGAAGGCGCACCACCGTACCGCGGGCCCCACCAGCCTAGCGATCCCCCGCGCACGAATCGACAGGGTCGTTAGGGCGCCGTGGTACGGCACGAATGCTACGTCAGATGGCCCGGTACGAGCCGTACCACCGCCTGAAGTTGGGAGGGGAACTACTTTAGGGGGTGGTACGGGGCGCCTCATACGAATAGATGGAGAGACGTACGCCGCGACTGCAGGACTATTGGATCAGGCGTGGAAAATAGTTGTCGGCCACTCAACCGTTGTCGCTACCGAGGTGACGAAGATCAAATCCAAGCTTCTTCCCCGGTTAGCCGTCCTACTGGCTGTTGCGGTGGGGCTTACGGCGGTCGCAGTAACCCGCTCCATCGGACGCTTTCGGGAGCGCCCCCCCGTCACGACCCCACCCGCAACGGAGCCTCGGCAACCTCGCTCATCGAGTCAGCCTAATCCGTCTGCAGCCGCAGATCAGGCACAGCCAGCCTATACGGGAGTGCTGGGAGATTTCCTGGTGACTGCGAAGGTAGGCCAGGTTGCAGATTGGCCACCATGTCCCGAGCCGCGTAGACCGGCTCAGAATTATAAGGCCTCGGAGGTCTATTCCCCCGTCTTCGGCGATCTTGAAGTATACGAGTGTGCTGACGGCAAGATCATCGGTCTTTCGGTTTATGGGGACCCGAGCATTGGAAAACGCTACTTCGTTGGGCCAGCGAAAGTCAATTACTTCGCGCCATTAGATCGACTCGTGCTGTTGAAAGTAGCGGGTCGTCCCGCAATTGCACAACTGCCAGCACCGGGTGATCCAGAGGGCCTCCGTCTTGCGGTCATCCAACGGGTTCCCAGCAACAATCAGCCCGGCATTATGGTCTGGATTGACAACACCAGCAAAAGTGTGGCAGAAGCCGCAGCGCTGGCGGCAGAAATTATGGGGGTGCGACCATGAAAAGATTCTTGGTACTGATGACCGCAGTGTGCAGCGGGTTATCGCTCCCTCTGTTCGATCGTCCCGAGATAGTGCAAGCTCAGACACCGCGTACGGACACAATCTACTTCATGGGCGCCACGCGAGGTAAGGACTACAATAATACGGGCGTTCTTTCATGGTGTGTCAGTCGGAGCTGGCATGAGAGCTATCCCAATGGTCCTGCGGATGCACTCGATGAGGTTGCACAGCAACAGGCGGTCCCAACACCCCCTCCCACTGATGACCAGTGGCCGGCGATTTGTAATAGTGATCCGACAGCGATCGACGGTTCCGGAAAGGTCGATCTTACAACCTACGGCGTTACGGGTCCGCTAGATTGCAGTTCGCCCTGCATTTCTTTAACCGTGAGAGGCAGATCTTTTGAGTACGGCGACGGCTGCGATTACATCGAGGCCGACCTTTACGATTTCGTCACTATGGACGACGGGCATAAAGTCGGTGAAAAGAAAGGGAAGCAGCGCATGATACATGCACTTGCACCTAATAGTACTAATGTCCCTTATGACCTGCCTTCCATACAAGTCACATCAACCGGATTGTACGCTAGCAATGAGATAGGGACACTACAAAATGACACCAATTGTAAACCCAATACTAACCCGCCTGGCTTTACACCAGGTGGTTATCACGTCCACCATGACTTCATGCCACCGACGGGATCACAGTCTTGTTCGTGGAACCAAAACACTCCGGCGAACTTTCCTAGGCATATTACGGATCGGCAAAAACAGAATCCTTCCCACTGGGTGCATTTTGTGTCCCACAAACCTGGAGTGTCATGTTTTGCGGATGGGCCGCCAAAGTTGGCCGATAACTTGTTGGCATCGGACGGTGTGTTGGATGGAGACGGGAATGGTGGTGGGACCAGGGCGTTGGCAACAGGAGCACAATCTTCGCTCACGAGCCCGCAGACGTGCATTACAGGGACGTCCTGGTGTGGAACAATCAGTGTGACTCCGCCTGTGGTGCAGGCGGCGTTTTCCAACTATTTGGGATTGTCGCCAACTGATTACTTGAGAGCGCAGCAGAAGCGTATTCCCCCCCGGGGGAGCACAACACCATACTATTGGTACGGTCCAGACAACGGAGGGTTCTATTTCTACGTGTTTTGGTGGATGACGTATCCGGACGGTAGTGGCTATTGGGACTGTGGCATGGGAGTACCAGGAGCAGAGAGGTATTGGGCGGGGTTTTCGAGTTGGACTGGTATTTATACTTGTCAGAACGGGTTCATAAGCCTCGGCGGCGGTGGGGGGCCGGTGACCGCCATTGAAAATGAGTGGAGTCAGTTCCGGGGCTTGAATGGCATAAATCCGACAGCGCCGCCAACACAGCAAGACGCGAATACGTGGGCTCAGACTCAGATTGACAGTGGACACTGGGCGGATGTAGTGAAACCGGCTCTAGATGCGGTGATTCGTGCGGGGACGGGCAACATGGACATGGCGACGCTGGGGATTACGGGGGATCCTCCGTTTGATGGGGACCTCGGCCAGGTTGGGCTGGCGGGTGTAATGAACAGGATGAATACTGTAGCGTCGCGGGTTATGGACCTTCCGTTGTTTGATCCGACCCGAGCCGATATGAATCGTGATTGGATAGGTTCAACTCGCCCAAGGTGGAGTTTGACGGGAAAAGCTTTGAGGTAGTTCTCAATCATAGAAGCTAGCCATGCGAACTATTGTTGAGCCGAGATTTCCCTGTGGGTCCGGCTGCTGCCTTCTCGCTAGCACAGGTGCTTTGACGGAATTCCCTTGGACTCCTTTCCTGATTCTAGATCCTGCTGCAATGAGAGATCGGAGTCGCCCCGCGCCAGTCAGCGCCGATGTTCCCTCTTCAGGTCTTTGCTTTTCCGAACACCGACGCCTCAAGGTGCTGGCGGGATGATTTTGCCACGAGGACAGCCTCGCTGTAGGTCGCCGTGACGTAACCTCACGTCGTCATCTGGCCAAAGGCGTTGGCCGATAGCGGTGGACCTTGTCCCACCGAAGGGCCAAAAACTCGTTGCCCTCCGGGTGAGTCCGGCGAGTATAGAATCCGCCACGGACCTGCCCGCCAAGTACAACACTCCCGCCCGCTTCCAAAGCGTCAGGACCTCGGCAGGGTCTTCGATGTCGACTGACTTAAAGACGGCCTGAGCAGCGGACCGTTCCACAAGAAGGACCTCGCCGCCCTTGGAGCTGGCTTGCCAGCGGCCGTGCACCGGCGCCTCCTCATCGCGGGCCGGATGCCCGATGAAGTGAAGGCCAGCGTGTTCGAGCGCCTGCAAGAACTCAATGAACCGGAGCGGGGGCCCCGCCACCGGCTCCATGCGCAGCCCCATCGCTCTTACCGCCGGTCGGGAGATCCGGACCCCAGTCCTTGACCGCGCGTGCCGTTGACACCCGTATCTCCGACGGAGGAACTTTCACGAATAGTTCCGCGAGCAGGCGCTGGATCTCGCTGGGAAGGCGCAACGCCGCCATCTTGCTAAACAGCAGGCAGGTAATTGCGCGCCCGTTCGCAGGGAGACTAGGAAGACTAGATGGACGAGGTAGACAGTTCTTCAGGCGGAGCGCGTTCCCATCAGGATCTCGAACACCAGATGGTCCAATCGCTCATAGGCGAAGGTCCGGCCGGGACCGGTCGCGGGACGTTCGTCGGACCCCGGCGGCGCATCCCACCGCCTGATCTCCGCCAGCAGCTGCTGAACTTCCGCATCCTGGTTGAACTGGTGCACCTTGTCGGCCAGGATCTCATAAGCCCGGATGCAGCCCTCCACGAATCCCCAGATCCCCCGTTCATCAGTGGTCCGGTACGGATGCGCGTCGAATGTCCGTGGTCCGGGCCACCGTTCCTCTTCCAGCAACTTCACGACAAAAAATGCATCCTTGAGATTGGCACCGCCAAACCGCAAATCCTGGTCGAAGCGCAGCGGGCGCTGGGCGTTGAGGTGGATGCCATCCAGCTTGCCGGCGTACAGGGCGTGGGCGATCTCATGGGCGGGGTTGAGCCCGGCCATGGCGGCATGAGCGAATTCCAGGACCACCCCCACGTGCTCAGGGTGTTCCAGCGTGGCGATGAATGCCAGGGCGTGGCCGGCTGTCGAGATGTAGAGGTCTCCCCGCGGCTCGTTGGGTTTGGGTTCTACCGACAGACGCATCGGGTAGCGCTGACTGGTGATGTACGCATCGAGCTCGTTGAACCCATCCCGGAGCCGCTTTAAAGCATCGACCGGGGATCGGCTCGCATCGACCTCTGCGCCGTCGCGGCCTCCCCAGATGTTGAACAATGGTGCGTCCAGCAGGTGTCCAACATCAATCGCCGCCTTATAGCGCGCGAGCGCCATGCGCCGGACGCGGGCTTCGTTGGACACCATGCCGCCGTCTTTGAAGACCGGCTCTGTGAACATCGACGACCCGCAGGCATCGCAGACGATCCCCGTATCTGTCATGCGCCGCCGCGCCTCGGCGATCAGGCGGTCCCGCTCGACGGTTGAACTTCCGGGCGGGAGGAGGTCCTCCGCATGCAGCTCGAAGGCAGCCGCGCCGTGGGCGGCCAACCCGCTGATGGCCTCCAGCGGATCGAGCGCGGAGCGCGTCGCCGCGCCGAACGGATCGGCCCCCCGGTTCATGACGGTCCACAAACCGAAGCTGTAGACTCGCGTTGCCGTTTCGCGTTTCGGCACCTTGGTACTCAACGATTCGCCCCTACAAGCACATTTTGTTGTCGCCGCAGGCCTTCTGCAAGGCGCGCTGCGCCGCCCCGACATCCTTATTGGATACGAAGGCATGCACGATGTCGTTGAACGCCACGGTGAACCCTGGCGGTGCCGCAGAGCCGTGCACCTCGCTTGGAACCACCACATTTTTGGCGAAGTCCTTCGCCGCAGACTGCATATAGGTGTCGAGTTTCATCGGATCGCAATCGGTGCGCGCGCAGAGCGCCCCTTTCAGTTGGTTCAAGGCCTCTTGCCCCTCTTTTGAGCCGTTCGGCAGGCTGAATGCGGCGCTGATGACCAGGAAGGCACCAGACGTGCCGAACGCGGGCACATACCCGTAGTCCATCCCGGGTGTCCATCCCTTACCAATGAAATAGCCGGAGGCCCAGTCTCCCATCACGGTCATCGCCGCCTTGCCATCGATCAGCATCTGCGCCGCGGAGTCCCAGGTCCCACTCGCATGGTCGCTGTTCACGTACTCCAGGACCTTCGCGTATGTCTCCAGTGCCCGTTTCACAGTATCGCCGGTCCATGAGGTCTTACCGGTCCACAGTCCGCGATATCCGATAGGCCCGAGCGCGCCGAGGAGCACATCCTCCAACAGGTGGGCGGCCTCCCACTTGTTCTGGTCACCCAGCGCCAGCGGGGTGATCCCCTTGGCCCGCAGCGTATTGGCTACCTTAAAGAACTCGTCCCAGCTGGTTGGCGCCGCCAGCTTGTTATCGTCAAAGATTTTCTTGTTGTACCAGAGGACGTTCCCGCGGTGCACGCTGACCGGCACGGAGTACTGATCGCCTTGATACGTGACAATGTTCACAAGGTTCCTGGGGAAGACGGCGAGCCACCCCTCACTCTCGAACAACTGCGTGATCGGTTCCATGTGGCCGGTGACGACCCATGCGCTCGTAAGTTCCTCGCCGCCGTGCGCCTGGAAACTGTCCGGCGGATGACCCCGCTGCATGCGGGCTTTCAGGATCGCTACGGCATCTTCAGGGGTACCGCCGGCGATTGCCGCGTTGACAATCTCCACATCAGGGTACCGCTGCCTGAAAATCTCAAACACCGCATGAAGACCGTCGGCCTCACGGCCCCAGGTCCACCAGCTGAAGATCTCCAGCTTCCCGCCCATGACCGACCCGGCCTGCAACCCCGCGCGGAATGGAGATATCATCAGCGCCGTCACGATGACGAGCACGGTCCAGAACCACACGGCAGTGCGGCTCATTCTGTGCATCATGGATCGACCTCCACGTCTTCAACCCGGGGGCACGCGAAGTTTCTACACGGCATGCCCCACCTCCTAGTCCCGTACCAGCGTGACAGGCGAGAGTTCGGCAGCCGCCCACGGTGCAAGTCACGTTGGTACGGGACTAGCGGGATGGCCTTTGGCCCGCGCCGAACATGGCCGTGATGCCCGATCCGACGCGCTGGACGGCCGCGGTGGACCTGTTCACGCGGGTGTTCGACGCCCACACCACCCTCGTCGCCGGCGCGCCCGGCCGCGTAAACCTCATCGGCGAGCACACGGACTACAACGACGGCCTGGTGTTGCCGGCCGCGATCGACCGTCACGTGTTCATCGCCGCCCGGCGAAACGACTCAGGTCGCGTGAGATTGGCGGCGAGCGCATTCGAGGACCGGGTGGAGTTCCCCACCGACGATCCCGGCCGGCCGGCTCTGCCGGTCTGGGCCCGGTATCCACAAGGCGTCGCCGTGAAGCTACGGGCCCGCGGCATCAGCATACACGGATTCGACGCGGCCATCGCCGCCGATCTGCCGGTCGGCTCAGGGCTCAGCTCGTCCGCCGCGCTGGAGGTGGCCTCGGCTCTGGTGATGGAAGCAATCAGCGACCACGCGCTTCCTCCGAGAGAACGCGCCCTGCTGTGCCGCGCCGCGGAGGTGGAGTTCGTCGGTGTGCCCTCTGGGATTATGGACCAGTTCGCCTCCACATTGTGCCGGCGTGGCCATGCTTTGTTCCTCGACTGCCGCTCACTGGAAACACACCACATTCCATTAGGAGCGACGCTCGCCATCGCGGTCTGCGACACCGGGATGGCGCGCGTCCTGGCGGGATCGGCGTACGCGCAGCGCAGGCAGGAGTGCGCCGATGCCGTCACCGCGCTGCGGAAGGCAGGATTGAAGATTGCGTCGCTGCGGGATCTGACGCTAGATGACGTCCCACGTGTGGAGCGCCTGCCGGAACCGCTGCGGAGGCGCGCCAGGCATGTCCTCACCGAGGATGCGCGGGTCGTGGAAACCGCGACACTTTTGGAAAGTGGGCAGCCCGGTGGGCTGCGGGACGTGTTCTCTGCATCTCACCGCAGCCTGCGCGACGACTACGAGGTAAGTTCTCGCGAGTTGGACGCCATGGCGGAGGCGGCCCTCGACGCGCCCGGCTGCGTGGCCGCCCGGATGACCGGCGCGGGATTCGGCGGCGCAGTCGTCGCCCTGGTGCAACGCGCGGCCGGGGACGCGTTTCTCGCCGCGGCGGCGGAGGGTTACCGGAGACGCACGGGACGTGAAGGCCGATTGTTTCTCACAGAGGCGGCGGAGGGAGCGAAACTACTTGAAGGGCGGGACTCGGGACTGGGGACTGGGGACTAGAATTGTGAGGATCTTACCCGAGGTGATTGCTCGCACCAATCCCTAGTCCCAAGTCCCTAGTCCCAAGTCCCTAATCCCGCAGTTCTCTTATTGGGTCCACCTGTAATCCCGCTTCAACCCTGTGGATCGCGTGAGGCAGGCGGTCGGCCACGTCAGACGCCAGCAAACCCACCTGTCCCCGCTCGTGCGCACAAAGATCTCCGGCCAGCCCGTGCAGGTACGCTGCGGCGACCGCGGCCTCAAACGGAGCCAGCCCCTGACCGATCAATGCGGCCACCGCCCCAGTGAGTACATCTCCCATCCCGCCTGAGGCCATGCCCGGGTTCCCTGTGCGGACGATGGCGGCCTCGCCGTCGGGCTTCGCTACGACGGTGTGAGCGCTCTTCAGGACCACAACACAGCGAAAACGCGCCGCGGCCGCGCGAGCAGCGCCCAGGCGGTCTTCCACGATCTTGGGGGTCGGCTGCTTGAGCAACCTGCCGAGTTCTCCCGGGTGCGGGGTGATGACCAGCGGGGGCCGCGCCTTCGCCAAGCGATCCGCCCGACCGGCCAGTACGTTGAGCCCATCGGCGTCAAGCACCAACGGCTTGTCACGCCCCAGCAACTCCTCGACCACGCGCGCGACGCCCGGCGCAGGCGATAACCCAGGACCGGCGGCCACGACGTCACAAGAGGCCAGCAGTTCATCGACCCGGGCCATCGCAGAAGGCGACAGCGCGCTCCCGTCATCAGCCAGCGGCATGGCGATCCCTTCCGTGACCTTAGATGCAACAATGGGGTAGACGCTCTGCGGAACCGCAACGGTCACCAACCCCGCACCGCTCCGCAGGGCGCCGAACGTGGATAAGACGGCCGCGCCGGTGTATCCAACGGATCCCGCGAGGATCAGCACATGCCCATACGTCCCCTTGTGAGTGTCAGGCCGGCGCCGCGGCAGCAACTCACGCACTTTCGCGGACGTCACCAGCCAGGTTGTGATCGAGGGGTCGTCCATGAGGGCCTGCGGGTACCCGATGTCGCCGACGTAGAGGGCGCCCGCCATTTCTGCCCCTGGAAAGAGGACGACGCCCACTTTCGGCAGCCCCATCGTGACGGTGACCGAGGCGCGGACACACGGGCCG
Source organism: Candidatus Segetimicrobium genomatis (assembly GCA_005888595.1). Lineage (GTDB taxonomy): Bacteria > Sysuimicrobiota > Sysuimicrobiia > Sysuimicrobiales > Kaftiobacteriaceae > Telluricultor. Next base: position 38,249 of record VBAL01000111.1, read on the forward strand.
TCCCAGGTTCCGGTGTCCGCCTGCAACCCAGACGGGACATCGACTGCCAGGATGGGCTTACCGGAGCGATTGGCCGCCTCAATCAGACCGACGGCATCGCCTCGAGCCGTGCCTCGGAATCCGGTGCCGAACAGTGCGTCGATGATAAGGTCTGCCTTCGCAATCGCGTCCTCGTGCCGCGCGGCATCGCCGGCAAGGAAGGAGACGCCCGCTTCCGACGCCGCGGCCAGAGCCTGGGCTGATTCGCCGCCAAACTCCTCCTTCGGCGCTACGAACAGCGCCGCGACCTCGGCGCCCGCCGCCAGGTACCTGGCGGCAACCAGCCCGTCTCCCCCGTTGCTTCCCCTGCCGGCCATCACGACGACCCGGCGCCCTCCGTGTTCGCGCAGCATGATCTCGGCTGCCTGGGCGACGCGCCGGCCGGCCGCGTCCATGAGCTGGGCGACGGAAATCCCGTGGTCTTTGGTAGCCCGGCGATCTAGCTCCGCGATCTGCGCACTTGTCGCGACGCGCATCTTAAGGTCGCCGCCTCTTTCCGCCAGGAGAATGACTCCTTCCCTAACTGCGTCTACAAAGTCTACCATGTCTCCTAGGTCTACAAGGTCTACTAGCATAAAGACATAAGTCGCAGTGCCTACGCGCGCGCAGAAAGGCGGGTAGACTTTGAAGACCTGGTAGACCTGGTAGACCTTGTAGACGCAGTTATGCAGTTATCCCCATCAAGCACACTGTCCACACGGTGTGAACGAAAGTTCCCGATTGACCCGCTGAAGCCGCGATGATAACGTCATGGTCGAGAGAGGCGCGAGCCTAGCGGCAAAATAGCCGATTCAAAAGCCGTCGCGCGTGGAGTCTGAGAGCCAGGGGAACTTCACTTCGGGAGTAATCCCGGAGAGGGGGCTTCAGGCGGTAAGACCCGGCGGCGCGGTAGAAGACGGTGAAACGTCGCTGGATCTTGCGCCTCTTTCACTTTGACAACGAAATAACGCAGTCGAGCGGTCGCGGTAACTCCAAGGCGAGCGGTGCATGGCGAGACTGCGAGACTGCCCGACCGCCTGACTGCGCGACCGCGTTTCTTATCTTCCTGGCCTGACCTCCACCTTCGCTAACTCCTCGATCAGCGTCACAAGCGCAGAATGGTCTAAGTCACTCCGTTCTAGACCGCGCAGGGCCGTGAACGCTTCCTGCACCACCGCCGTGGCTGGGAGGGGGACGCCCAGCGCCTTTCCTGTCGACAGGGCGATGTTAAGGTCCTTCTGGTGGAGCCGTACGCGGAAACCGGGTTTGAAGTTCCGCTCCAGCATCCGCTGGCCATGGACATCAAGAATGCGGCTCTGCGCAAATCCGCCGAGGAGAGCCTGCCGCACTTTCGCCGGGTCCACCCCCGCTTTGGCGGCAAGGACCAGGGCTTCGCTGACGGCCTGAATCGTGAGGGCCACCACGATCTGGTTGCACGCCTTGGCCACCTGACCGGCCCCGGCCCCGCCGATGTGCACGATGTTCTTGCCCAACGTTTCAAACACCGGACGCACGCGCGTGAAAACCGGCTCAGGACCGCCCACCATGATGGACAGGGTCGCTTCGATCGCACCCTTCTCGCCTCCACTGACCGGCGCGTCCAGCATCTGGGCACCTTTGGCCGTTACTGCGTTGGCGATCTCTTGGGTGACAAGCGGCGAGATCGTGCTCATGTCGACCAGCACAGAACCGGGCCGGATGCCTTCCAGCACACCGTCACGCCCGAGAACAACCTGCTGGACATCCGGGGAGTCGGGGAGCATGGTGATGACGAAATCGCTTTGCTGGGCAACCCCCCGTGGCGATTTTCCATCGGCGGCGCCGGCTCCGACCAGTTCGTCCACGGGCGCACGGCTGCGGCTGTGGACGATCAGCGGATGACCCGATTTGAGCAGGTTGCGGGCCATAGGTTTGCCCATGATGCCCAGTCCGATAAAACCGATTCTTTCCTTAGCCATTCGGATGACCTCCTCGAACGAGAACTGCGTCTACAAAGTCTACTATGTCTACTACGTCTACTACGTCTACTGCGTCTACTAGGTCTACTAGGTCTACCAGGTCTTCAAGAGTCGGCTCGTAGACATAGTAGACTCAGAAGACGTTGTAGACTTTGTAGACATCACTTTGGATCAAGTAGACGCCTTTGGGATCATAGGGCAGTGGTACGTTGAAGGGAGCGCAGCGCGGTGCGTTCTCTGTCGACCACGGCCTCCCACGCCGCCCGCTGCCGCAATTTCTCCGCGCCGTCCCACCCACGCCCCGCTGACATCAGGTCAGCGACACGCGCCGCAGCCGCCTGACCGGCATCCTCGCAGAGAATACTCAACCGCGTGCGCAAGAACATCATATCAGCGAGCGTTAACGCCATCTCGTGCCGGCAGGCGTAGACGACTTCCGCGGCCAGCACCGGCAACTCTTCGGCCAGTGGAGCCCGGAGCGCGGCGTCCCCGTTGGCGATGGCCAGGACGTCGGCCGCGGCGGCTCCATACGCGGCCAGGAGATGCTGCTGTACCTTGCGGGGAAGACCCTCACGCGCCAGCGCCTTGCGCGCGGCATCCAGACCCTCCGCATCCGCCAGCGGCAGCGTCGCAGTCCGGCACGGCCGTCGCTCCCCATCGCGCCGCGCCAGCACGTCGACGGTATCTTCGGCCATCTTGCGGTAACTGGTCAGCTTCCCTCCCACGATGCTCACAAGTCCCCGTGGGGACTCAACGACGGCATGCTCCCGCGGTAGATCCGCCGACGACCGGCTGCCGGCTTCCACCAGCGGGCGGAGCCCAGCGTAAACCCCCAGAACATCGGCGGCCTCCACGGCCTGCCGTAACACACGGTTGGCCTGACGGAGGAGAAATGCGACGTCCGCCTCGGTCGCGGCCGGTGCGTCGATCTGGCCGTCGTAACTATCGTCGGTGGTACCGAGGATGACGCGGCCCGACCAGGGCACGAGAAAGGCCAGCCGGCCATCGTCGGTCTGCGGGATCAGCACGGCGGTCTCCGCCGGCAGCACCTCGCCCTGCAGCACCAGATGCACACCTTTGCTCGGCCGGATTCTAAACTGGGGCGGTCCATCCATCGACGCGGCCCGTTCAGCCCAGACGCCGGTGGCGTTCACGACGTGGCGGGCGCGCACGTCAACCGTTCGCCCGGTGAGCCCGTCTTCCACCCGGGCGCCCGCAACGCGACCCTGCGCATACGCGAACGACCGGGCCAGGGCGTAATTCGCTGTCGCAGCTCCAAATCGCCGTGCCACAGCCAGAACACTCAGTGTCAGGCGGACGTCATCGGTGCGGGCGTCATGGAATAGAAACGCCGCGCGTAACCCGTCGGTCGATAGCGCCGGCACCAGCGAAGCCGCGTCCTCTGCCGTGAGCCGGCGGTGGTGCAGCGCCGGCATCCGGGCCAGACGGTCATACATCCACAGAACCGCCCTGACTCCCCAGGGGACGGCAGGCTGGAGGAACGCGGGAACGTGAACACCGAACGGCCGGGTCAGCCCGTCATAGAGCGGAATGAGAAATGGCTGCGGCCGGACCAGGTGCGGGGCGAGTCGCAGCAACCGCGCGCGTTCGCGGAGCGCCTCGCCGACGAGTTTCAGCTGACCGCGGGCCAGGTACCGGATGCCGCCGTGGATCAACTTGGTGGACCGGCTGCTGGTCCCGCTGGCGAAGTCCGCCTGCTCGACGAGCCCCACGCGGTAGCCGCGTGTGGCCGCATCCAGCGCCACCCCCGCGCCGGTGATCCCGCCGCCGATCACTAACACGTCCAACGGCCGCTCAAGGGCGGCGATCTGTTCTTCGCGGGACAGCACGACACTCTCCAACTACGTCTTCTTGGTCTACTGAGTCTCCCTGGTCTACTTGGTCTCCGTAACTCTTGCGGACTAAGTAGACTAAGAAGACCAAGTAGACTAAGGAGACGTTTTTAAGCGCGCCAGCATCTTGCGAATCAATGTGGGGTCATCCGCGATGATGCCATCAACGCCGACGCGTAATGCCTGGCGTGCTTCCTCCTCCGTACGCACGGTCCAGGTGATCACACGCAACCCGTGACTCCGGCAGGAGGCGACCACATCGGCGGTCAATGCCGTGACCTCAGGCAGATACGCGGTCGCCCGGACAGACACCGCGGCGTACGGATCTGCGGCCGACTGCAGCAACCCTGCCGGCATTTCCGGAGCCAGATCCCGGACGTGCGCCACGACCTGCGCGTCGAAGGACGAGATAAGCACTGAGTCCACCATCTGCATCTTCTTGATGAGGTCGAGGAGCGCCGCCTCGACCCCTGCGGCCTTCACCTCGACATCAACCAGCAAGCGGCCCCCCAACGCCTCAAAGACTTTGGACAGCAGCGGAATCCGCTCTCCGCGAAACGGCGGACCGAACTTCCGTCCGGCGTCGAAGCGGCGCAACTGGTCCAGCGTCAGCGCTGCAACCCTACCGGTGCCATCAGTGGTGCGATCGACCGAGGCATCGTGGATGACCACGAGCTGACCGTCGACCGTCCGGCGGACATCGAGCTCGACAGCGTCCGCACCGAGATCGGCGGCCAGTCGGAACGCCGCCAGGGTATTCTCAGGCGCGGCGGCAGACGCACCGCGGTGCGCGATCACCAGACAGCGGTCCGATTCGAGCCACTTGTTCATACTTGCACTACAGAGAGTCCTTTTTCCGTCATTGCGAGGAGCGAAGCGACGAAGCAATCTCCTGCAGGAAGGAGATCGCCACGCCCCTGCGGGGCTCGCGATGACGGATCACCTGTTGTCTCCTGAGAACATCATCCTTCGACCAGCGCCGCCAGTTGCACCGCCGTATCGGTGGTGATCTGGTCCACGCCGGCGTGGAGCACTGCCTGCAGAGTCTCCGCCGCCCCAGACGCATCGGCGTCGAGCGTCCACGTGTCGATGAGCACACTACCGAGCTGGCGCCTGATGATCTCCACGGGATTGATCCCATCGGCGATCGCGCGGAGGATCAACTCCACGCGCAGGTAAATTTCCACGGCGCCCGGCAGCAGGCGACACAGACTCTCGATGCGATCCTCCAGGTAGGCGCGCACCGGCATGACCTGCATGTAGCCGAGAGGATGATCGTCCAGGTACCCGTACACGTTGACGCGCAAGGGCAGTCGGGGAAACTCGGGGGCCGGCGCATCCAGATACAGAGCGAAATCGAGACCGACGGACAGGGTGGAATCGAGCCGCCGGAGCGTGCGCAGGTTCCAGTCCCCGAGGCACCCGACGACGACATTCAGTTGTGGGTTCGCGCGTAGGGGCTCAATGGCCCGCAGGAAGCGGCCGGCCTCCTCCTTGGGAAAAGGGATCTCATCTTTCAGGTCGATCTGTACCTTCAGCGGGCGGCGATGCCCTGCCAGAACCTGTGACAGGTCTGACAGGAGAGCGATAGACTCCTCAGATCCTCTCAGCCGGATGGTCTTTGCCGCCGCCCTGGTGATGTGGCGCACCGCACCGGTCCCCGTCGTCTCACGCTCCAGGGTGTCGTCATGGATGAGCAGGTAATCCCCGCCCTCGATGGCGTGGACGTCGAACTCGATGACCTCAGCCCCGCCCTGCAGAAGCTCGCGGAGCGCGGACAGACTGTTGGGCGGAGAGGCGCCGGTCCCGGACAATAGCCGGTGATACTTCAACAGGACGCGCTGCCCGCCCGATGAGATGGCTCCGGGCAAAGTCACCGCCGAAACCCCATCATCTCAATCCAGCCGAAGGACGCATCGGTCGGTCCGGAGGGTTTGTACTCGAGCCCGACGTAGCCCTCATAGCCCATCGCGTCCAGCTGCTTAAGCACATACGGAAAGTTGATCTCGCCCGTGCCGGGTTCATGCCGGTCCGGAGAGTCGGCCACCTGCACGTGGCCGAGGCGTTCCCGCAGCCGCGCCATGGTGTGAACCAGATTTCCCTCCATGCGCTGCATGTGGTAGATGTCGTACTGAATCCGGGCGTTCGGCGCCCCGACATCATCCAGCAACCGCACCGCCTGCGCAGAGGTCGACAGGAAGAAACCCGCGATATCGTAGGTATTGATTGGCTCTACCAGCAGGGTGATCCCCTGCGACACCAATTGTCCGGCCGCGTAGCGGAGGTTGTCCACCAGGCACCGCCACTGCTCCTCGTATGCGAGGTGTTCGTCGCGCTTACCGACCAGACAGTTCACGCGCCGGCAACGGTACCGCCGGGCCAGCTCCAGTGCCTGCCCTACTCCCCGGCGGAACTCTTCCCGGCGGCCAGGATGCACAGCCACTCCGCGATCTCCGGCCGCCCAGTCACCGGCCGGGAGGTTAAAGAGCACTTGTTCCAGCTTCAGACGATCCAGCGCCCGCGCAATGCCGTCGGTGTCTTCCTGATAGGGGAACATGTACTCCACCGCGCGGAAGCCATTGCGGGCGGCGGCGTCAAACCGCTCCAGGAAGGGCAGGTCACCGAACAGCATCGTGAGATTGGCAGCGAATTTTGGCATGCACCCTCCTTCAGATCGGCGTCCGGGCAGCCGGCGCCAGTCGCGCGTACTGCGGCAGCGGGCCGACCAGCGGCCGGATATAGTCCATATACGCGGAGGTGACATCGTAACCGGAGGGAGCGATGAACTCCTCCGGCACGCGGCGGATGTCCCCTACCACCCGGTCCAGCGGCACCGCGCCGGTCGTACTCCGATAGACCGGACCCCGCTCGCGAACGAGCGTCATCATCGTGCCGCCGCGTCCGGCCACCGCCTCGCGCACCGCCGCCTGTCCGACCCGGTAGGCTTCCTCGGCATCCACACGAGAGGACAGGAGGGCAGAGACGCGCTGCATCGTACCGGGCTTGTCGAACCGGGCCTTGATCTGCAGATGCGTCATCACCAGATCGCACAGCACCGCGCCGACGCCGCCGAACTGTGGCCGCCCCAGCGGATCGGCTTCGACGGGTCGCTGAGATGCCGCCAGGAACTGCCCGCGCTCATCGACCAGCCCTTCGGCGGCCGCGATGAGCACATGCCCGCGCTCGCGATGGACGCGTTCCACGTCGGCGAGGAATCGCTGCCTGACAAACGGACGCTCCGGCAGATAGATCAAGTGCGGCGCGTCACCCTCTCGCTGGCGCGCCAGCGCCGTACTGGCCGCCACCCACCCGGTGTGACGGCCCATCGTCTCGACCACCTTCACCGGATCGGCCGTGCCGATGGCTTCGGTGTCAAGCCCCGCTTCGCGGACCGATACCGCCAGCCATCGCGCCACGCTGGGATGCCCGGGGCAGTGATCAGTCTCGACCAGGTCGTTGTCGATTGTTTTGGGAATCGCGATGACCCACAGGTCGTACCGCAGGTCCGCCGCCCGGCGATGCAGCCTGAGCGCCGTCGCCGCAGACCCGTTCCCCCCGATATAAAGGAAGTACCGGATGCCGCGGGCCTGGAAGATACGCATGATCCGGTCCACGTCGTCATCGCCCAGACCCGCCCGGGAGGTGCCTAATGCCGCCGACGGGGTGCGGCGCAGTTCCTCCAGCATTTCGGAGGACACGCGGCGCAGGTCGACCAGGTCTTCCCGTAGGAGTCCCAGCACTCCGAACCGCATGCCGTAGATCTCGCCGATCGCGTCGTGACGCAGGGCCTCCTGGATTACGGCCACCAGGCTGGCATTGACCACGGCGGTAGGACCGCCGGATTGACCGACAATAAGGTTCCCGCGCATCACGCGCTCAACAGCGGACGCAGGTGAGCAATCGCCTGCCGGGCCGCACTTACCGGATCCGGACGCGGCAGGATTTCTGCCGACAGGTACCCCGTATATCCGAGCTCTCTCAACACGCGGACCAGCGCAGGGAAATCTAGGTGTCCCCACCCGGGGGCATGGCGATTACTGTCTGCGACATGCACATGGCGGAGGCGCGGTCGGGCGCGGCGGAGACTGCTCTCGATCGACGCCTCTTCGATGTTCATATGGAAGGTGTCCGCGAGGATCCCCAACGCTGGCGAGGCCAGCCGGTTGATGAGATCGAGCACTTCATCCATGGTGACGAGGAAGTCGGTCTCGTACCGATTCACTGGCTCGAACACAACAGGAATCTTTTCCCGCTCGGCGAGGGGAAGGATCCGGCGCAGGGCACCGCTCAGCCGTGCCTCCGTCGCGGCGCGGTCTCCGGTGATCCGCCCCCGTAGCAGGCCCACGATCACCGCCGCGCCAAATACCGTCGCTATGCGAATGTGTGTCTCCAATCGTTCGATGGCGCGCGCACGGATGCCTTCGTCGGGGTGTGAGAGGCTCAAGCCATCTTTGAGATACGCCTGGCCCGTTCCGATGGCCGGAACCGCGAGCCCTGCGTCGCGCACCGTCCGCAGCACCGCCTCAGCGTCGACCTGCGAGGGATCGCGCACGGCCAGCTCGACCCCGTCATAACCCAGGTCCGCCGCCGTGCGCAGGGCCTCTCGCCATGATCCGCGCATCGCCACCGCGTCGAAACCGGTCTCTTCGAGCGAGACGACGAGGCTCAGCTTCACGGAAAGCTACGCCACCAGGGCACCAGGGAACCAGGGGAACCATGCCTGCATGTGACTGTGGCACGCGGTACCTTGGTTCCCTGGTCCCTTGGTCCCGCCGTTGTCTTCAATCAAGGTGGCCACCCCAAACTGTACAGGCTCTTGCCGCCACGGGCGGGTCCCTTCAGGACGGCCTCCAGTTCTTCCTTGTCACGCTCGGTGACCAGCTCCATCGGCGGTAGCTTCCCCGGCGGGAACGTCTTGATGACGTCGGTGACGAGCCGCTCGATGTAGTCCAGCAAAGCCTCCACCCCGGGGAGCGCCTTCTCGGCCTTCGCCAGCGACGGCTTGCCAACCACGCCTTCGATATACGCCTTGACCTCGATAGGGCCGGCTCCGATGTGGCCGTACCAGTTGATGGGGCGGCGAAGCAGGTTGCCGGCTTTGTCCACATGGCCCTCCGGCAGGAAACCGAACGGGTTGTTGTCCACGGCCCACTCCTGTTTCATCAGCTCGGGGAACAACGCCAGGCACCAGGAGGTCTCGACCTCATCGGCATGGATGAACGGCGTCTCATACGGGCCACCCTGGGCCTTAAGTTTGAAGTGATCCTGAACGGCATGGTACCAGTTCAGGTTGATAACCAGTGCCGGCACCCGGTAGCGCTTGCCAAACTGATGGATGGCGGTGGGAATCACGTACTCCTGTCCGTGACCATTCAGCAGGATCTGTTTCCGGAAGCCCATGTTCCAGAATCCGGCGATCATGGCCCGCAGGAAGCCCGTAAAGACCTCCTCCGGGATCACCACCGTGCTCGGCATGCCGAGATGATGATACGGATGCGATCCCCACCACAGCGGTTCGGAGACGGTACATCCCGTGCGCTCTGCCACCGCCTCCGCCATCCGCGTCACCAGGAAGATATCCTCACCAATCGGCGCATTGGGCCCATGCGCTTCCGTCGCACCGAGGGGCACGATCAGGACGTCGTTGGTTTTCAGACGTTCCTCAATGTCGCGCATCGTCATCGTTTGCAGATAGACGCCGGTGCGCTTGTCCATGTGACCGCCCTTCGGCGGCAAACTCCACTTCGCCATTGCTAACCTCCTCTGAGTGATTAGTGATTCGTGATTAGTGATTCGTAAATTCGCGAAATCAAGTAACCGACGCGCCTCCCAAGATCTTGCGAATCACGAATCACTAATCACGTAGTATGTGAGTCCGCTCGGGCGGAATCTCAAGGAAGACATCCCCGCCATAGACCGTCTCCCCCGGGGACGGCACGTCCACAATCCAGGTCAACCCGGCGGCTTCCACCCAGTACCGGGCGAGCGTGCCCAGGAAACTGGCGGTGGTAATCCGTCCTGGAAGGACGTTATCCATCTGTGGCGGCGCGCGGTGGAGCCGGATCGCTTCCGGCCGGAGCACCAACGTGACCCGGCCTCCGGCGGTACCACCCCGCCCCATCTCGGGCGCTGCCCGGTTCAGCGGAACGCGCAACGTCACGCCGCCGATCCGCACCACGTCGGGGCCGGCCACATCTGCCTCGACGAAATTGGCCAGGCCCACGAAATCGGCCACGAAGCGGTTTGCCGGATGGTGGTAGATTTCTACCGGCGTGCCGATCTGCTGCACCCGGCCGCGGTCCATCACCGCGATACGGTCGGACACCGCGAGCGCCTCTTCCTGATCGTGGGTCACATAGAGCACGGTCTTGCCCAGCTGTCGCTGCAGCTGCCGGATCTCGGTCCGGACCCGCACGCGCAGCTTGGCGTCGAGATTCGAGAGGGGCTCATCCAGGAGCAGGACTTCGGGCTCGACGACCAGCGCGCGCGCCAGGGCGACGCGCTGCTGCTGTCCGCCCGACAGCCTGGCGGGAAAGGTCCGCTCGACTCCACTCAGTCCAACCAAGCTTAGCGCCGCCGCCACACGGCGCGCCACATCTCGCTCGCCTACGTGGCGCATGCGCAACCCATAGGCCACGTTTTCAACCACAGTCATGTGAGGGAAGAGTGCGTATTCTTGAAAGACCATCGCCGTCTGGCGGAGGTGGGGGGGCAGATTGTTCACGCGTCTGGCCCCGATGAACACGTCTCCGCGGTCAGGCGGGTAGAACCCGGCTACAATGCGCAGCGTCGTCGTCTTCCCGCAGCCGCTTGGCCCCAGCAGCGTATAGAAGCTGCCCTCCGGCACGTCCAGCGATACACGGTCGACGGCGGGAAGTGAGCCAAACCGCTTAGACACCTCGACCAACCGTACTTCAGCCATCGCCCATCCCAAGAATTCGCTTCATCCCACCGGCAGCCCGCGCAACCCGCGGGCAATAGCCAGCCGCGCTCCGCCCACGGCCACGAAGGTGATGGCGAGGAGCGCCGTCGTCAGCGCAGCTGCCGCCCCCCAGAATCCGCCGCTGATCATGGACAAGATCGAGTAGGTGGCGACCAGGTTGCGGGGGGTGACCAGGAACACGACGATGCTGAGGTTTGTCACCGCGCGGATGAACGATGTAACAAACGATGCCGTGAACGGTCCGCGCAGCAGCGGCAAGTAGATGTCGGTCAGGATGCGCAGCCCACTCGCACCGAGATCGGCTGCCGCCTCCTCAATGGAACGGTCGATCTGCTTGAGCCCGGCGACGGCGGCCTGGTAACCAAACGGGATATGCCAGAACGTCAACGCCAGGATGAGGATCCAGGGCGTGCCGCCCAGCACGAGCGGCGGCTGGTTGAACGCCAGCAGGAAGCCGATCCCGATGAAGACGCCCGGCATCGCCGCGGGTAGTACGGCGAGTAAATCAAGCGCACGCTCCACACGGTATTGCCTGCGGGAGGTGAGGAACGCGGCGACGAGCGCAATCACGCTGGTCAGCAACGCGCTGCCCGTGCCGACTTTCACACTGTTCACCAGCTGCCCGCCGCCCGCCGCCAACGCCAGTCGCCAGTGGTCCAGAGTAAGCGTCCAGTTGTATCCCCAGGTGCGGGCGAATGCGCCGGCCAGCACCGCCGCGTATACCAGCAGGACGAACAGCGCCACCACCGTGCAGATCGCGGTCAGCGGCCAGAGGAAGAACCAGGGCGTGGCCGGGCGGGCCAGCCGCGATCCACGCCCGGTGATTGCCGTATACAGGCGCCGGCTCACCCACACTCGCTCCAGGATGAACAAGCCGGCCGTGGGTACCAGGAGCAGGCTCACCACCACCGCCGCCCCGCTCAGGTCGGCCAGACCCTCAATTCGAAACCACGCTTCCGTCGCCAGGAGAGGGAGGTTGCCGGCGATGACAATGGCGTTGCCGAAGTCGGCCAGCACCGTAATCGCGACAATGAGCATGGCCGCGGCCAGACCAGGACGGGCCAGGGGCGCCGTGACCGTGCGGAAGAGGGTCCATTCACCGGCGCCGAGGTCGCGGGCTGCATACTCGAGGGTCGGGTTGATCGCGTCCAGTACCTGACCGATGATCAACGTGGCATACGGAAAGAACGCCACGGTCTGGACCAGCCACAACCCCTGCCACCCGAAGATGTTCACATCCAGGCCGAGCAGGGTCTTCGTGATCAGCCCCTGCCGTCCAAACATCAAGATGTAGGCA
>VBAL01000124.1 GCA_005888595.1 Candidatus Segetimicrobium genomatis
GCACCGCCAGGTCACCATCTTTGATACGCCCCGCCCGCACCGCCTCGTACAGGGCGACCGGCACCGACGCGGAGGAGGTGTTGCCATAGCGCTCGACGTTGATGAAAAACTTCTCGCGGGGTTGGCCCAGCCGTTCCGCCGCCGCGTCGATGATACGAATATTCGCCTGATGGGGAATGAACCAGTCGACGTCCTCGATGGCCACGTGGGCGCGCCGCACCGCTTCTTCAATCGCCTTGGGAATGCAGCGCACCGCGAACTTGAAGACTTCCCGGCCGTTCATCTGCATGTAGTGGAGGTTCTGCTCAACGGACTCGAAACTGGCCGGGATGCGCGAGCCGCCGGCGGGTATCGCGATCAGAGATCCGCCCGAACCATCCGCGCCCAGATAGAATGACAGAAACCCCCGGCCCGGCTCGCAGGGTTGCATCACCACCGCCCCGGCCGAATCTCCAAACAACACACACGTGTTGCGATCCTTCCAGTTGGTGAACTTCGACAGCACTTCGGCACCGACGACCAGGACGGTCTCCGCCAGGCCGCTGGCGATGTACCCGTGCGCGACCGCCACCGCATACACCCAGCTGCTGCATGCCGCCGACAGATCGAATGCGCCGGCATGACGGGCACCAAGGCGATCCTGCAGGATACAGGCGGTCGCCGGGAACAGCATGTCGGGCGTGGCCGTGCCGACGACGATGAGGTCGATCTGCTCGGGGGTCACCCCGGCGTCCGCGAGGGCCTCCATCGCGGCGTGGAAGGCCAGATCGGAACTCGCTTCGTCCGGTGCCGCGATGCGGCGTTCACGGATCCCCGTCCGGCTGACGATCCACTCGTCGGTGGTGTCCACGAGCTTCTCGAGTTCGTGGTTCGTCATCACCCGGCTGGGGACATAGCGGCCGATGCCGGTGATCGTCGAGCCGCGCATCACATCTCCTCGTGGTGGTGTGGCCACGTTCACTTCACCAGACGCTCAGTGGTGGTCGGCAGACGGATCGGACGCCGCAGGGCCTGGCACCGCTGCCGGCTTCAGCGCCGGCCCCCTTGACGCGCCGGCGTTGAGACCGGCTTCGCTCCACCGCGGCATCTGCGCCCGGATCTCGTCGACGAATCCGTGGCGTACCGCCTCGACCGCCACCCGGATCGCGTTCCTGATAGCGCGGGCATTGCTGCTGCCGTGGGCAATGATGCAGACACCCTCCAAGCCGAGCAGCGGCGCCCCGCCGTATTCCCGGTAATCGATACGCCGGTAGATCCGGCGGATCTTTCCGGCGAGCGGAGCGAGGTAGAGCAGCAGCAGCCGGCCCCGGACTCCCCGGAACTCTGACTTCACGATGTCACGGATCGTCAGCGCCAGCCCTTCGCCGAACTTTAGGACGACGTTGCCAACAAACCCGTCGCAGACCACGACGTCCGCCACGCCGCTGAACACGTCTCGCGCTTCCACGTTGCCGATGAAGTCCAGGCCGGAGTTGCGCAGTAACGCGGTCGTACGCAACGTGAGATCAGACCCCTTCCCCTCTTCCACTCCGTTGCTGAGGACTCCCACGTGCGGCGTCTGAATCTCCAGCACCCGTTGCGCATACACGGCGCCCATGATCGCGAACTGCAACAAGTGCTGAGGCCGGCAGTCGACGTTGGCGCCAACGTCCAGCAACACCACCGGGTGAGCCGCCACCGTCGGCAACAGCGTCGCAATGGCCGGTCGATCAACGCCGGGAATACGGCCTAACCTCAGCAGCGCCGCCCCCATGGCGGCTCCGGTGTGGCCGGCGCTGACGGCGGCATCCGCGCGATGGTCGCGCACCAGCTCCATCGCCACTACGATGGACGCGCGTTTCTTGCGCCGCACCGCCATTGCCGGAGACTCGTGCATCTCGATGACCTCCGGCGCATCCACGATGGATAGCCCGGAGGGCACCGGCCTGTGCCGCGCCAGTTCCTTTTCCACGCGGGCGTGGGGCCCGACGAGTACGACCTCCACCCCGAGGTCGTGTACCGCCGTCACCGCCCCGGCCACCACAACGTCCGGGGCGTGGTCCCCTCCCATGGCGTCGACTGCGATCCTCACGGATTCACCGCCACACCACCACGTTGGAACGTTGAAACGTTGGAACGTTGAAATGCAAGAACGCCAGCCTGCCCTGGATCTTCCGCTTCAACGTTTTCAACGCTTCAACGTTTCAACGCCAATTACTTCGTTTCCGGTTCCTCGATCTTGATGACCTCGCGACCCGCGTAGGTCCCGCACGTGGGGCAGACGCGATGGGCGCGCATCGGGGAGTGACACTTCGGACAGGTCACCAGTGTGGGCACCCGGAGCTTCCAGTGCGCCCGCCGCGTGGCACCGCTCATCTTCGAGCGGCGATGCTTTTGAATGCCCATGATTGTGCCTCCTTATAACGATCCCTGGGTACCAGGGAACCAAGGCACCCGTGTACATCCGTGTGGCGTCAGCCTAGTCCCTTAGTTCCGTGGTCCCCTAGTTCCGTGGTCCCTTGGTTCCGTGGTTCCCTGGTCGCTTGGTTGCCAGTTGCGCAGCGGCGCGAGACGGGGATCGACCTCGTCCCGCCGGCAGCCGCACTCCCGCTCGTTCAAGTTCGCCCCGCAACGCGGACACAGACCCCGGCAGTCCGGGCGGCAGACCGGCACCATCGGCAACGCCAGGAGCAAGTGCTGGCGCGCGACCTCGGTCACATCAAGCACCAGATTGGAACCGAGCGGGACGACGAAGTCCTCCGGGCCCAGCGCTCCCCCACTGCTGACTGGGGCGCCCCCGACCAGGAACTCCTCGTCTATCACGATCGCCAGGCTCTGCCGGAATGCACCCAGACACCGGCCGCAGACCATCGGTGCGGTGGCAGCCAGGCGGCCCCGCAGGTATAGGGTCCCGGGGGTGCGGCCGGCCTCGACCTCTCCCGTCACCGGGGCATCAAACGTCACATCTTCGGTGCGGCTGTCCACGGCCTCCGCGAAGGTGGCGCGCAGCAGCTGGCCGATTTCCACCTCCGCCACGTCAATCCGCACGCTACGACACCCCGGAATACAGACTCTTCAGTATAGGCTTAGCCTATGTTGCCTTTCAACAATTGCGTACCCTTCCGGATAGGCTTCCAGGACACGCTCGACGACAATGTCCGCACTGTGCTTCTTCGGCCACTTAGCGCATCCGGAACTTCACGCGGAGGCGCTCCTCAACCGCCTGGGGCACCAGTCCAGCCACCGACCCACCCAGCCTGGCCACTTCTCGGATCAGGGTGGAGGAGAGGAAGTAATGTGACCGCGCGGCCATGAAGAACACAGTGTCGAGGCTCGGCGCGAGCCGCTGATTCATGGAGGCCTGCTTCAGTTCATACTCGAAATCTACGACCGCGCGCAGCCCCTTCACCAGTACCCCCGCTCCTTTGGTCTGTGCAAAGGTCACCGTGAGCCCAGTAAATGCGTCGACTTGGACGTTGCGCAGGTGTGAGGTGGCAGCCCGCAGCATCTCTAGTCGCTCTGACACCGAGAACAGTCCTTCTTTCTCGGAGTTATCGGCGATCGCCACCACAACGGCGTCGAACACCCGCGCCGCCCTGGTGACGATGTCCAGGTGCCCATTGTGGACGGGGTCGAAGCTGCCTGGGTAGACTGCCACGGTCATGCTGTGTCGCCTCCTGCCCGCTCGAAGTACCACATCATCGTCTCGCCGTACCGAGCCTCTCGCCGGCAGACGAACCCACCCGTGTCAGACGGCCGGTCTCGCCAATGCCCTTCGGCCGCCACCACGCCGCCCGGCGCTAAGATCCCAGCGGTGCCGATAACCCGCAGTGTGGCGGCGATCAACCGCCGCCCGTACGGGGGATCCAGAAAGATGATCTCAAACGCCTTGCCAGCCAACCCCAGATCGCGCACCGCAGCCAGTGCGTCCCGCCGCCACACCTCGGCGCGATCCGCCACCTCCTCGCCGATCAGGCGGCGCCGTATCTCCGTCACGAGCTTCGCGTTGTGCTCGACAAAGACGGCACGCTCAGCACCTTGGCGCAGGGCTTCAATTCCCAATGCTCCAGAACCCGCGTACAGGTCCAGCACGCGGGCACCGCCGACGCGGCCGCGCAGGCTGTTGAAGACCGCGTCGCGGACACGGGCCAGCGTGGGCCGGAATTCTTCGCGGCGTCGGCCCCGCACCGCCTTGCCCTTCGCATCCATCGCCGGTCTAGCCGACGGCCACCGTGGTCCGCACGACGAACCGCCGGCGCACCTGCCGCCCCAGCACCGCGTCCTCGCGGCGTGTCAGGCCCGGATCATCGGCCAGCAACCGGCGCGCTTCGTCGCGAGCCAGCTCCAGAATCGCGACGTCGGCCAGCGGGTCGGCGATGCGCAGATCCGGCAGCCCGTGCTGGCGCGTGCCCAGGATCTCTCCCGGCCCCCGCAGCTCTAGATCCCGCTGCGCGACGACGAATCCATCGTGCGTGTGCGCCATCGTCTCCATCCGCTCACGAGCGGCATCGGTCGCCAACGAACTGAGCAGGATGCAGTGTGACGCCCCTGTACCCCGCCCTATTCGGCCGCGCAGCTGGTGAAGTTGGGCGAGCCCGAACCGGTCGGCGTCCTCGATCACCATAATCGTCGCCTGCGGCACGTCGATCCCGACCTCGATCACCGGCGTCGCCACCAGGATCTTCGTCGTGCCCCCCCGGAACGCGTCCATGACCTGCTCTTTTTCCTCAGGGCGCATTCGACCGTGCAGCACACTCAGTGGGACGTCGCGGAACACCTCCTCGCCGAGGCGCTCGGCCAGACGAACGGCGGCTTCGACCTGAAGCTTCTCGGATTCTTCGATCAGCGGGCAGACGATGTATGCCTGCCGCCCCGAGCCTACCTGCTCGCGAACCCAGGCATACACCTCGGGGCGTTTCTCCGGACCGCGCACGTAGGTCCGCACTGCACCCCGCCCGGGGGGCATTTCGTCGAGGACCGAAACGTCCAGGTCACCGTAGAGAGTCATCGACAGGGTCCGTGGAATCGGCGTCGCCGTCATGACCAGGACGTCTGGGTGGAATCCCTTCCGTCTGAGTGTGGCCCGCTGCGTGACTCCAAACTTGTGCTGCTCGTCCACCACCACCAGCCCGAGTCTGCCGAAGGTCACGCCCTCCTCCAGGAGCGCGTGTGTGCCGATGGCTACATCGACGTCTCCCGCCCGCAGCGCATCACGAACATGCTCCCGTTCACGCTTTGCCGCCCCGCCGGTTACCAGGCCCACCCGCACCCCCAACGGCGCCAGGAGCCGGCGGAAGGTCAGGTAGTGCTGCTCGGCAAGGATTTCCGTGGGGGCCATCAGCGCCCCCTGGTATCCACCACCGACACATAGCCATAGCGCCGCGGCGGCTACGACAGTCTTTCCGGAACCGACGTCACCGTGCAGCAACCGGTTCATGGGCGCGGGACGGCGCAGATCCGCGGCAATCTCGTCGAGGACCCTGCGCTGCGCCCGCGTCGGCGGGTACGGCAGGACGCTGATAAAACGGTGCAGGAGGTCCCCGTCGCCGGCATAGCGGACACCTTTATCGATGGTCTGCAGCGCCTGTCGCCGCATCAGCACGCCCAGCTGCAGGATGAGGAGTTCGTCGAACGCAAGCCGTTGATGGGCGGCGTCCGCCTCCGGAAGTGATCTCGGGAAATGAATCGCCCGCAGCGCTTCCCCCAACGGGAGCAGGTCGTGGCGGTGGCGGATGGCGGGCGAAAGCACCTCGGGGACGCCGTCCCGGTATTGGCTGAGGGCCTGCGCGATAATCGTGCGCAATACCCTCGCACTGAGGCCCTCGGTTGCAGGGTGCATGGGGACGATGCGACCGGTGTGCAGCGTGTCGGTATCGTCTCCGGTGAGGATCTCAAACTCCTCCACCATCATCTGCAACCTCCCGGCGCGCTCTACCTTCCCGTGGACGATCAGCCGCGTGCCGCGGCGGATGACCCGGCGTAGGTAGCGCTGGCCGAACCAGATCGCCTGCAGTACAGCTGTATTATCTGAAAGTGCGGCGACGAACTGATACGCCCCATGTCGCTTCTCGCTGAGGGCCAGGACAACCCCTTCGGTGGTCTGCTTTTGACCCGGCACAAGCGATGCGATCGAGGCCAGGTGGCTGCGGTCCTCATACCGGTGTGGCGCGTGGTATAGAAGATCTTCCACGGTATGGAGCCCCAGGCGTGCCAACTGCACAGCGCGGGCAGGACCGACACCTTTGACATACTGGGCGGGGACGTCGAGCGGGGACCGGGATGTCGATCGAACCTGGCCCGCGGCGACGGCGACGGTGCGGCGTGACGTGGCCATTCGCACTAGTGTTCTACGGTGTGTGACCCTTTCCTTGGCCACGGCCGCATGTTACAATCCGGAGGGTATTTTGAGGAGGGTTTTGTGATGGCTCGTGTGTGCGCAATCTGCGGGAAACGACCCTCTACTGGCCACTCCGTCAGCCACTCGGCGGTGAAGACGCGCCGGAGATTCCTTCCGAACCTGCAGCGGGTACGCGTGCTGGTGAACGGCGCCCCGCGGCGGCTCAGCGTGTGCACAACGTGCTTGTCCTCAGGACGCGTGCAGAGACCCCGTTGGCGGGAACGCGGGATCACGGGAACACGGGAACGCGACCTAGCAACCAAGTCTGCACGGACGTAGAGCGGCGATCGCAGACCCTCAGTGCGATTGGATCGTCTCCCCGTTCCCCCGTTCCAGCGTTCGCCTGTTCCCGTTCCTCATCCCTGAAATCAGGTTCTCGACGGCCTCCTCGTCAAAGAGATAGCGGGCGGCACAGAAGTTGCAGCGCACCTCCACTCGTCCTTGCTCTGCCAGGATTTCGCGGAGCTCCGTCTCCCCGAAACTGATCAGGACCCGCTGCACCTTCCGCCGCGAGCAGCGGCAACGGAAGCGCACGGCGCCCCGTTCGACCACCTGACTGGGCATCTCGCCCAATGCAGCTTCCACCATCTCCTCCGGCGTGTTGCCGCCTGAAATCATCGACGTGACCGCCGGAAGCGCCTTCGCCCGCTGCTCCAGGTAGGAGACCGTGCGCTCGTCCGCGCCGGGCATGACCTGCACAATCACCCCACCGGCCGCCATCACCTGTTCGGTCGGTGCGACGAGCACGCCGAGCGCCACTACCGAGGGAGTCTGGTGCGACACGACCAAGTAAGAGGCCATATCTTCTGCGATCTCTCCTGACACCAACGGAACGCTGCCATGGTAAGGGCTCCGCAGCCCCAGGTCCAGGGTGACGTGCAGTGTCCCGCGCCCAACCGCGCGGCCGACATCCAGCTTCCCGCTGCTCGTCAACGGAAGGTGCACTTCCGGGTTCGCCACGTATCCGCGAACGGTGCCCGCGGCGTCGCTGGTGGCCAGCACCCCACCCAGAGGGCCGTCCCCAAGAATGCGGACAAAAATCGTCTGCCCGACCCGCAGGGTCGCGCCAAGCAGGCCTGCCGCCGTCAGGGTGCGGCCCAGCGCCGCCGTCGCGGTCGGCGCGGTACCGTGCCGGCGTCTGGCCTGCTCCACCGTGGCCGTCGTCACCGCCGCCATGGCTCGCACGGCGCCGTCCCCAGTGACCGATCGAATCCAGTAATCTTCCATGAATCTACTCTCATGGCCGCACGACACTTATGCGGCCAAGTGTCATCATTATACATGGCGGTCGCGCGGTCGCGCTGTCGCGTTACCGGAGCATCCATTGACCCCGACTGCTCGACCGCGTCCGTTACCGGCGGTGCGTGACCACCACAAGCAGCCAGCCGCGCCGGACACTCACCGACGCCGGCGGCGTCGTGATCTCATTGCTGACGCCCAGCGTGGTGGTGATACGCAGCACAGCATCAGCAAGCGGGTACTTTAGACCCTGCGTGGTGACGCCGCCCGCGCTGTCCGATAGCGGGATCAGAGAGACCAGATCCCCCCGGCGGCCGGAGATAGGCGTCTGCGCTTCCGCGAGGAACAGCTCCACACGGCCCTGTAAAATTCGGGCACGCTTTTGCTGTCCGGCGACGTGGATCAAGAGTCCTATATTCGCCAGCGTGTGATCGATCCGGGCGCCGAGCACGCCGAGCAGGTCAATCTCGGCGGCGCCGGCTCCGAGGGCGTACTCCAGCGCGAGTTCCATATCGGTCCGATCCTTTTCGCGCGGGTGCGCGATCAGGCGCGCCCCTTTCCGGCGTGCCCACGACAGCAGCGCAGCGCCGGCGGAGTCGAAATCGCCGATCACCACCTGGGGCACAACTCCCAGCGCGCGGGCAATCCGCACGCCCCCGTCGGCACAAATGACCAGATCGGCCCGCCCGAGGAGCTCACGCAGCGGTCCCGTGGGCCGTAGCGGGCCGGAGCCGATGATGGCGGCGCGCATCGCTCGGGCGGTTTAGGAGGCGACCTGTGGCGACAGTTTTGCCACTCGCTCCCAGACCAATAATGTCAGGACAATGGCCACGAAGAAATCGGGAGCGAGGAATGCGGCGTTGTACCCAAGCGAGTACAACCAGACCGGCTGCCCCTTGGGCGCGTATTGCGAGAAGAACACCACCCCCGAGATGACATGTGACACGTACCGGGCGGTCGCGCCGACGGCGACGCCGAAGGCCGGATACCGGGGAAAGAATCCCGCAAGACCCAACAGGCCAAACGCCAGGGGGTAGTCGAGAATCACCTGTACCGGATGGTAGAAGAACTTGCCGCCGCTCAGCACCCACCCCTCGAAGATCCCGTAGAGCGCTCCGGCCACAACGCCTACGGTCGGACCACGCCGCAGCGCAACGATAAACAGGGGCACCATTGTGCCCAGGGTAACCGACCCGCCTTGCGGCATCTCCCACAGTTTAACGAGGTGCAGCACCGCCGCCAGTGCGATCGCGACGCCGATCTCCGCGACCGTCTTCGCATCCCATATGCTATCTCGCCGTTCCATACGCCCCATCCTCCCCTCGTGTACACCCCAAAAATCAAACCGCCAGCTCAACCGGCTGGCGGCCCGTACATCCCTGGTCTGTTCCCCACGCCAGCATTACCTGGATCGGGTTCGATGGGTCGGCACCGGCGTCTACCCAGTCTCCCCAGTCTCCACGGTCTTCCCAGTCTACTTCCGGATCTCTCCGGTTATGGACTGGGAGAACTGGGAAGACTGAGAGGACTGTGTAGACTATGGTACCCTCTCAGCCCGGTTTCCCCGAGCTCCCCGCCGATATGAAGTTCACCGCAATCATACAGCCCTTTTCCAGACAAGTTCAAGGGCCTATCAAGATAGTCCAAAAGTTGGAGAGTTGGAGAGTTAAGAGCGAATCCAGAAATCCCTTGACTCTCCAACTCTTCAACTTTTCAGCTCTCCAACTTCTCTCGTTCCAGCGCCCGGTAGATCTCGTCCCTTGGAGGCGGCACCAGCGGCAGGGTCCGCCCATTCCGCAGCAACACACGGTCACGGTCCGTCATTAGACCCACTTCCGCTGCAGGGATCCTGGCATCCGCCAACGCCCGAAGCATACGCCGGGGATCAGCCGTGCAGATCAGCATCGCACCGCTTCCGATCAGGGCCAGAGGATCCAGATCCAGGATATGACAGATGGCGATCGTTTCGGGCGGCACCGGCACATCGTCCGCCCGCAACACCACGCCGAGCCCTGAGGCCTCGGCGAGTTCCCACGCCCCCGCCAGGACGCCTCCCTCGGTCACGTCATGCATGGCTGTCGCTCCGCTGCGGGCCGCCACCATCCCCTCTGGGACCACACTGAGCCACTCCACAAACGCTCTGGCGCGTGTCGTGATCGCCTCACCAAGAACTGGGATGAGCCGGTCGGCCAAGTCTGCGGCTAAGACCGCGGTTCCCTCGATGCCCGCGCCCTTGGTGAGGACGACTGCGTCGTGGGGACGCGCGCCGGACCCGGAGATCAATGCGTCCTTGCGGGCGCGGCCGATGCCGGTCACGATCGCGATTGTGCGGTCGATGCCGGGTGTGACTTCGGTGTGGCCGCCGACGATTTCCACATGCAGACCATCTGCGGCTTGACCGGCCTCGCGCATGATGGCCTCCAGCTCCTCGGACGTGGCGCCTTCTCGAAGCAGCAGCGTCATCAACAGCGCGAGCGGCTCGGCCCCGCTGGTCGCCAGGTCGTTGCACGCGACGTGCACCGCGAGCCGGCCGAGATGCTCCCGGGCGGTAGTGATGGGATCGCACGTGACCACGGCGGCCCATTCGCCAAAGTCCAGCGCGGCGCAGTCTTGGCCGATGCCGGCCCGGCGCAACACGTCCGGGCGGCGCCCCAGATGCGGATATACGAACCGCGCCAGGAGCTCGGGCGGGACTTTCCCGGCTTTCAACGCGCAGCCTGTTCGCGGGCCACGCCGCGAAGGCGGACGGCAACGAGGGCGGCGACGATGACGCCCGCAACGACCTGTACGATGTTGAATGGGAGCTCCGCCAGCGCGGCCCCCACCGCGGCCGCCGAGGTTGCGGCGATGCCGAGAAAGCGAGCAAAGAGCGTCTCAGCCAGGAAATATCCTAACACCATCCATACGCCACCGCTGATCGTTGCCCGCAGGTTGGCCGCGGTGGTCGACCCGGCCAGCCGGCCCACGATGAATCCCTCGATCCCTTTGATCACAAACGTGAATAGCGCAAACTGCGGGGCCGCCGCCGCAACGTCTGCGAGGGCCGATCCGACGGCGCCAGCAACGGCGCCGACCACGGGCCCAAAGGCGATGGCCGCGACGTAGATGGCGACTTCTCCGAGGTTGAAGTACCCCTTCGTCGCAGGAATGGGAATGACTGTGTACCTAGTGACGGCGAATGTCACAGCAGCAAAAATAGCGGCTGCCGCCAGCTCACGTGTTCTCACGATCTCTACCTCCTTGGTCTGTGGCTTCGCACAAAAGCAAAAGACGCCCGAACTCGGGCGTCCTGGGGGCACTCAGGCGCCGACCCCCCCAACCTTCGCCTCATACGGACTTACCCCGTTCCAAGTCGGCAGGCACTGGTTGTCGGTTGCAGCATCTATCTGCCGACTTGGAACGGGGCTTACCGTCGACCCCGGAATTTCACCGGGCCACGGCCCCCGAACGACCGATCTTGGATCGCGGATCCTGGATGTTAGATGTCAGTCACTTGATCCGATATCCAGGATCCAATATCCAAGATCGTTTCGTACAAGGGCCTCACGGGCTGTCACCGCCGATCGGGAATTGCCCCGTCTCAAGTGGCCTAGCCAGCGTCACGCACACCGCGACATTAGTCTGGCCACTTGGAACGGGGCTCACCCTGCCCCGCAAGGCTGTGGGACTTCGGTGCTACCGCCTGTCATCGTACAGGGACCGCGGGAACGTGTCAATGAGAGCCATGTCGCGGGGACCCGATAGTTCGCCGCCGAACTCACTTGCCATGGCCGAGGTAGCGTACCTGCTGATCGTTCTGGATCGAGGCACCCCCGTGGCTGTTGCCCGCGAAGTCCGCAAAGTGCCGGGCGTCGTCGATGCTCATGTCACGATGGGAGACTTCGACGTGATCGCTCTGGTCGAACACGTGGAGACCAAAGGCTTTCCCACCGTGGCAGCGGCCGTGCAGCAGATCGAGGGAGTCAGTAAGGTCGTGACCTGCGTGGTCGTAAACCCCTAACCCTCGTTGAAACGTTGGAGCGTTGAAACGTTGAAACGGGAAAGGACCTGGGCATTTTCGCTTCAACGTTCCAGCGCTTCAACGCTTCAACCCGGTTCGGGTGGTCACACGCGAACCGGCGGGGCCACCGTGGACATCCGCTGCAGCAGGCGGTGAGCGACCTCAAGCGCCTGCAGGCCGTCCTCACCGGATACCAGGGGTTGCTCCTCACCGTTCACACAGTTGATGAAATGGCGCAACTCGGCCAGCAGCGGTTCGTCCCCATGGATGGCCATGTCTTCTACCTCGCCGTGGAACGGGTGAATCGCCAGCCGCTGCTTGAGGTAGTCCAGCCGGATGACGCGGTCGGGCGTGGTCACCTCAATCTCCGCCGCTTTGTCCGCCGAAACGCGGCTGGCCAGGAGCCAGGCCACGCAGCCCGCAAGATCCTCCTGGCTGTTGTGCACCCGTACGGCAAGTCCGCCGACCTCCACGATCCGGCCCCGGACTAGGGAAAGGACAATGTCGATGTCGTGGATCATCAGATCCATCACCACACCGACATCCATCGTGCGCGTCCGGTCGTAGGGCCGAACACGGCGGGCCTGGATAAATATCGGCTTACGAGCCAGCTCGGCGAGCCGGCGCACCGCCGGCTTGAAGCGCTCCACGTGACCGACCAACAGCACACGGTTCTTCCGCCGTGCCAGCTCTACCAGTGTGGCGGCTTCTGCGGTCGTGGCGGTCATGGGTTTTTCGACCAGCACGTGACTCTCCGTTTCCAGGAATGCGCTGGCGACCTCAAAGTGCAAATTCGTCGGTACGACGACACTGACCGCGTCGACTTGCCCGAGGAGTTTTCGATAGTCCGTGAAGGCCTCCGCCTTGTAACGGTGCGCAAACCCGCGTAGGTCCGCGCTGTTGACGTCGACCACCGCCGCCAGGTGGACATTAGGCATCCCTGCGTAGATCCGGGCGTGGTTGCGCCCCCACTGACCCAGTCCAATCACTGCCACCTTGGTCTTGTGGTGGATCACGGCTGCGCTCCTCGCATCACCCGCGCCTACCCCGGAAACCGTGTTACGGCGTCGATAATCCGATCCATATCATCGTCGCTCAACGCCGGGTGCACCGGCAGCGACACGACCTGCGCGGCCAGCTGCTCGGCCACCGGATACGAACCTCCAAATCCCAGCCGGCGGTAGGCCGGCGAGTGTGGCACCAGATGGGGATAGTACACTCGATGACCGATCCGGTGCTCGGCCAGATAGGAGAGGAATCGCTGGCGGCGATCAGGAATGCGGATCGTGTACTGGTTGTAGACGTGGAAATAGCCTGCGGGCTCCACCGGCGGCATCATCCAGTCGAGTGCGGCAAAGGCGGTGGTGAATCGCGCCGCGTGGGTGCGGCGTATCTCATTCCAGCCGTCCAGCCGCGGCAGCTGGGCCAGCCCGATCGCGCCGGCAATGTTGGTCATCCGGTAGTTGTATCCAATCGTTTCGTACATGTAGTCTTCACCGGTACTCTGCCCAACGTTCACGAGCACGCGGGCGCGGGCGGCCACCGCCGGATCGCCGGTTACAATCATCCCGCCCTCGCCCGTGGTCATGTTCTTGGATGGATAGAAACTAAAGATGCTGGCCCGGCCAAACGCCCCCACCGGACGGCCCCGGACTTTGGCCCCATGCGCCTGCGCGCAGTCCTCGATCAGCAGTGCGCCGGCCTGCTCCGCGATCTGGGCGAGCGCACCCATGTCACAGGGCAGCCCGTAGAGGTGTACACACAGGATCGCGCTCGCCTTCTCGCGCCGCACGGCATCCGCCACCGCCTGTGGATCGATGTTGCAGGTGCGGGGATCGACGTCCACAAACACGGGCCGGGCGCCGACGTGCAGAACCGCGTTACTGGTGGCCACAAAGGTAAATGGGGTCGTGACCACCGCGTCGCCCTTCCCAATACCGGCGGCCTCGAGTGCAACTTCTAGTGCGGTGGTTCCAGAGGACGTGGCGACGGCCTCGGGAACGCCGAGGTAACGGGCGAACGCTTGCTCGAACTCGGCAACCTGGCGGCCAGCCACCAGCATCCCAGACTCTAGCACGTCGAGGACCCGGCGTTTTTCCTCGTCAGAGATCAAGGGTCGGGCAATGGGAATTGATCTGGCGCTTCGCGCCTGCGATGGATGCATCGGATATCCCTATAGTGTCCGTGCGCCCGAGGGGCTATTCTCGCGGGCCTGTCTCGTCACATACCCAGAGCACAGAATGAAAAGGCCCTGGGACGGCGCTCGCTCCGGCCAGACCGATGACGGTCACTGGACAACGATCTTGCGCCCGGTGACCAGCAGCCAGATCAGGAATGCCAGGAGGAGTATCACCAGGGCATCGCCTCGTTCGTTTTTTAGGTGAGCCCGGACCTGCGCCACCAGCCGCTGCACGAACGGGTCCATTATCTACCTCCCGACTTGTGTCGGGCCCCCGCGGGGGCTTCTGCGGTGCCTTCCAGCCGTGCCCTCATCGCCCCCAGCATGCCCTCCAGGTTCTTGCGCACGAGCACCTTCAACAGATTCGAGAGCAGCGCTCCCGCCAGGGGGAGCTCCAGCTCGAAATCCACCACCAGTGCCGTCTCCGTCCCCTGGTCTACCGCCGCAAACGTCCACGTGCCCTCGTAACGGGTGAAGTCCCCTTCCCGCTGCCGGAAGGTGCACACATGGCGGGCGTCATCCCAGTCGTCGTCCTCCACCCAACGCACCCGGCGGCCCTGCACGACCCCTACCCATTCGGTGACCGTGCGGCTGCCATCGCGCTGCTGCACCCGGATCGACTCCACGTCCGGCATGAACGATGGGAATGCTTCGACGTCTTTGGCCAGCGCATAGACCCGATCGAGTGGTGCGCGGATGAACGCCGTCGCCGCCACCTGCGCCATCGTCAACTCCCCGGTGGATCAGCCCTGCCGCCGGCCGGTCGCCGGTGCGGTCGCTGTGGCAATTTTCCCTGCCGCCGGGCCGAGTCTGTCGTCTGGGACCGTGTGGTTCGTCGCGTCGCCCTGCGCCGGATGGTGCGGGGCTTCCCGCGCCGCTAGATACTCGATGTATCCCAGCAAAGCCTCCAGGGTCTCCGGCGTCGTCCCCCGGAGACGCTGCAACTGTTGGGTGACGTTCATCCACAGCAGGAGGCTGGGGCCATCCTGACGAGAATCTGCGGCACCCGGTCCGGTGTCGAGCCGGCGAAAGTCTTCCACGTCTTGCGGCGTGATCAACGCGGCGACGCGCTTGAGTACCGAGGGACGCACCCCCAGGCACGGGGCGAGCCGCTCGATATATTCCACCTGGCGCAGATCCTGCAGCCCCCGCTCCCCACGGGACAGGACACTCGGGGCGATCCCCGTCTCCCGGCTCAACTGGCGCAATCTCTTCCCGCGGCCTTTGCCGTAGAAGTTTTCGCGCAGCAATCTGACGTATGCGCCGAACGCGAGCGCGTCGGTGCGTGTTGTGGTCTTCGCTCGGGCTGTTCCCATTCTGGAACACGCTTCGCCGCCGGGCGAAAATCTCCTAGCGCGGTTAGCCCTTCAGGGCTCCGGCGGTGAGACCGGCGATGAAACGGTCAATGAAGAGGTTGTAGACCACGGCGATGGGGATGCTGGTGATCAGACACGCGGCCATGAGCGAGCCCCAGTAGAAGACGTCGCCGCGGACCAGCGCCACGGGCACACCCAGGCTCACCGTCATCTTCCCTACCGAGCTGATGAACGTCAGCG
>VBAL01000267.1:0-1832 GCA_005888595.1 Candidatus Segetimicrobium genomatis
CGATCAAGAACTCGAGGCCTTCGCGCCAGAGCATCGAGATGTGTCGATTGCGCCGGATCTCATCGCCGCTGAAGATGCGGGGCCTGCCGCGCAGCAACCATTGCAGCCGCGCGGCGGCCGATTCGACGTTCGGGGTGGAGAGCACCAGGCGGCCGTCGTCATCGAGGGGGCTCTCGCAGCTCCGCAGGAACGCCGCCGGGTTCTCGACATGCTCGATGATCTCGATGCAGCACACCAAAGGAAAGCGCTGACGGCCGACGTCCGCCGGGCCGAACGGATGGTCCAGGTCGAGCCTATAGATCGGGACGGGAACTCGGCACTCGTCGTTCCAGCTGGTGCAGGAAACGCGGAACCCGGCATCGAGCAGCTGCTTGGCCAGCGCGCCCTGCCCGGTCGCGACATCGAGGACCTTCGTCTCAGCCGCCCAGTGCGCCCGGGCGTAGCCCACGGTGAATTGGTGCGTCTCGAGCTCTGCCTGGATGCGGAGGCCGTCGTACCACCAATAGCCGGGACTGTCCGGGTCCGCAGTGTAGCCTTTGTTCACGGGCTCAGGCGCGGCATTCTGCATCGTGTCGCGAAGTGAGCGGGAGCGGCGGTGACGCGAGGAGTTGGGCGTAGAGCGCCACGTAGCGCTCTACCATTGTGCCGAGCGAGTACTCCTCGGCCGCCCGCCGCGCGGCCGCTGCGCCCAGCCGGCGCGCCTGCTCAGGATCGGAGAGTATGTGGGCCAACGCGTCCGCAAGGGCTGCCGCATCCCCAGGTGGGACCAGCACGCCCACTCGACCGCCGCTGAGCACCATGGGAACTTCCCCCACCGCGGTTGCGACGATGGGCCGAGTGGCGAGCATCGCTTCGAGCAACGCGAGCGGCACGCCTTCGGAGAGGGACGGCAACACGAACACGTCCGCGCCGGCCAGCACATTCCCGATGTCCGACCGTAAGCCGAGAAGATGGAAGCGATCGCCAACCTTGAGCGCATGCGCGCGAGCGAGCAGCGAACCTTCCAGCTCACCGCGACCAGCGATCGCCACGTGCAGCCGCGGCAAGCGCTCGGCGAGCAATGCCAACGCCTGCAAGAGATAGCCGTGGCCCTTTACCGGGTACAGGTTGCCAATCGCGACGGCCAGTTGATCGCCGTTGCTGAGCCTCAGCTCCTCCCGCAGTGAGGACCGCGCGACCGGCGTGAACCGCGCACCGTTCGGGATCGTGACGATGCGGGAAGCGCGCATCCAGAGGTCGTGGCTCAGGTGCCGCGCCAAGCTCTGGGAAACCGCCACGACCGACTGGCTCAGCTCGGCCGCAAGGCGCATGGCCACGCGCCGCCGTAGTCGCCCGGCGTAATAGCGACTGCCGTGCATCGTGAAAAGATGGGGGATCCCGGCCCGTCGGGCCGCCCAGGCCCCGTACACCGCCATGGTGAATTCGTGACTGTGGGCAAGGGTGACGCGGTGCCGGCGCAGCGTCTCCGCGAGCCAGCGCGCGAACGGTGGCGAGATCGGGCGATCGAGGCGAAACAGCTCTATCTGCACCCCCGTTCCGCTCAGCTCGCGGGCGAGCCATCCCTCTCCTTCGGCCGGCAGGATGACCACGTTTTCAGCACCGGCGGCCTGGAGCTCGGCGGCGAGGCTGGCCAGCATGCGCTCGGCACCTCCCGGGCCGTCGGACTCTATGACGTGCGCCAAACGCACGCCGCGAAGACGGGCCGCGCCGACCGCCGTCATAAGCCGCGCCAGAGGTGGTAGAGCATCACGCCGATGCTAACATCAAGGTGCGCCCACGGTTACGCCGTCACGCAGGGGAGCAACTTTTGTGCCGTCGTGCCATGCGAATCT
>VBAL01000267.1:1939-2136 GCA_005888595.1 Candidatus Segetimicrobium genomatis
GTCGTGCCGCTCAGCGGGTGCCTTGCGCCCCCAGTCCGATCGTCGGGCGAGGGCGCGAGGCTTGCGATCATTTCAGGCAATCAACAAGGCGCGCCTCTGCGACAGCCATTGCTACAGCCTTTGACCGTGGGCGTCTTCGACGGCAGCGGCACCCCTGTCGAGGGCGCCCGCGTGGCGTGGACCGTCACGCACGGGGA
>VBAL01000125.1 GCA_005888595.1 Candidatus Segetimicrobium genomatis
CTGATCGGCGCAAGCGGGTCCGGCAAGACCACGCTGTTGCGATGCATCAACCTCCTGGAAGAGTATGACCACGGCCAGATTTTCGTGGATGGAGAACTCATCGGGTACCGCGAGCAGGACGGGCGCCGCACCATCCTCCCCGAGCGAGTGATCGCCCGCCAGCGCGCGCACATTGGCATGGTGTTCCAGAGCTTCAATCTCTTTCCCCACATGACCGCTGAGGGGAACATCGTCCTGGGACTCATGCGGGTGCAGGGGAAATCCCGCCGTGAAGCGACCGATACGGCCCGGGCCTGGCTGGATCGGGTCGGCCTACTGGACAAGGTCGCCGCGTATCCCTACCAGCTCTCGGGTGGGCAGCAGCAACGCGTGGCGATCGCGAGGGCGCTGGCGATGGAACCCAAGCTGATGCTCTTCGATGAGGTCACGTCGGCGCTGGACCCAGAACTCGTTGGAGAAGTGCTGCTGGTAATGCAAGATCTCGCCCGAACCGGCATGACCATGCTCGTTGTGTCTCACGAGATGCTATTCGTCCGCGAGGTTGCCCATCGCGTCGTGTTCATGGATGGTGGGCGGCTGATCGAAGAGGGGTCCCCCCACGAGCTGTTGATGAACCCCCGGTCGGAGCGCCTGAAGAGCTTCCTGATGCGGTTCCAGGGGATGTTCCGCTAAGAGTCGTACTTCACAGCGGGTGAATCTCGGGCCAGTCCAGCTCGATGCCCTGCGATACCAGAAGGCGCTGGAAGTCGGCCATGAGGTCTGCCGACGCCCGCACCTGACGGGGCGCGACGCGACGCTCCAGGCAGTACGCGGCGAGGAGGCCCGCGGCCTCGCCGACGTTCCACTCCACGGGATGAAGTCGGTAACAGCCGTTCGTGACGTGCGTGGTGCCAATGTTCTTCGCGGCGGGCAGCAGGTTCTCGATCCGGACTGGCAGCAGCGCCCCCAGCGGGATCTGGAATGGCCAGACATCCAGGTCGATGTAGTTGTCTGTGCCGGTGCTCGGGTGCAGATCGATGCGATAGGCGCCGACGCCGACGCTGTCGGGGTACTTCGCCGGCCCCGGTGTCCCGCGCGCCTCGAGCGAAATGTCTTCCTCCCGAACCGTGCACTCCGCTCGAATTCGGCGCGACTCGCGATAGTAGGGCTCGTCGGCCAACCCGTCTGATGTCCCGAAGGTCTCGCCATGGAGGCGCAGGCCCGGGAAGCCGGTGCCTCCGTCGGGACGGGGCGCTTCGGTCTGCAGCCAGTAGAGAAGACAGAGGCTGAGCTGCCTCGCCTCATCAAGCGCCCGCGCGCGTTCCCCATCGTTCACACCGACAAGAGGACGCAGCCAGTAGTCGTTCTGTGGCCAGTTCACGATGACGACGTCGCGAACGCTCCCTTCGAGATACCCTCCGTAGAGGATCCGCCTGTACGTCCACAGGTTCACCTCATCTCCCGGCGGCACGGGGACGCGTCCCATTCGCCCGCTGTATGCCTGGGTGGGGTCGTTGAAATCCAGCTTCGCGACAACCGCCTTCGACGTCATGGGATGAGGATAGCGCCATCCCAGGTGAGGACCCGGCCAGAACGACGCCCGGTAGGAGCGCCAGAACTCGTACGTCGCCGGTCGCTCAATGGTGTGGTCCTCGCCCGGGCGGTGTTCGATCGCAAAGACCCAGGTGAACCCTTGCTGGTTGAGCGGATCGGCGCGCTCACCCGCGTGGCGCTCGCCAGTGTCGGCCTGGGCCTCGGCGCCGGCCACGTGCTCGACGTCCCCCAGTTCGAGCAGGTCGCCCAACTCGGTCGCGTCGAGGATGTAGTCGGCCGTGACGATGACAGACTCCCCCATCGGTCCTGCCAGCGTCACGGCGCGGATGCGGTCGCGATCCGCCGCCACGTCTGTGGCGCGGTACCCACGCCACACGATCAGATGCCCTGACGCCTCATGACGCGCGAGCAGGTCGTCGATCACCTGCGCCGCGACGCGAGGCTCATGGGCCAGACGGCTGACCCAGGCGTTTCCAGGGTTGAGGTACGGATCGCGCTGCGCCTGGTTCGTCAGAGGGTAATGACGGTGGTAGTAGTCGCGGATGGCGCGGCGGAGCGAGCGATACGATTCGGTCGCCCCAAACATCTCGATCCAGGGATGCTCGTCTGGGGGCACCCCCTGGGTGGTGAGCTGCCCTCCCAGCCGGTCGTACTTCGAGGCCAGGATGACTCGGCGGCCCAGGCGTGCGGCGGCCAGCGCGCCGGCCACGCCGCCGAGACCGCCGCCCACGACGAGGATCTCCGTCTGCTGCTCCATCCACGCACCCTTTCGGTTCAGCGTTGTGGAGAAAGGGTGCCGCGGAGGTCCACGAACGTGCCGCCTTCAGCGCAGGACGCGGACCGCGTCTGAGCCCATGAGAGGTTGGCCGTCCACCGTCCTCCCCTTCAAGAACCCAACCGTGTCACCAAGCTGAAACGCGGTGAGCGTCTTGAAGAAGTGGCAGACCAAATCAGGCAGACCATCACCGTTCGCGTCACTGGCCGATGCGTCGCAGAACGCGAGGCTTTGCTCGTCCCCGGTCCGGCCGAACGTCAACGAGGACGGGTCGACGCGGGCGAACGCGTCGAAGTCGGAGGACGAGAGGATGACCACACGGATGAGACTCTGACTGGACGTGTTGATGTTGTTTGAGCTGCCGCCCGGCTTGATGTCGATGGCGACGTTGAGCGGGACTATCGCTGGGGTGATGGCCACCCCCTCGGGGGCTAGGCCAACTGTGACTGTGGCCACCACGCTGTTTGACGCGGTGCTGATCACCGAGACAGTATTGGCAGAGGGGCCGAATCCGGAATGCGTCACATAGACGAAGGCTCCGCTTGGCGTGGTGGCCACACCCGCGGGACAACTATCAAGCGGAGACACTGTCGTCACGACGGTATTGGTTGCGGTGTCGATCACCAACACGCCGCCGATGCAGCTGAGAGTGTCGAAAACCGTCACGTAGGCAAAGGCCCCGTTTGGCGTGATGGCTACACCAAATGGGCCGACCCCAACCGGCACAGTCGCCGCCACGGTATTCGTGGCCGTGTTGATCACCGCGATATCGTTGGACGTAGAATTTGCCACATAGGCGAACGCCCCATTCGGCGTGATGGCCACTCCGCGCGGCCCACTCCCAACCGGCACCGTTGTCAGGACGGTATTCGTGGCCGTGTTGATCACCGCAACGTTGTTGGCTGTGAAGTTTGCCACATAAGCGAAGGCCCCGCTCGGCGCGATCGCCACACCCGTGGGACAGCCACCAAGCGGCGACACCGTCGCCACCACGGTGTTGACCGTTGGACTGTTTGCGGTGGTGTCGATCACCGAGACGCTGCCGGCGCAGGAGTCGAACGCCGTCACATAGGCGAAGGCCCCGCTTGGCGCGACCGCCACCCCAAAGGGGCCGATTCCAACAGGCACTGTCGCAACGACAGCATTCGTGGCCGTGTCGATCACGGAGACGTTGTTGGAATCGAAGTTCGCCACATAGGCGAAGGCTCCGTTCGGCGTGATGGCCACTCCCTGGGGGCCAATCCCAACTTGCACCGTCGCCGCCACGGTATTCGTGGCCGTGTCGATCACCGAGATGCCCCCGCCGAGATTTGCCACGTATGCAAACGGTGCGGCCCCGGCAGTGATGGCGCTCGTCGCAATCAAGAACAGTGTCGCCCACAAGAGAGTTCGGATCCTATTCATCTGAAACTCTCCTTTCGACTCTCCACGTCGCTGAGCCGTGATGGGTACCAACCAAAAAGTGCGGCAGTGAGGAACTGATGGGGAGAACTCGAAGAACTGACCTGGACAAGATCCTTGGAGGTCGCGTCGTCGTGGTGGGCTCTCAACCGGAACCTTTCATTATTTGGGAGGATTCAATGTCGATCTAAAGATCTCCTGTACGATCGACGGGCACGTCACGCTGCTGTCCGCACGGTCAGCCACACCGTGGTACGACCGGCATCGCTGCGCGCCCCCACCGTACCCCCGTGCAGTCCCGCGACCTCCTTCACAATCGCCAGCCCGATGCCGGCGCCGCCGGACTCCCGGGAGCGGGATTTATCTCCACGGTAGAACCGCTCAAAGATGTAGGGGAGATCCTCCGGTGGGATTCCCTCGCCGGAATTGGTCACCGCCACCTGGACCTCGCCATCGATCGGCGAGACTTCAACGACCACGTCTCCCCCCGGTGGCGTATACTTCGCCGCATTGTCGAGCAGATTGCCGACAGCCTGCGCGAGCAGGTCAGGATCGGCGCGCACGAAACCGGTCACACGCACCGCCGTACGCACGGCAATACCCTTCCCATCGAACTCCGGCCGCCGGACTGTCAGCAGCCGGCGTACGAGCTCATCCATGTCCACGTCTGCCGGCCGGGAGCGCGGCAGGCGTGCGTCAAACTGCGACAGTTCGTGGAGCGCATCCACCAGGCGCACCAAGCGCATCGTCTCTTCGTGGAGCGAAGCGATGATCTCTCCAGATACGGGGGTGACGTCCTCGCGGACGGCTTCAAGGTAGCCGCGCAGGTTCGTAAGCGGCGTCCGCAGCTCGTGCGCCACGTTGGCGACGAGGTCCTTCCGCAACCGCTCCAATCTCGCCAGCGACCCCGCCATGCGGTTGAGCGACTCCGCCAGCGACTCCAACTCCGCCGACGATGCGCCGGCGGCGCGGGCTCCGTAATCCCCCCCGGCAACGCGGCCCGCCATCGCCATCATCCCGCGGACCGGCCGGATCACCTGGCCAAACAGAATGACGCTGAGCAGGACGCCCACACCGCCGGCCGCCAGACTGGCCAGCAGCAGCGAACGCCATAACGCCGTGACGAACAGATGGTGCGGTACGTCGGCCTGGATGTGAAATTCTTTCATCAGGCTGGCAAAGATGGCGTCAGCCAGGCGGCCGATCATGAGCGCCGCCAAACCCACCGCGACGCCGACCACCAGGAGATTGATTCCTAACAGCGTCCAGAACAGGCTTCGCCGCATCAGAGTAGCTTGTATCCCACCCCGCGCACCGTCGCAATGAAACGTGGGTGGTCGGGGTCGTCGCCCAGCTTCTGCCGCACTTTGCCCACGTGCACGTCGATGGCCCGATCGATGGAGACGGCCTCGTGGCGAGCGTAGATGTGATTCAAGAGCTGGTCGCGCGTAAACGCGCGCTCCGGTGACTCCAGCAGCGCCTGCAGGAGTCTGAACTCCACGGGGGTCAGGTGCACCTCGGCGTCATCCACGGTCACCCGGTACCGGTCCAGGTCCATCTCTAACGGCCCGCGCTGCAGCACCCGTGACGGCCGCTCCCGCGCTGTGCGGCGGAGAATGGTCTTGACGCGGGCCACCACCTCGCGCGGGCTGAACGGCTTGGTGACGTAGTCGTCGGCGCCCAGGGAGAGACCCAAGAGCTTATCCAGCTCATCGACCCGGGCGGTGAGCATGAGGATCGGCACGTCGGACGTAGCCCGCAGCCGCCGGCAGACCTCCACTCCGTCGACGTGAGGGAGCATCAGATCGAGTATGATCAGACTGGGGTGGACGCGTACCGCGGCATCCAGAGCTTCGCGGCCATCAGCCGCCGACGCGACGGCAAACCCCTCCTTCGTCAGGTACAGGCGTAAGAGGTTTACGATCTTCTGGTCGTCTTCGACGACGAGCACGGTCTGACTCATCAGCGCAACCTAGCGTACGGACTTGGTACAAAGGTTCGACAACGGCTGTCATATATCCGAGTCGACCGCTAGGATTCTCTCCGCCTCCCGCGCAGCCGGCAGGGGATGGGTCCATGATGATTTCGTTACAGTATGTTTGTCTGGGCTTCACTCATCCGCGGTAGCGTAAGCATGACGCGAGATTTGGAGGTTTCGAAAGTGCGCAGCGAGGGGATCACTCGCCGGGATTTGCTCCACCGGGCCATCGTACTCGCCCTTGGCTCGCTGGGCGGCAGCGGGCTGGCCCGCTGGCTCGCCGCGGCTGGGCAGAAGACAGTCGCGTTGGCGCAGACGCTCTTCGATCGCATCATGGGGCTCCCTCCAGAAATCACGCCCACCGGCGATTTCTATGTCGTCAGCAAGAACCCGCCGGGCTTCGACCCGGTCGTGGATGCGCAGCGGTGGCGTCTGGAGATCGCGGGCCTCGTTGGCAGGCCGGCGTCTCTCACCTACGACGAGATCAAAGCGCTGCCATCCGTGCTGCGGCCGCACACCCTGGAGTGCATCAGCAACGACGTCGGCGGCGACTTGATCAGCAATGCGATGTGGCGTGGCGCACGGCTTCAGGATGTTCTCACCAAAGCTGATGGCGTGGGGGCGAAAGCGATCCAGGTTGCGTTCCGCTGTGCCGACGGGTACACGGAGTCCCTCCCCGTGGCCGAGGCGCTCAACCCCGACACGCTGCTGGTCTATGAAATGAACGGGGCACCGTTGCCTACGAAGCACGGCTTCCCCGTGCGGCTTCTCGTCCCCGGGCACTTTGGCATGAAGAACCCGAAGTGGATCACCAAGATTGAAGCGGTTGACCACGACTTCCTGGGGTACTGGGAACGCTCCGGCTGGAGTCAGCAGGCCCTCGTCAAGACGATGTCGAGGTTCACGACCCCCGGTGGCGGGCACATGATGTACAAGGTCGGAGAGGACGTGGGACTCGGCGGCATGGCGTACGCCGGCGACCGGGGGATCAAGGCCGTGGAGGTCTCCGCCGACGATGGGAAGACCTGGCAGCCGGCGCAGATCAAGGCACCTCTTGGGAAGTACACGTGGGTGCTGTGGGCGGCGGTATGGAAGCCCACCGCGCCGGGGGACTACACGCTGCGGGTGCGCGCGCAGGACGGCACCGGCACGCTCCAGGCGCGCGAAGAGGTCGCGACGCTCCCCGATGGGGCAAGCGGATACCATCGGATCCGGATCCGTGTAAGCACATGATCTCAGACGTAAGGCGTGAATCGCGTTGGACCGCGGCACAACCTAGCAGGCAATCAAACACCATGGGGAGGCGGATTGGATGAGACTGACGGGATTGATGCTTGTTGTTGGCTTGGTAGCAATGGTTTCGGCGTCTGCCGCGCTCGGGGCGGACATGATGGCCGCCGCCAAGACAGAACTCGGCACGGCCCTGACCCACGCCGGGTTTGCAGCCCAGTACGACGCGGTAGCCGAGGTGGAACTGCATCTCCACCACGTGGTGAATTGCCTGGAGGGCTCGGCGGGCAAGAATTACAACATGGGCGCCGGGAACGTCTGTCAGGGACAAGGGAACGGCATTTTCGCGGACCTCAAGGACTCAGGAATGGCTGGAGCCCACGCGCTGCCGTATGCCGAGATCGCCGATCAGGTGGCGAACTGGGGGATCCAGCAGACGATGTCTAAGGACCTGGGCCGGGCCAAGGCAGCCGCAGCGGCCGCAAAAGCAGTCATTCAACTAGGTATCGACAACTTCAAATAGCGCCGGCGCGAAGGACGCGGACAGCCGCTCACCCGCCGGGTCATCAATCGAACTCTACACGCCTTGAGGACTGTTCCGCGCCGACGCGACCTACGATCGGTGACCCGGCGAGACGGCGCAGGGTTGCGATCTGGCCCACGTGGTTAAGCGCATCGGCGATGGGACCCTGGAAGAGTTTCTCGGGAGGGTATCCAAGCGGCGCATCTGCGGCGAGGTGCTCGTCGAGCCGCCGAAGCCCTTGGAAGAATCGATCGACGTCGGCATCCCACGACTGTGATGCGGCGTCCCGCCATCGGTGTGTGCCTTTCGCGAGCCACAGCGCCCACTCCAGAAGATCGCCGATGTGCCTGAGGATCTCCCCGGCCGACCGGCAGGTGTCGCACG
>VBAL01000276.1:0-1708 GCA_005888595.1 Candidatus Segetimicrobium genomatis
AGCCGCTCAACCGCCCGACTAAGCCTACGGCTTATAGGCGTCCGCAAGATCGAGCCGCCAGTTACTGGCTGCACTGCTGCTCCCTGCCACGGCGTAGAAGCGGCCGTTGAGGACCGCGGCGCCGAAGAATCGCCTCCACTCGAGCATCGGGACCTTCGTACTCCACCTGTCAGTCACCGGATTGTACGCCTCATTGGCCGTAGTGGCGGCGTTAAACACCTCACCGCCTACGGCATACAGAATTCCGTCGATGACGCCGACGCCGAGGCCAAACCGGCCCGTCGGCATCGGGGCTCTCGTGGTCCAGGTATCTGTCGCGGCGTCGTAGGCCTCGAGCGTTTGGAGCCAGCTGTTGCCTGACCCCTGACCACCCACAGCGTAAACGATTCCGTTGGCAGCGGCCGCCCCGAACATGATGCGAGGTGTCGGCATGCTGGTCTTAGCGGTCCAGGTATCCGTCGCCGGGTCGTAGGCCTCGACCGTCCCGAGCATATGGGAGCAAAGCCTCCAGGGCTCGGAATCGCACGGCGTCGGTTCGCCCGCCCCCCCGATTGCGTACAGGATCCCGTTGGCCACGGCAACGGCCAGCTCCGCCCGAGGTGTGGGCATCGGAGCCTTGGTGATCCAAGTGTCGGTCGTGGGGTCGTACGCCTCGAGGGTCGCCAGGGTGAGCGTGGTGCCCGTGGGGTCGGGGTTCCAGCCGCCTACAGCGTAGAGCACGTCGTTCACGACCCCCACGGCAAGGCTGGAGCGCGGGGTGGGCATTGACGTCCTGGGTCCCCAGGCGTTCGTCGCCGGACTATACGCCTCCACGGTGCTCAGGTTGCCGCTGCCCTGAGGGTCCGATCCGCCCAACGCGTAGAGTGTGCCGTTGAGCGCACCGGCGGCCAGGAACATTCGGGGCG
Organism: Candidatus Segetimicrobium genomatis; assembly: GCA_005888595.1. Lineage (GTDB taxonomy): Bacteria > Sysuimicrobiota > Sysuimicrobiia > Sysuimicrobiales > Kaftiobacteriaceae > Telluricultor. The sequence goes on from VBAL01000276.1 coordinate 906, forward strand.
TCGGCAAGTACGCCAGACGGGTCCAGAACTCGCCCACGCCCGTAGCCGTGAACGTGACGGGGTTGCCGGTGATGCCGCCGCCCTCCGCCGTCGCGCTCAGGGTATTGGTGCCCACCTGGTCGCCGAGCGTCCACGCGCCGATCGCCGCGATGCCGCCAGCGTCCGTGACGACGGGGTTCGTGCCGCTGACGCTCCCGCTCCCGGCCGTGACGGCGAACGTCACATTGACGCCCGGCACGCTGTTGTTGAACGCGTCGCCCACGATAACAGCGGGCGGCGTGAAGACCGGCGTGCCCGCGCCGGCGGTTTGATTGTTGCCGCGCAGTATGGCGATGGTCGTGGCGGGACCCGCGCTCACCGTCACCGTGGCCGTCTGCGTGATGGCGACGCCACCGACGGTTGCCGACACGGTCTTGGTGCCCCGTCCAGTCGAGCTCAACGTGCCCGTGGCCACGCCATTGGCGTCGGTCGTGCCGGCCGGTTGAGTGAGCGTGTTGCCGTATCCCGAAGCCGTCAGGACGACGGCCGCGCCGCTGATCGGGAGGCCGCTTTCGTCTCGGGCGGTCACAGTGATGGTAGTGGCGCTCGTACCTGTGCTCGCGATGATGGCAGTGGGTGCGGCGGTCACGGTGGTCCGGGTCGAGCTCGCTGGACGCGGCGTCGCCGTCGCGGTGAACGTGACGCTGGCGTTCAAACCGGCGACCGTGGCGGCGAGGGCGTTCGAGCCTGGCGTGGGGCCAAGGGTCCAACTACCGACCGTCGCGATCCCGCTCGTATTGGTGGTCGCGGGACTACCGCTGACG
>VBAL01000276.1:1724-2783 GCA_005888595.1 Candidatus Segetimicrobium genomatis
GTTCCCCGCGGTCACGACGAACGCGACCGCGACCCCCGGTACGGGATTGTTGAACGTGTCCTTGACGATGACGGCGGGTGGAATCGCAACCGCGGTACTTGTCGTCGCAGTCTGGCCGTTGCCCGCGTACACGGCTAATGCCCCGGGGGGCCCTGCGGTCACCGTGGCGGTGAAGGAGCTCGTGTCCACGATGCCGGGAACGGTGGCCCGGATGATGTAGGTACCGCTCGAGCAACAAGGGGTCCAATACCCGAGGGCAGAGACGCCGTCCGCGCCTGACGTTGGCGTGCCGCTCGCGAAACTCCCGCCACCCTGCACGCCGGCCCATGACGGGCGGACCCCTTGAATCGGGTTGCCGGAGGCATCCGTGATCCGGACGGCCGGAGGAACGGCGACAGCGGTGCCGGCCGGGGTGGTTTGGTTGTTGCCCGCGTGCACCGCCATCCTCGCGCCACCGCCGAGCGTGGCGGTCGCGGTGAACGTGATGGTGTTCGCACCGGAAGCCGCCGCAACCAGATGGTTCGCGCCGAGAGCGGAGCCGAGCGTCCAACTGCCGACGGTCGCGATCCCGCTCGCGGCGGAGACGGCGGGCGTGCCCGTGACGCTGCCGCCCCCATCCAAGACACTGAAGGTCACCGACGCGCCGGGAACCGGGTTGTCGTATTGGTCCTTGACGAGCACTGCCGGCGCGATGGGGACTGCAGTGACGCGAGCGGTCGTTTGGCTGTCGCCTGCGCTCACGACGAGCCGCGTGGCGGGCCCAGCGAGCGCCGTGGCCGTGAATGCGCCGAGCAACGCATTGGTCGAGACGGCCCGCGCCTCGAGCCGCTGCGCCACGGCGGTCGACGTCCCCAACGTCCACGTGGTCTGCGCGAGGCCCTGGTTGTTCGTGCTCGCTGAGGCTGGTGCGGCGGACCCACCGCCGGTCGTCACGCGGAACTCGACCAGCAAGTTCTTCGCCGGCTTCCCCCGGGCATCGGTCGCCTGGATCACCAGCGGTTGTGGCAGGGCGGTGCCGACGGTGCCCTGCTGTCCGTCTCCCGACACTACCGAAAACGA
>VBAL01000126.1 GCA_005888595.1 Candidatus Segetimicrobium genomatis
TGCCTCCCGTAGGAGTCTGGGCCGTGTCTCAGTCCCAGTGTGGCTGACCATCCTCTCAGACCAGCTACCCGTCGTAGCCTTGGTGGGCCGTTACCTCACCAACTAGCTGATAGGCCGCGGGCCCATCCCACAGTGTCTTGCGACTTTCCTCCCCAGGCGATGCCGCCCGAGGAACGTACCGGGTATTAGCCCCGGTTTCCCGAGGGTATCCCCATCTGCGGGGCAGGTTGCCCACGTGTTACTCACCCGTTCGCCGCTAGAGTTGATCGCGAGTTGCCCCGCGACCAACCCCCGCTCGACTTGCATGTTTGAGGCACGCCGCCAGCGTTCGTCCTGAGCCAGGATCAAACTCTCCGTTGGATTCCTCAAAGGCTCACTCGAGGACCAACCGACCCCCAAACGAAACGACGCCCCGCCAGATCCTTACGGACCCGCCGGGGAGACATTCGCTCAGAGGTGGTGTGCATTACGGCTCCCGTACCGCTATGCAGTTTTCAAGGTTCGGGGCGGGATGCGAACCCGCCTATCGCACCACCTACCTTAGCCCAGGGACCGGGGGTTGTCAACCCCGAAAACCTATGCACGCGCATGGATATCACGTTGCTGGCTGGCGGATTCGTGCTCAGTCTGGCTGTGGCCGCTATCGCACACGCGCTGCGGCTCCTGACCCGCAACGGGATAATGGCAGCCGTTACCGTTGGCACCCTCGTCTTCGGGTTCGGGGGATGGCGGCACGCTGGGCTGCTGGTGGTATTTTTTGTGACGAGCAGCGCGCTGACTCGATGGCAGGCCGCGCGAAAATTCAACCTGGACCAGGCCAGGGGACGCACGGGACTACAGGTGCTCGCTAACGGGGCCGTCGCCGCGACGCTCTCGGTCTGGGGAGCGATCCGGCCGGCGCCGTGGATCGCGGCCGCGTTTGCCGGAGCGATCGCCGCATCCACGGCGGACACGTGGGCCACGGAGATCGGGTGGCTCAGCAAGACGCCTCCACGGCTCATTACGGCGCGACTGCTGCGCACGCGCGCTGAGGTCCAGCCTGGAACGTCGGGCGGCGTAACCTGGCTCGGAACGATCGGCGCCTGCATCGGGGCGGTTGTGATCGCCGGCAGCGGCGCGGTGTGGTTGCACACTGCGTTCGGTCGTGTGTGGCTGGCGGGTTTCATCGGGATGACGGTGGACAGCATCCTGGGCGCAACGGTGGAAGGACGGTGGCGGTGGATGACCAACGACACGGTGAATTTGATTGCGACGGCCGTCGGTGCCGCTCTCGCCGCCTTGCTTTAGTGGCGGAATTGCGGATGCCAGTGCAGTCTATTCAGAGACCGTGCTCTCATCGGTGCCAGGCACCGATGAAGATGTATGACTCAATTGGGCTATAGACAACGGCGCGACGAGCGGCTTCAGTGGGGGAGAAGATCATCGGTGCCAGGCACCGCGGAAGAGGGCTAGCCTCGCTGCTGCTCGCCACCGTCCTCACCAAACTGTCCGCTTCTCAGTAGATGTCCAGCACGCCCCGCATTCCCGCTTCCTGGTGTCCCTCAATCGTGCAGGCGAACTGGAACCGCCCTCGACGCCGGGGGACAAATTGAAGCGTCGCCGATTCGCCAGGCTGCAGACGGAGTGAGTCGAGGCCGGGGACCTCTACCCGCATCATGGAATCGTTGGCGATCACAGGAACGGTGCGCATGAAGTCGGCGACGAACTGATGCGCAATCTGTCCTCGATTGACGAACCGTAGCGTGACGGATTGTCCAACCCGCACACGGATCGTGGCCGGATGAAAGGCGAACTCCACCATCTCGACGAGTATGGGGCCAGGGCCCCGCTCGGCCGAAGCGACGGGGAAGGTTACGATGGCGGCGAGGAGCAGGAGGAGAGTGTGTTTCATGCGTGGATCGGTGAGGGGAGGGCCAGCCGAGCCCTCCCCTGTCCTGGATCCTGGCTAATCGTTGTTGAACGGCGTCAGGAGCGGGTTGAACTCACCGAATATGCCGCTAGGGTTCGGGTACCAGATCCACAGGTGCAACGTGACGAGCGGGGGGTGCCAGAAATTGAACGCGGCTCCCGTTTTTGCATTCGCTTTTCCGCACTTGTCTTCGGCCGCCGCCTCGACAAACGATCCGTCCACATAGTGGCAGGCCGCTCCAAAGGATCCGTACTGCGCGCCCGGGAGAGGTGGCGAAGCGGGGCGCTTGGGATAGACCCATTCAATCGCGGCCAGCTGCCAGGCGTCGCTCTTCCGGACATACACCAGGATTGGCGGCTTTGTGACGTCAAAACCCTGGATCTTGGAGTTGAGGAAGTGATACCCCATGTTGGGGATCATGGGCGTGATGATTGCGTAACCGTCCGCCTTGGCGCTTTCCAGGTCCATGGCATATTTCGTCGTGGCAAGACGTGCCCGCGCGATCTCCGCCACCACCTTCGCAGGTACGGTCTGTGCCGCGGCTGCCGGCAAAAGGCTCGCCGCGACGATCAGCATCAACGCCGCTGCGAGGTAGGTCAATGTGCGCATGTTCCTCACCTCTCTATCACCTCGGATTTGGAATACGCATCCGGATGGACTTCCCGGACTTCTGTGATCGTGTCGCAAGGAATTTCGGCCAGCCGGGCGGCCGCGTAATGTCGGCTTCGGACACGCCCGCGGAACCTTCGTTCGAGCATGTACCGCGGCATGCTTTCCTCCTTTATGCAGAATTCCATTTTGGATGCAGCATTGCCTTCGAAGGTTGAGAAGACCGTAGCAATTCGCGCGGCCGCCCGCATGGGCAGAGTTACCGATCTTGCGGACGGGGGGTTCCCCATGCGGATCCTCGAAGAGGGCTGGCTTGGCTATCGCCTGAAGCTGAGTTAATGACGGAAGTGGCGGACGCCCGTGAAGACCATGGCGATCTCGTCCTCCGTGGCAGTTGCGATCACTTCCTCGTCGCGCACCGAGCCGCCGGGCTGAATGACCGCCGTCACGCCGGCGCGGGCCGCGGCGTCGATGCCGTCGCGAAACGGGAAGAACGCGTCGGAGGCCAGCGCGGCTCCACGGGCGCGGTCGCCAGCACCCTTTACGGCAATCTCCACCGCACCAACGCGATTGGGCTGTCCGCTCCCGATCCCGACCGTGGCGCCGCCGTGGGCGAGCACAATGGCGTTGGATTTCACCCACTTGCACACCTTCCACGCGAACCGGAGGTCGGCCATTTCCTCGGCCGTTGGCGCGCGGGGCGTCACCACCTGCAGTTGGGACTCGTCGAGGTCCACACCATCTCGGTCCTGCGCCAGGAGTCCGCCCATGACAGAGCGCACCTCGAACCCCCGAAGGGGACTGCTTCGTCGCTCCGCTCCTCGCAATGACCCGGCTGAGTGGGGTGCACTACATTCCAGAACCCGGAGGTTCGACCGGCGCGCCAGGAGTGCTCGCGCTCCGGCCGTGAAACCGGGCGCGATCACGGCCTCGGTGAAAATCTCTGCGATTTCACCCGCGGTGCGCTCGTCGACTTCGGCATTGAGCGCAACGATGCCCCCAAAGGCCGAGACGGGATCGCAGGCCTGGGCGGCCTGGTACGCCTCTGCCGCGGTCGGTTGGACCGCCGCCCCGCAGGGCGTCGCGTGTTTAATGATGGCGGCCGCCGGACGGTCGAACTCCCAGACCAGACCCCAGGCCGTATCCAAATCCACGATGTTGTTGAAGGAAAGCTCCTTACCCTGCAGCTGCGTCGCGTTCGCCACCGCTCCCGTCGCCGGCTGCGGATCGCGATAGAAGGCCGCCCGCTGGTGCGGGTTCTCCCCATACCCCACGCCGGCGATCTTCTGGAACGAGAGGGTCAGGCGTTCCGGAAAGGGCTGATCGGGTGGTGCGAATGCGCCCGCGATGATCGCGTCATAGGCCGCGGTGCGGCTGAACGTCGCCGCTGCCAGAGCGCGCCGCGTCTCTTCCGAGACTCCGCCCGCCTGCCGCATCTCCTCCGTCACCGATCCGTATTGCGACGGATCGCAGAGCACCGTCACGCGCTCCCAGTTCTTGGCCGCCGCGCGCAGCAGCGCCACACCGCCGATGTCGATCAACTCCACGGCGTCGCGCAGTGACACGGACTCCGCCTGGCTATCAAACGGGTACAGGTTGACCGCCACGAGATCGATCGGGCGGGACCCCAGTAGGTCAAGTTGTGCGAGATGCTGTGGATTGTTGCGGGCCAGGATCGCCGCGAAGACCGCGGGATGCAGCGTCTTCACCCGGCCCTCAAGGACCTCGCCAAATCCGGTCAGCGTCTCCAACCGCACTACCGGCAGCGCCGCCTGTTCCAGAGCAGCCGCCGTGCCGCCGGTGGCGAGAATCTCGATGCCCATGCCGGCGAGTTCCGCGGCGAATTCGAGTAACCCGGCCTTATCCCACACGCTGATCAGCGCGCGCCGCACATCGACCGACCCATCGGGCGTTGGGTCTCGGGTCTCGGGCGTCGACGCAGCGCCGGACTCATTCATGATGGCACCAAGTCCGCGGCATCGCGCGTAATCCGCACGCGCTTCCCATTCATCTGCAGGCGACCCCCGGCGAACAGCCTGATCGCTTCAGGGTACAGGTGGTGCTCCTGCTCAGCAATCCGCGCGGCCAGACTCTCCACGCTGTCGTCGTCTTGGACCGGAACCGCGGCCTGAAGGATAATTGGTCCTCCGTCGGGCGTCTCGTCCACGAAGTGCACGGTGCAGCCCGAGATCTTCGCGCCGCTGGCGAGCACAGTCTCGTGCACGTGTGGACCGTACATCCCCACGCCGCCGAAGGCCGGGAGCAATGCCGGGTGGATGTTCATGATCCGCCCCCGAAACCGATCCACGAACGCTGCAGTGAGAATCCGTAGAAACCCGGCGAGACATATCAGATCCACGTCATGAGCCTGCAGCACCTCGGCCAGCCTGGCGTCGTATGTCTGCCGATCGGGAAACGACCGGGGGGCCAGCACGACCGCCGGGACTCCCGCCAGCCGCGCCCGCACAAGCGCATACGCCTTTGCGATGATCGATGCCACGACGACGACCCGCCCAGGAATTTCTCCTCGAGCGCACGCATCCAGGATGGCCTGCAGATTTGTGCCGCCACCCGACACGAGTACGCCAATTCCAATGAGACCACCCGACCGCCCGACTGCGCGCCCACGCGACTGCGCGACGGCGTCAGTCATAGCAGCTCCACGCCCCGCTCGCCCGGAGCGATCTCCCCGATGATCCATCCATCTGCACCGTTCGCCCCACAGATGTCCACTGCCAGGCCGGCGCGGTCTCGCGGAACCACGACGGCCAGGCCGACGCCCATGTTGAATGTCGCGAACATCTCGTCGCGCGCGATGCGACCGCCGCGGGCCAGGATGGTGAAGATGGGGGGGACCGGCCAAGCCGTTGTGTCGACCCGCGCCCGGCGCGCAGGAGGCAAGATCCGCACCAGATTGCCCGGCAGGCCGCCGCCGGTGATGTGCGCCGCGCCGCGCAGCCAGCCCGTCCCCGCAAGCGCCTGCAGCGCCCGCCGGTAGGAGCGGTGCGGACGCAGAAGGGCATCGGCCAGCGTGCCGCCCAGGTCAGGAAAGACCGCGGGCAACGTCCAGCCGCACCGGCGCATCACCGCGCGGACCAGGGTGTAGCCGTTGGTGTGCAACCCATTTGATGCGAGACCGATCACCGCGTCGCCGGGACGGATGGTCGAGCCGTCACAGAGAGCGGCGCGTTCGGCCGCCCCGATCACGCACGCAACGACGTCGAGCCCAGCGTCCGTGTAGACGCCGGGCATCTGCGACGTCTCACCGCCAAGCAACGCCGCGCCTTCCTCACGGCACGCCGCCGCCATTCCGCTGACGACGGCGGCGAGATCGGCAGGATCCAGCTGGGATGCCGCCACGTAGTCCAAGGCGAACAGTGGCACCGCGCCCAGCACAGCGACATCGTTGACGCCGTGCGTGATCGCATCCCGGCCAACCACGTCCATCCTGCCGGCCTGACGGGCAAGCACGACCTTGGTCCCGACCCCGTCGATGGAAGACACCAGCACCGGATCGCGGAACCCGCTGAGACGAAACAGCCCGGCGAAGTGCCCGATGTCTCCCAGCACGTGCGTGGTGAAGGTCCCCCGGATGCGTTCCTGCACGGCGTCCAGTGCGGCGGCCACCGCGCCCCGGTCTACGCCCGACGTGCGGTAGGTGAGCGAACCGTCACTCATCACGGCCACCCTGCAGCGCAGGCTCCGGCGGCCGATCAGCCACCGGCTCCAGCGCATGCCGCCCTGCCAGGGACTCCAGCGGGACACGCGTGGGGTAATGTCCGTCCAGACAGGCCATACACAACCGTTCGGGCGCCAGTTGCAAGGCCTCGACCAGACCCGCCTGGCTGAGATACCCCAATGAATCTGCCGCAAGGAGCTCCCGGATGTTCTCTACGCTCTGGGTCGCCGCCACGAGCTGCCCCCGGCTACTGGTATCGATGCCGTAGAAACACGGATACCGGATCGGCGGAGAGGAGATGCGCACATGGACCTCCGTCGCCCCGGCGGCCCGCAACATGCGAACGATCTTCCCGCTGGTCGTCCCCCGCACAATGGAATCGTCAACCATCACGACCCGCCGGCCGTCCAGGACGTCACGCAGCGGGTTGAGCTTCACCCGGACGCCAAAATCGCGCATGGCCGGATCAGGCTGGATGAACGTCCGGCCGATATAACGGTTCTTGACGAGTCCGACTTCAAGCGGGATGCCAGACGCTTCCGCGAATCCCATCGCGGCCGAGGCGCCGGAGTCGGGCACGGGGATCACCACGTCGCCCTGCGCGGGATGCTCACGGGCCAGGATGCGGCCCATCCGCCGCCGCGCGAGGTGGACGTTGCGGTCGGCCAGGACAGTGTCCGGCCGGGCAAAGTAGATGTACTCGAAGACGCAGTGCGCGTCCCGGCCGGGCGGCAGCACCTGGATCGACCGCAGACCTCCAGCGTCCAGGATGACGAGCTCCCCCGGGTCGACATCGCGGACGGGAACGGCGCCGAGGTGGTCAAACGCGCACGTCTCGGAAGCCAGAATCCAGCTGCGGCCGGTGGTACCGGCCGCTAACGGCCGGATGGCGTGGGCATCGCGGCACCCCAGCACCCTGCCGGCGACGAGCACTACGACGGTGTAGGCGCCTTCGATCCGCCGCATCGCAGAGGCGACCGCGTCTTCGGGCTCCGGCGCCGGTGTGCGCGCGATCAGATGGGCGATAACCTCACTATCCGTCGTTCCGGAAAACTCCACCCCGCCCGCCTCGAGTTCCGCGCGGAGCTGCGGAGCATTGATGAGATTCCCATTGTGGGCCAGGGCGAGCGGTCCCCACGGGGACGGGACGACGAGGGGCTGCGCGTTCTCCAGACGCACCGAGCCCATCGTGGAGTAGCGCACGTGTCCGATGGCCAGCGGCCCGGGGAGCCGCGCGATCCGGTCTGCATCGAACACCTGGAACACCAGGCCCATGCCGCGATGGTGCCAGAGACGTACGCCGTCG
>VBAL01000277.1 GCA_005888595.1 Candidatus Segetimicrobium genomatis
TAAACGGGTCGTGCGGCGGATGAACGAGCTGGGCATGCTGGTGGACGTCTCCCACGTCTCGGACTCGACGTTCTGGGACGTGGTCGCGACGTCGAGCCGGCCCGTCATCGCCTCACATTCGGCCTGCCGCGCGCTGGCGCACCATCCGCGCAACCTCACGGACGAGCAACTCCAGGCGATCGCCCGGACGGGCGGCGTCGTCGGGATCAACTTCTACGCGGTGTTCCTAGACGACCGCTTCCGGCGCGAATACGAGGCGCTGCGACAGCGGCTGCGGCCGCAGACCGACTCCATCCGGGCGCGCTATCGGGGGCGCCCGGGAGCGTCGGCGTTCGAGGTGGACAGGTTCGTCGGAGAGCATGTGGCCGGCCTCGATGTGCCGGGGATCGGCCGGCTCGTGGACCACATCGAGCATGCCGTGCGCGTGGCGGGCATCGACCATGTGGGGCTGGGAAGCGACTTCGACGGCATCAGCGCACTGCCGGTGCCCATGAAAGACGCGGCGTCGTTGCCCCTCCTCGTAGCCGCGCTCACGGCGCGCGGCTACGGCGACAGCGCCGTCCGGAAGATACTGGGGGAGAACTTTCTCCGCGTCCTCAGCGCGGCCCGGTGACGTCTTCCCGCGCCGACCCGAGCGAGTAGCGCACGCCGCCTTGCAGGGTGTGAGTGTTGCCATTGAGCAGGAAGCCCTGGCTCGAGGACGTGATGATGTACTGGCCGAACACGTTCAGCCTCCGCGAGTAATTGATCTGGAGGCCGCCGAGCACCCAGGCGAACGCTTTGCTCGCGGCGTTCTGTGCCAGGCCCTGGGCCGCGAAGGCTTCGGAATTCGTCGTGCACGATGAGCAATCCACCGCGGGGTTGATGATCTGCATGATGGCGAAGCCGCCGCCGACGAACGGCTCGATGCGCCGTTGCGCCGGGTGGGCGACGAGGCCGAACGACAGCCGCCGCAGGCGGCTGAACGTGACGTCCCGGAAGCCGGGGCCGGCCGACGAGGCTGTCGACGCGGGGTCCTCGATGATCGCGCGCACACTGTCGATGAAGAACGACCCCTCGTAGCTCACCAGGAGCGACGTCCGGTGCTTCGTGATCAGCCAGTGTCCGCCGACAATGGGCTCGACCGTCGAGGTCTGCGCGTTCGTCTTCACCAGGATGACGCCGCCCTCGGCGCCCCAGTACCACTGGTAGTCGCGCTCCCCGCCCCTGGCGACGTAAGTACCGGTCCGCGGCAGGCCGCCCATGTACGAGAGCCCCGCCGAGGCAATGAGGTGAGTGGACGTGGACCCCGTCAGCAGGCTTTTCTTCGGGTCGAAGAACGCCCGTCCGTCGAGCCGCAGACCCCACCGGTCGCTGAACATGAGCCGCAGGCCGCCGCCGCCGCCGAGGCCGTTCTCGGCGAAGTTGTAGGGATACGTCGTTCCGTAGTCGACCCGCGCGACCCCCCCGAGCGCGTAAAACATTGCCCGGTTCCCCAGGGGCAAGTTGAGCACGAGGCTCAGGCTGCCGGTGTGGAACAGGTAGCTGGCGCGGCCCGTCGTCGTGCTGGGGCCAAGCCAGTTGGACTCCGCCTCCACACCGATATGGTCCGAGATGAAGTACCCAAAGCGTATGCCGCCACCTGTCCGGTCGGGCAACCCGTAGAGCTTGTCAAAGCGGGTGAACGTGCCGTAGGCCCCCCACTCGATCTGGTCGGAGTGCTGCCCACTCAAGGTTGCGGCCGCACACACCAGGCCGACTCCGACAATCGTCAGTGCCCGCATGGGACGACTCCTCCCAGGTAACCGAGCGCAGAGGGCTGCCAACAGGATTGGCTCATCGAATGAGGGTCCGAAGATAAGATGCTAGGCCGTTGTACACAAGCAGGTTAAGCCGCCTAGTCGTGAAACTACTTGAAGTCCGGCCGATGATCTCTCTAGTGTCGCCTCAGTGTCGCCATTTTGCCAAACAGGTCAACCACGTTTTGACGCCTCAAATCAAGCCGATTTTACGGCCAACCTTCCGGAACGCTCGTAACGCAAAGTCCAGGTCATCACGGGTGTGAGCCGCCGAAAGCTGGCAGCGTACGCGTGCATGCCCTTGGGGGACAATGGGATAGCCGAAGCCGGTGACGAACACTCCCTCGGCAAGCAGCAACTCGCTCAGCTGGATCGCCTTGGCCGTCTCGCCCAGGATGACAGGCACGATGGGAGTGTCGCCGGGCAGCGGCTTGAACCCGAGGGCGCTCAGCTGACCACGGAAGTACTTGGCGTTTTCGCGCAGCCGTGTGATTAGCTCGGGGTGTCGCTCCAGGTGTTTCACGGCCGCGAGCGCGCTGCCCGCAACGGTCGGCGGGAGGGCGTTGCTGAAGAGCTGGGGGCGCGAGCGCTGTGTGAGGTAGTCGGTCAGCGCAGCCGGGCCGGCCGTGAAGCCGCCGGCCGCCCCGCCCAGCGCCTTGCCGAGCGTCGATGTGATGATGTCCACCTGGCCGAGCAGGCCGAAGTGCTCGGCCGTACCGCGGCCCGTGTTGCCGAGCACGCCGGTCGCGTGGGAGTCGTCCACCGCGACTACCGCGTCCCACTGGCGGGCCAGCGCCACGATGTCGGGCAGCCGGGCGATGTCCCCCTCCATCGAAAAGATGCCATCGGTGAAGATCAGCCGGCGGCGGGCGCCGGTGGCCGCCTTGAGTTTGGCTGCCAAGTCCGCCATGTCGGAGTGCTTGTAGACGGCCGTCTGGCACTTGGTGATGGTCTTGGCGAGGCGGATGGAGTCGATGATCGAGGCATGGTTCAGCTGGTCCGAGATGACGATATCCTGCTCGCCGAGGATCGCGGGGCAGAGTCCCTCGTTGGCGTTCCAGCAGCTCACGTATGTGAGCGAGGACTCACACCCCACGAAGCGGGCAAGCTCGGCCTCGAGATCGCGATGGATGGTGAAAGTCCCGCAGATGAAGCGCACGGGGTATGGCACAGGCCAAGGTAGTTGTTCGACGACAAGATCACTACCTCGCCCCGTCCCTCCATGCGGACCCGGGCGGCCTGGGGGGAGTCGAGGTAGTTGAGGCGCTTGTAGACGCCGTCCTTCCTGAACTGGTCGAGCTCGGACTGCAACGCGTCCGCGAAGCTCATGCGATCTCCAGAATGACTTTGCCCGCGTCCCCCGACCGGATGGCCACCAGGGCCTCATCGATCTTGGCGAGGGGGAACTGGTGGGTCATGACGGGGCGGGGGTCGAACATGCCGCTCGAAAGGAAGCGCCGCATCTGGTGCCAGGTCTCGTACATTTTACGGCCGATGACGCCGTAAATGGTGATCCCCTTGAAGATGATCTCGTTCGCGATGTCCACCGGGACCTCGCCTTTGGGGAGGCCCAGCAGCTGCACCCGGCCGCCCATGCGGACCGACGCGAACGCCTGGTGGAGCGCGGACGGGACGCCCGACATTTCGCA
>VBAL01000085.1:0-7498 GCA_005888595.1 Candidatus Segetimicrobium genomatis
CGACGTGCTTGGGTCCCAACCGCGCCTGGATCCACCCACTGATCTTGCGCTCCAGGTACACGCCGAACATGGCGCTGACAACGGCGAGGAAGGTGAAGATCACGACCGCCAGACCGGTGGCTTTGAGCAGCTCGATAAACCAAGCCATAGGTGAACCCGACACTCCAGTCAGCAGTCGGCAGTCAGCAGTCGGCAGTCAACTTCCAGGACCCGCGTTACCGGTCGTGGACTGCGGACTGCAGACTGCGGACTGCTGACTAATTCACCCGTTACACCCACTCCAACGCACCTTTGCGCCAGGCATAGGCCAGCCCTACGAGGAGGATGAGCACGAAGACCAGCATCTCCGCGAAGGCGAAGGTGCCCAGTTGCCGGAACACCACCGCCCACGGATAGAGGTAGATCACTTCCACGTCAAAGACGACGAAGACCAACGCGAAGAGGTAATAGCGGACGTTGAACTGGGCCCAGGCCTGCCCGAAGGGGATAACCCCGGATTCGTAGGTGATGTTCTTCTGCGGAAGGTCGGCGCGGGGCGCCAGCAGCCACACCACCCCCAGCGGTAGCACGGCCATCAGTGTACCGACGACCGCGAACACGGCTACATAAAACCAGTCCAGCAGCACCTTGGGCATCGACGATGGGCCTTTAAAAGCCCCGCCAAAATCCCGGATTCTGACGGGGCACCGGTCCTACAAATTCGCGCGCTGGCGAGTGGACCCCTTCCCGGGAACCAGGGAACCACTGGACCAGGGGACCATGCAATCAGTGGACCAGACAATACGAAACCAACAGATGCTGCTAATGGGAATTGCGCAGGCCTGGTCCCTTGGTCCCCCGGTATCCTGGTCCCGCAGTTACAGCGCCGCGACTCGGGCGTCCGTAGGAACGGCTTCGAGGACCTGCAGCAAGGCGCGGGCCAGCAGGCGGGGTTCGTGACGGACCAGATGCTCTTCGCTGATCAGCGCTTCCCCCACGGGCAGCACACCCTGCGCGCGGATGGCATCCAGATCCGGCTCCACCGGCCGCGCGCCTTCGGCTTCATAGCGCGCCAGCAGCGCGCGGTTGCGGGGCCGCTGAGTATTCACCAGCACGTGGGTGAATAATCCCGGTCCGATAAGATCGCCCAGCACACGGACGTGATCGCTGCTGGAAAATCCATCAGTTTCCCCCGGCTGGGTCATCACGTTGCATACGTAGACTCGCCGGGCCTGGCTGGACCTGATGGCGGCGGCCACGCCGCGCACCAACAAGTTCGGTATGACGCTGGTGTAGAGGCTGCCGGGTCCCAACACAATCAACTCGGCTTCCCCAATCGCCTCCAGGACCTCCGGCAACGGTGCTACATCCGCGGGCTTCAGGCCGACGCGACGTATTCGCTTGCGGGTCCGCGTAATCTGAGACTCGCCTTCCACCATGGTCCCATCGGAAAACTCCGCCCACAAGACCACATCCTCCGCGGCGGACGGCAGCACCCGGCCCCGGATGTTTAGGACCTTGCTGGTCTCTTTGATCGCACTCTCCAAATCACCGGTCACACCGGTCAAGCTGGCGATGAACAGGTTGCCAAATGCGTGGCCGTCCAGCGCCCCACCCTGGAAACGATACTCAAACAGCTGAGTCATCAGCGGCTCGGATTCTGCCAGCGCGACCAGGCAATCACGGATGTCCCCGGGAGGCAAAATGCCCAGCTCACGCCGCAGCCGGCCGGAACTTCCGCCGTCGTCGAAGACCGTCACCACCGCGGTGAGGTTGTCGGTGGACCCCTTCAAGCCACGCAGCAACGTGGAGAGACCCGTGCCACCGCCGATGACGACGATGCGTGGACCGCGGCGCCGCTGGCGCTGTTGCGCAAGGACGTCGACCAGTCGCTGCTGACCGGGCGGGAGGAGCGCGCCGACGACGGCGCGGACCGTCCCCCGCAGACCCGCAAACACAGCCAGCAACCCGCCGGCGACGAGCGCCACGCCAAGCCAGGTGGGGGAGAGCGCGCCGCGACTCAGAGTCAGCGCGGCCACGGCGAGACGGAACATCGAGAACTCCAGCCAGCCCAGCGGCCGCACGTTCACGATCAGCATGACGCCCGCGGACAGCAGCAAGATGCCGGCGGCCATCAGCACGACCCACCGCTTCACACCGAGTCCCGGGGCCAGCCACTGGGCCAGGCTGCGGAGCCTCGTGGGCACTGGGCTACTCCTTCCCGACGTCGCGATGCCGCACCGTAATGCGGTAGCCGCCGCGCGAGAGGTACTCCGCCAGTTCATCCGCCAGGACCACCGAGCGGTGTTTGCCTCCCGTGCACCCCAGCGCCACTGTCAGATGCGCCTTGCCCTCCTCCACGTATTGCGGCAGGAGATAATCCATCAGCTGGGTCAGATGACGCATAAACTCTTGCGTCGCCGGCGCCCCGAGCACAAAACTGCGGATCTGCGGGCTGTTTCCGGGCAAGGGACGCAGCGATTCGTCGTAGTGCGGGTTAGGCAGGAACCGCACGTCGAACACGAGATCGGCGTCGAGCGGGATGCCGTACTTATACCCAAACGAGATCACAGTGATGGTCAGCGTGGCCGCATCCGGTCCCCGCACGAACGCGTCCACGATGGTGTTCCGCAGTTCTCGCACGCTCAGGGCAGAGGTATCGATGATCTTATCCGCTTTCTCTTTTACCGCCTCCAGCCTGCGCCGCTCCGCGCGGATGCCATCCATGATACCGCCGGCCTGGGCCAGCGGGTGCTTCCGGCGGGTCTCCTCGAAGCGGCGGACCAGCACGTCATCGGCGGCATCGAGATACAGAATGACATAGTCCAGGCTCATCGTCTCCAGATGGCTCAGCGAGGTGAAGAGATCGTTGAAGAACTCACCCCCGCGCACGTCGATGGCCAGGGCCGCGCGCCGCACGCGGCCCTCGGACTGCAGACAGAGTTCAGCGAATTTTGGCAGCAGCGCCGGGGGGAGGTTGTCCACGCAGAAGAAGCCGAGGTCTTCAAACACTTTCATCGCGTTCGACTTTCCGGCGCCGGATAGCCCGGTGATGATCACGAATTGGAGGTCGGCGATCGGCCGCAGCCGCCGGACCGCCGATGGCCTGGCCACAGGAACCCTCCTGACTACGTGATTCGTGACTTGTGAATCATGGCGTGATTCGTGAATCGTGATTCGTGACTCGCTGCGCGACCATCCATCCATTGCCGACGCCTGCGAATCACTAATCACCAATCACTGCTCTCCTCAAGTGTATCATCTCTAGCGGATGAGGACGTGACTCAACAGCGTGCTGATTAGAGCGATCAACAAGGCGCCGACCAGCGCCGACCAGAAACTCGTCACGGACAGGGCGGTCACCGCGGCCACAATGTAGAGCATCAGAGCGTTAACGACCAGCGTAAACAGCCCCAGGGTCAAGATGTTCACCGGCAGCGTGAGGATGAGCACGAGGGGGCGGATGAAGGCGTTGACGATGCCCAGCACCAGCGCCGCGACGATGGCGGCGGTGAAGTCGGGGATGCGGACGCCGTGAATAATGCGCGTCGTAAGATAGATCGCCACCGAGTTGAAGAACCAGCGCAACAGAAGACTCTGCAAGGTCTCACCTCCTCATGGGGTGGTTCATAACATCCGTTATCGTTGAAACGTTGAACCGTTGAAGCGAACCTCCTCCGCCGTTACGTTTCAACGTTCCAACGCTCCAACGTCACACCACTCCCCGGACCAGCGCGGCGACCTCGCCCGCCAATGTCGCCACTTTCACGCCGGCGGCCTGCAGCGCCTCGATCTTTGAGCCGGCCGTGCCCTCCGTGCCGGAGATGACCGCGCCAGCATGCCCCATGCGCTTGCCGGGCGGAGCGGTGCGGCCTGCGATGTATCCGACCACGGGCTTGGTCACGTGGGCGGAGATGAACCGCGCCGCCTCCTCTTCCGCGCTGCCGCCGATCTCACCAATCAGAATCATCGCCGCCGTCTGCGGGTCGTTCTGGAACATCCGCAGCGCATCGGTGAAACTGATCCCCACCACGGGATCCCCGCCGAGCCCCAGCGCCGTACTTTGCCCGATCCCCTGCCGCGTCAGGGCCGCCACGATCTCATAGGTCAGGGTCCCGCTGCGGGAAATGACTCCAACCGGCCCGGGCATAAACAGGTGGTTGGGCATGATCCCGATCTTGCACTGCCCCGGAACAGTCAGGCCGGGGCAGTTTGGTCCGATCAGGTGCACATTCTGCCGGCGGGCGAACTCGACGATCTGCAACACATCGTGCACCGGGAGGCCCTCCGTGATCACCACGACCGGATCAAGCTCCGCCTCGATGGCTTCCAGCGCGGCATCCTTCGCGAACCTGGCCGGCACAAAAATGCACGCCGCGGTGGCGCTGGTCGGCGGGATGGCCTCGGCGACGGTCTCGAACACCGGGACGCCGTGCACGCGGATTCCGCCTTTGCCCGGTGTGACGCCGGCGACGACCTGCGTCCCGAACTCGAGCATCCGGGCGGTGTGAAACTCGCCCTGATAGCCGGTGATGCCCTGGACGAGGACCCGGGTATCTTTGTTGATCAGAATGCTCATCGACGATATCTCCGAGTGAGTCACCAGTCGGCAGTCTGCAGTCAGCAGTCAACAACCTCAGGACTGCGGACTGCTGACTGCTTACTGCCTACCGGCTCCGGCGGTCAGCGTCACCGCCCGCTGCGCGGCTTCCTCTGGGTCGACGTAGGCGTGAACGCCCGCCGCCTGGAGGATGCGCCGCCCCTCTTCCTCATTGGTGCCGGTGAGACGCACCACCATGCCGACCGGAGGCCGCGCGTCCACAATGCCGCGCGCGATGTCATCACAGCGGGTGATGCCGCCAAAGATGTTGATGAATAACCCGCGGACGCCAGGCTTGCGGACTACGATCTCGATGGCTTGCTTCATATTCTCCGTCGTCGCCCCGCCGCCCACGTCGAGGAAGTTGGCGGGCCGGCCGCCGAAGTACGCCACCATGTCCAGCGTGGACATCACCAGGCCCGCGCCGTTTCCGATGATCGCCAAGTCCCCTTCGAGCTCCACATACGACAGCCCCTCCGCCCGCGCCGCGGCCTCCAACTCGGTCAGCTCTTCATTCTTCGGCAGGCTGGGGTGCCGGTAGACGGCGTTGTCGTCGATGATCACCTTCGCATCCACAGCCAGCAGCCTGCCCGCCACGACGGCCAGGGGATTGATCTCGGCGAGTTCGGCATCCTCGGCGACGCACAGCCGGTAGAGCGCGGTGGTGATGCCGACGTAATCGGATAACAATGAGCCGCTCAGGCCGATCCGCCGGCCCAATTGGCGAGTGTGATAGGACTGCACGCCCAAAAATGGATCGGCGGTGCTGCGGACGATCTGGTCGGGGGTGGTGCGGGCGACTTCCTCGATGTCGATGCCTCCTGCCGCGGAGGTGATCACAGCCATGCGCCTGGCCGCGCGGTCGACCGTGAACGCCACGTAGTATTCGGCGCCAAGCTCGGCCGCTTCCGCGACCAATAGCCGGCGGACCTTCTCTCCTTTGATCTCCATCCCCAGGATGGTGGCGGCGTGCCGTCTGGCCTCGGCGGCCGTGGCCGCCAGCTTGATCCCACCGGCCTTCCCTCGGCCACCTACCAGCACCTGGGCCTTGAGCACCAGCGGATATTTCAGCGCGAGCCCATCCACCTGCTCGGGGCGATCGATGACGACCCCCTTCTGGATGGGGATGGCGTATTTCGCGAACAACTCCTTGGCCTGGTACTCGTGGAGTTTCATGCGCCCCCGGCGCCCGGGCGGGCAGGCTGGGCCAGTTTCGCTTCCAGCATCGCCTTCACCGCCGGCCACTCGCTGTCGAGAATGCTGTAGTACACCGTGTCACGGATGCGGCCGGTCGCCGTGATCATGTGAGCGCGGAGGACCCCCTCCTCCTTCGCGCCCAGACGCCGGAGGGCGGCGCGGGACGCCTCGTTCAACACGTCGGTCTTCAGTTCCACCCGCACGCACCCCCACTGTTCGAAGGCATGCTGCAGCATGAGGTACTTGGCTTCAGTGTTGACGGCGGTCCGCTGCCAGGGCCGGGCGATCCATGTCCAGCCGATTTCCACCCGCCGGTTCGCGCGATCGATGTTCCCGAAGCGTGTGCTGCCGACGGCGCGGCCGGAGGCGCGTTCACAGGTGGCAAACGGCAGCTCGTTCCCCCGCGCCTGCGCGTCCAGCGCCGCTTTCATGTACTCCCTCATCTGCTCGGGCGTCTGGACGAGGCTCAGTGTCCATCGCCACAACTCCGGATCGAACCCGACCCCGCACAACGCGGCATGGTGGTCCATCGACAATGGCTCGAGCCGGACGACTCGTCCTTCCAGGATAATCGGGCGGATGTCCATCCCCGGCAGCCGGGCGCCACTCACGGCTTCACCATCCCCTGCTCGAAATTCAACGGATAGGCGCCGCGCAGCGCCAGAGCGAACAGGAGTGTCCACATGAGCAGCGTTGCAACGCCGTGGTCCTCGAGGGATGCCTTCAGAGTTTCAGGGCACCCAGCTGTTCCCGCACCGCCGCAACCGAGGCCCCAAACGCCGTCCGTTCGCGCTCATCGAGCGACAGCTCGATGACCCGCTCCACCCCGCCCCGCCCCAGGACAACCGGGACGCCGATGCAGACGTCGCGCTGTCCGTATTCCCCGTCCAGGTAGACGCTGCAGGGAATCAGGCGCTTCTTGTCGCGTACGACGGCCTCCACCATCTGGGCAATCGCCGCCCCCGGCGCAAAGAAGGCGCTGCTGCCCACCAACTCCGTGATCTCCGCGCCGCCGCGGCGTGTGCGAGCGACGATGCCCTCGATGCGCTCGGGAGAAAGTAGGTGCGCCAGCGGAATCCCTCCGGCGTGGGCGAACCGGGGCAGCGGCACCATGTCTCTGTCGGTGTGCGCGCCGATGACCATCCCCTGCACGTCCTGCACCGAGACCCCGACCTCCATGGCGATAAAGGCGCGAAAGCGGGTCGAATCCAGGGCCCCGGATTCGCCGATCACGCGCTGGCGAGGAAAGCCGGCGACCTTGTAGGTCAGGTAGGTCATCGCATCCAACGGGTTGGTGACGACGATCAGGGTCGCCTGCGGGGAGCGCCGGCTCACCTGCTCGACGACCCCACGCACGATGCCGGCGTTGGTGTCCAGCAGTTGTTCCCGCGTCATGCCCGGCTTCCGGGCCACGCCGGCGATGATGACGACGACTTCAGAGTCCGCCGTCTCCTCATACCCGTTGCTGCCGGTGATACGAACGTCCACGCCACGAATCGGCGCCGCCTGCGTCAGGTCCAGGGCCTTGCCCATCGGCATCTTCTCAACGATGTCCACCAGGACCAGGTCGGCTACTTCATCCGCCGCCAACCACTGCGCCGTAGTATGACCGACCATGCCGGCCCCGATGATGCTGACTTTCGGTCTGTCGATCATCTCGCACCCCAAATTCAGTCTCCCCAGTCTTCCCGGTCCTCCCGGTCTTCCCAGTCTACTTGCTCA
>VBAL01000085.1:7605-11200 GCA_005888595.1 Candidatus Segetimicrobium genomatis
TACGCGCCAGGTCATACGTGACAATCTTCTGCTTGAACGTCTTCTCCATCGCCTTGACGATGCGCTGCGCCGCCTCGCCCCACCCCATGTGCTCAAGCATCATCACCCCCGAGAGCGTGACCGACCCGGGGTTCACCTTGTCGAGGCCCGCATACTTGGGCGCGGTGCCGTGCGTGGCCTCGAAGATGGCGTGGAAATCGCTGATGTTGCCGCCCGGCGCCATCCCGATGCCGCCCACCTGAGCCGCTACCGCGTCGGAGAGGTAATCGCCGTTGAGGTTCCCGGTGGCAATGACATCGAAATCGCGCGGCCTGGTCAACAGATGCTGGAACGTCACATCGGCGATGTAGTCCTGGATCAAGAGCCGGCCCGGCGGGACCTTGCCGTCATGATGCTTGCTGACGTCGTCCCAGGTAATGGTGACGTCGCCGAACTCCTCGCGCGCCACCTCGTATCCCCACTCCCGGAAGGCACCCTCGGTGTACTTCATGATGTTGCCCTTGTGCACGATGGTGACCCCCCGGCGGCCGTGTTCCAGGGCGAACCGGATCGCCTTGCGCACAAGCCGCTTCGTGCCAAAAGGGCTCATCGGCTTGAGCCCGACTCCGGCATCCTCGCGCACTTTCCACCCGAATTCCGTCCGCACGAACTCGATGAGCTTTTTGGCTTCTACAGACCGGCTGGGATGCTCCAACCCCATGTAGATGTCTTCAGAGTTCTCCCGAAAGATGATGACGTCCACCCATTCCGGATGCTTCACCGGGCTGGGAACGCCCTCGAACCACCGCACCGGCCGCACGCAGGCGTACAGGTCCAGCAGTTGGCGCAGCGTGACGTTCAGGCTGCGGAAGCCCCCGCCGACCGGCGTGGTGAGGGGGCCCTTGATGCCGACCACGTAGTGCTGAAAGGCGCGCAGGGTGTCTTCCGGGAGCCAGGTGCCAAACGAGCGGTGCGCCTTCTCGCCCGCAAAGACCTCGAACCAGACGATCTTGCGCTGCCCGCTGTAGGCCGCAGACACCGCGGCATCAAAGATTCGCTTGCTGGCGCGCCAGATGTCGGGCCCCGTGCCGTCGCCCTCGATGAATGGGACGATGGGCTGGTTGGGCACGCTGAGGCGGCCATCTTTGATCTCGATGCGCTGGCCTTCTTTGGGCGGGGTCAACTGCTCAAGCACGGACATCGGCAGGCCCTCCCGGCCTCACCTGCAGCATTGCACGGCACAAACCGCGTCAAGTGTAGCGCAATCGCCCTAGGGTCGCAAACATGGCGCGGTGAACTTGACGCGCCTCCTGCGTTCGCGGTATTCTCCAATATGGATTACTGGTCAGACCAGCAGTCCGAGGAGCCCCTGTGGCCACGCAGGAACACAGTCTCTTCCAACCGGTCCGGCGCAGCCGGGTGTCTGAAGACATCATCCGGCAGATTCAGGACCTCATCGCCGCCGAGCATCTCCAGCCCGGCGACCGTCTCCCCGGCGAACGCGTGCTGGCCGAGGCGGTGTCGGTGAGCCGGCAATCGGTGCGCGAAGCGTTGCGGGTGCTGGACTATCTCGGGGTCGTCATGGTGCGCCCCGGCGAGGGCACATTCGTCGCCACAACGCCCCCATCTCCGGTCGACCCCTCTCTCTACAGCCTGCTGTCCGAGCGCTCCTTCCTCCTGGATCTGCTTGAGGCCCGGCGCATCCTTGAAGAACGCATCGTGCACCTCGCCGCGCGCCGCGCCACACGCGAGGACCTGGACGCGATGGATGACGCACTGACCGCCCGGGAGAGTGGGCTGGCGGCGGGGAAGCACGACGTGGCCGGAGATCTGGCGTTTCACACGCAGCTGGCGGAACTGACCGGCAACCCTGTGCTGACCAGCGTGATGCGGCATTTGAGTGAGATGTGGCTGCGGTCGCGCGAGAAGACCGGCCGGCGCCCCACCAGTCCTCACAAAGCGCTGCAATTTCACCGGCAGATCCTGCAGGCCGTGCGGCGCCGCCAGCCCACCGCAGCCCGGCGGGCCCTGCGGCGGCATCTGGATGACATGCGCGCCGACATCGAAGAACGCGGCCAGTGAGGGCGCGGCAGCACCCAACCATATTTCCCTCTCCCGCCGGGAGAGGGTAGGGTGAGGTGGTGAAGGCGATGGCACGTGGAGCCTCTCGCAAGACACTCCGGCGTAGGGCAAGGCGCACGACCGTGCCCCGCGCGGGAAAAGGCGCCCCCCGGCTCCGAGCCGCGGGCGCCGCCACCACCCCGGCCACGCCGGGATCGCAGGTCAGGTTGGAGCGCGACTCACTCGGTGAGATGGAGGTCCCAACCAACGTGTACTACGGTGCCTCGACTGCGCGCGCAGTGCAAAATTTCCCTATCAGCGGGCTGCGGTTCCCCCGACCGTTCATGCGGGCCCTAGGACTCATCAAGCGCGCCGCCGCCGAGGTGAACATGGATCTCGGCCTGCTGGAGCGTCCACTGGGTGCCGCGATCGTCACAGCGGCAACCGAGGTGGCCGATGGCCGGCTGGACGATCAGTTTGTCTTGGATATCTTTCAGACCGGCTCGGGCACCTCCACCAACATGAACGCCAACGAGGTCATCGCCAACCGGGCCACCGAGTTGCGGGGCGGAGCACGCGGGAGCAAGCTGGTCCACCCCAATGACCACGTCAACCTGTGCCAGTCCAGTAACGACGTCATCCCCACCACCATCCACCTGGCCGCCCTGATGGAGATCGAGCGGACGCTCGTGCCGGCGCTGCGTGCGCTGCAGGAAGGCCTGCAGCAGAAGGCCGTGGCGTTCCGTGACGTGATCAAAACCGGGCGTACCCACCTGATGGATGCCACGCCAATCCGGCTGGGCCAGGAGTTTGCCGGGTATGCGGGGCAGGTGGAGCGGGCCATCCGCCGGCTGCGCTATGCTCAGCAGGAACTCAGTGAGGTGCCCTTGGGCGGCACCGCGGTCGGCACCGGCCTGAATGCGCACCCGGAGTTCGCGGCGAGGGCGTGTGCGCGTCTCTCGGAGCTGGCCGGAGTCACCGTGCGCGAAACGGACAACCACTTCCAGGCTCAGGCGGCTGTGGACGCCGTCGTGTTCACCTCGGGGGTGCTGCGGACATATGCCACGGCGCTGATGAAGATCGCCAATGACATCCGCTGGATGGGATCCGGTCCGCGTGCGGGCCTGGGCGAGCTGCAACTGCCTGTGGTGCAGCCGGGATCCTCTATCATGCCCGGCAAGGTCAACCCGGTCATCGCCGAGTCGGTCATCCAGGTGTGTGCGCAGGTCCAGGGAAACGATCAGGTCGTAGCCCTGGGCAACCAGTGGGGCAACTTCGAGCTCAACACGATGATGCCCGTGGTCGCCCACAACCTTCTGCAGTCCCTCGCCATCCTGGCCTCGGCATCAGTGAACTTCGCCAGCCAATGCATCGCAGGCCTGGTCGCCACCAGGACGGGCCCGGAACTTGTGGAACGCGGACTGATGCTCGCCACGGCCCTGGCCCCGGTCGTGGGGTACGATAAAGCGGCCGAGATCGCGAAGATCGCTGCCGCCACCGGCCGGAGCATCCGCGACGTCGCCCGCGAGCAGTTGTCGCTGAGCGAAAAGGAGCT
>VBAL01000271.1 GCA_005888595.1 Candidatus Segetimicrobium genomatis
CGCGCTCAGATCCTGTGGCGGGAAATCCGCGAGCGGCTTGCTGCAGCCGCCGCTGTAGTCGTGGGTGAACGTCGCCGTGCGGCCGTCCGCATGCACCACCGTCAGCTCCAACACGTCATCCACACGCGTGGATGTGGTCAAGGGGAACGACCCCGCGCCGAGGAGCAAGACTTCAAACGCCTCGGGGAGGGTCAGATCCACGGTTCGCTCGAAGAACAGTTCGCCGAGCGTCCCCGGCCTGGAAGGGATCCCGGCGGTGAGCGGCACGGTCTGCAGGCCCGCCGGTGGGGTGAAGTTCTTCGTCACGCCGTTCCCTTCCGCGAGAACTAGAGTCCCATCCGACTGCGGAAATATGCGATCGAGACCGGCCAACGTCCAGCCAGTGCCGAGAGAGCTCGCGCGCTCGTTGCGGACGAGGAGTTGGCGTCGTGTCGCTCCGCCGATGCTTGAAAAGGGATAGTTCGAGAACAGCATCAGTTCATAGGGGTAGCGGCCTGTGGTCAGGCTTGACGCATCGAACTGGACACCCAGCCGCGAGACGGAATCGGCGTTCTCCGGCAGGCCTGCCGCATTCCAGAATAGCTCGTCGCCCTGCTGGGTTCCTCCCACGCTCAGCCGTGCGGAGAAGGTCGGGGGCACGGCCGCCCGGACGCTCAAGAACGCGTCGATGGGCAGGATGGGACGGACATCGGCGCTAGTCGAACGATAATGGAGCGTCAGATCGCGCGCGACCCCTATTGTGCGCACGCCCGGGATCACCTGGTCCAGGCTCAGGGCGCCTTCCGCCAGATCGGCTTGGGATGCAGTCTGACACTGCGTGCATTGGCCGATCTCCTGGTCGTTCCCGCTCTGATTCGGTTGCGGGTTGGGCGCCAGGGGGAAGTGCCAGGCGGTCTTGCGCACGCCCCCGCTGATCGTCTCGATCCGTTGCCCGTCAGCGCTCACGCGCATGGTGCCGGCAAGCTGGAATGTCCCCGTATCGGGTGAGAGCGACCAGAGATCCAGCTCGTTGCCCGGCGGCATATTGTCCACGTTCGAAAAGGTGATCCGCACGGGCGGGTCCATCACCACGCCAGCACGGGTCGGGACTCGGGCCGCCCATACTCCGGCACCGGACTGATGGTGAGCACCCCCGTGTAGTCCGTCCCGTCCCCGTTCTTGGCGGTGTGCGGCGGAATGGTCACGGATACGTTCAGCCTAGCGCTCTGCACCACTGTGGGGACGTTCGGGTTGACGGTGACCGCCGTGCCGGTATCAATCGGCGGGAGCGTGAGCGGCGAGGGCAACTGCGTGGTGACATTGGCGATGAGATCCACCGGCGCGACTAAGTTGGCATATCCCTGGGCAAAGCCCGTGACCACCACCTGCTGGCGCCCGACCTGCGTCGCCGGGATGCCGGTCAGGGTGAACTGCCCCTGCGCGTCGGTGATTGTGCTCAGGATGGTGCCCTTCAGGGCCACTGTGACGTTGGGCACGGGATTGCGCGAGGTGTCGTCCACCCGGCCGGTCAGGGCCGTCACGCCGCCCGGCTGGGCGCCGGTCACGATCAGTGTGATCGTCTCCGACGAAGACGCAACCCCATCCGAGGCGAGGAAGGCCAGCGTGAACGTTCCCACCTGCGTCGCATCGGGCGTGAAAACGAATTCGCCACTTTGGGCGTTGAAGGCGGCATGCGCTGGCAAGGGCAGCGGCGTGACAGCGAAGCTCACGAAGCCGCCCTCCGGATCGGTTGCGGCGACGGTGAAGGCCAGCGTGTTGCCCAGCTGGACGGTCTTATTCCCGATGGAGTTGAGAATCGGTGGCTGGTTGCCCAGGCTAACGGTGAAGCTGCGCTCCGCCGGCGTAGGATCCTCATTGCCGGCCTGATCGCGAGCCTTGACCCGGAAGGTGTGGGGTCCGGCTGTCAGGCCGATGTAACTCTTTGGGCTCGTGCAGGGCGCGAAACCGCCTCCATCAAGTTGGCAGAGGAATGTGCTGCCAGCTTCGGAGGCCGTGAAGGTGAACGTAGCCGTCGTGGTATTAATGGTCCCGCTTGGACCGCTGGTGATGAACGTGTCT
>VBAL01000269.1:0-443 GCA_005888595.1 Candidatus Segetimicrobium genomatis
GACGCCCGGGCCGACCTGGCAGTACTAGTGAGCTGCCCGACTTGCCACCACGAGGGCGCGCTGCTCACGGGCCACGAGGCCGCGCTGGCGCTGCGGCAAGGCCTGACCTACCTCAACGTGCGGCGCAGCAGCCGACGGCGCGCGGAGGACGCGGCCCGGGTGGTGGACCAGAGCGGCGGCCCGGACCGGCTGATTCAAGACATCGCGCGGCAGGAGCTCACACTGCGCTCGCTCCGCGCCGAGCGGCAGCTGGCGCTCGAAATGGCGGTGGACGAGCAGGCCGAAATCCGCGAGCTCGAGCGGCAATGGCGCGAAGCTGAGGAGATCGCCGAGATCGCGGACGGAACTCTGAGCAGCTCTGCGCAGTTGGAGGAAGAGCTCCGCCGCCTGAAGGGGAAGGAGGGGGATCAACCGGGCGGTTGATTTCTGTAATCAAACCCTAT
>VBAL01000269.1:475-2809 GCA_005888595.1 Candidatus Segetimicrobium genomatis
GGCCGCTCCCCTCGTCCAGATCGCCTCCCGCAGCCCCGCACCCACCCCCTCGGAGCGCAAGCCGGCGTGGCTCAAGGTGAAGGCCCCCGGTGGCCCCAATTACCTCGCCCTCAAGCAGATGATGCGGGGCCTGAAACTCCATACGGTCTGCGAGGAGGCCCACTGCCCCAACATCGGTGAGTGCTGGGAGCACAAAGCGGCAACCTTCATGATCCTGGGCGATGTGTGCACCCGCAATTGCGCCTACTGCGCGGTGGCACACGGCACGCCGGCGCCGCTCGACCAGGACGAGCCGGTCCGCCTCGCCGCAGCGGTCGCCGAAATGGGACTCCGGCACGTCGTAATCACCAGCGTGGACCGCGACGACCTGCCCAACGGCGGCGCCGAGGTCTTCGCCGGGTGCATCACCGAGGTCCGTCGGCGGCTCCCCGGCGCCTCGATCGAGGTGCTGATCCCCGATTTCAAGGGCAACCCGCAGGCGCTGCGCTTGGTGATTGACGCTCGGCCCGACATCCTGAACCACAACCTCGAGACCATCGAGCGGCTCTACCGCATCGCCCGGCCGGGCGGCCGCTACGCGCGCGCCCTCGAGCTGTTCCGACGCACCCGGGCGGTCGCGCCCGATCTGCTCACCAAGTCGGGGATCATCTGCGGTCTCGGCGAGGAGTGGGACGAGCTGCTGCTCGCGATGCGCGACCTGCGCGCCCAGGACGTCGACATTCTCACGCTGGGTCAGTACCTGCGCCCCTCTGCGGACTACCTGCCGATCGCACGCTGGTACACGCCCGACGAGTTCGCCGAGCTGAAGCGGCTGGGGCTGGGAATGGGATTCCGGCATGTGGAGGCTGGCCCGCTGGTGCGCTCGAGCTACCATGCCTGGGAGCAGGCCGCGAGCGCGGCGGCGACCAGGTAACCCGAGGACGAGAACATGGCGACGGCGACCGCCCCCCCCCAATCCCAGGACCAGTCTCAGACCGAGTTGCATCGCCAGATGCTGCGGCAGATGCTGCTGATCCGCCGCTTCGAGGAGAAAGCGGCCGAAGCGTATGCGCTGGGCAAGATCGGCGGCTTCTGCCACCTGTACATCGGCCAGGAGGCCGTCGCAGTCGGCTCGCTCACCGTGCTGCGCGACGACGACTACGTGATCTGCTCCTACCGCGAGCACGGGCAGGCGCTGGTGCGCGGCATCCCGGCCAACGCCGTGATGGCAGAGCTGTTCGGCAAGGCAACGGGCTGTTCCCGAGGCAAGGGCGGCTCGATGCACCTGTTCGACGTCGACAAGCGGTTCATGGGCGGACACGCGATCGTGGGTGGGCACCTCCCGCTCGCCGCCGGGATCGGTTTCGCCATCAGGTACCGTGGGGGCGACCAGATCTGCCTCTGCTATTTCGGAGAGGCGGCCGTCAACATCGGCGCCTTCCACGAGGCGTTGAACATGTCCTCCGTCTGGAAACTCCCCGTCATCTTCCTCTGCGAGAACAACCGCTACGGCATGGGCACCGCGTTTGAGCGGGTTGCCGCCATCACCGACGTGGCCGAGCACGCCTGCAGCTACGACATGCAGGCCGAGACGGTGAACGGGATGGACGTGCTGGCGGTGTACGAGGCCACCCAGCGCGCGGTGCAGCGGGCCCGCAAGGGTGGCCACCCCACGCTGCTCGAGGTTCGCACGTACCGCTTCATGGGCCATTCCATGTCCGACCCGCTGCACGGTGTGTACCGGACCAAGGAGGAGGTCGAAGAGTTGAAGGACGATGGGGTCCTGGGGCAGGAGGGTCTCGACGCGATCGACGCCGAGGTGCATGCCGAAGTGGATGCGGCGGTCCGGTTCGCCGACGAGAGCCCCGACCCCGCGCCGGACGAGCTGTACACGCACGTGCTGGCGGACTGAGCGATGCCGACCCTGACCTACCGCGACGCACTGAACCAGGCATTGCGTGAGGAGATGCAGCGCGACCCCAACGTCTTCCTCATGGGCGAGGAAGTGGGGGTCTATCAGGGGGCGTACAAGGTGAGCCGCGGCCTGCTGGAGGAATTCGGGCCCCGGCGCGTGGTGGACACGCCGATCGCCGAGCTCGGCTTCGCCGGGATCGGCATCGGCGCCGCGATGGCGGGCCTGCGACCGGTGATCGAATTCATGACCTGGAACTTCGCGCTGCTGGCGCTCGACCAGATCGTGAATTCGGCCGCGAAGATGCTGTACATGTCGGGCGGGCAGATCCCGATGCCGATCGTGTTCCGGGGGCCGAACGGCGCCGCCCTACAGCTGTCGTCCCAACATTCCCAGGCCTGGGAGGCATGGCTCGCCCACATCCCCGGTCTCAAGGTCGTGGC
>VBAL01000086.1:0-1835 GCA_005888595.1 Candidatus Segetimicrobium genomatis
CGAACTGTCGCGCTAGGTTACGCACCTGCTCCTTCGTGTACTCGCCGATCGGCAGCCGTATGCGGGCCAACTGCGCCTGGGTTAGCCCGTAGAGGACGTACGACTGGTCCTTATGCGGATCGCGGGCTCGCAGCAGATGGTACCGACCCGACAGGCGGTCTTCCTCGACCCGAGCATAGTGACCGGTTACGACTCCATCCAGCCCCAGCGCCGTCACTTTGTGCAGCAAGAGGGAGAACTTGATGGCCTGATTGCAGGCAATACAGGGATTGGGCGTACGCCCGTGGGCATACTCGCCGGCAAAGTAGCTGATGACGGCTCGTTCAAATTCTTCTCGCATGTTGAGCACGTAGTGCCGGATGTCCAGCCGGTGGGCGACCGCGCGGGCATCCTCGATCGCGGACACTCCGCAGCACGCCTTGAACGCATCGTCGGGCTCCGGCAGCCAGTCCGGCCACAGGTTCATCGTCAGGCCGACGACCTCATGGCCTTCTGCCGCCAGCAGCCCTGCGGCGACCGAACTGTCAACCCCGCCGCTCATCGCGACGGCCCACTTGCCCACACACTAACCTCCAACTACGGGACCCGGACCAAGGTACCATGGGACCAGGCATGCGGATCCTCTGGAACTGTCACTCTATATTACCAGCAACAGGATTCGAGAAAAATGGTCAGCGAAGAAGGCCCGATGCACGCCGGTCCCTTGGTCCCCTGGTCACTCGGGGGTGTAGTTCTTGATGCCTTTCCACCACGTCCGCAGCCGGCGCCGGATCTCGGTTTCGAATCCGTGCTCAGTCGGCTCGTAGTAGATGTGACCGGCGACACTGTCCGGCAGGTACTCCTGTGGAACAAATCCATTTGGGTGGTCGTGCGCGTACTTGTAGCCCTGACCGTGACCCAGCTGTTTCACCGTCTGAGGATGGCTGGAGTCTCGCAGGTGCACGGGGACCGGACCGGCACGCTGCTCCTCAACATCGAGCGTGGCCGCAGCGATGGCTCGGACCACTGCGTTGCTCTTCGGAGCGGTGGCGATGTAGATGGCAGCTTCCGTCATGGGAATTTGCGCTTCCGGTAGACCGACGTACTCCACAGCGTGCGCGGCCGATGTCGCGACGACGAGCGCCATCGGGTCGGCCATCCCGACATCCTCCGCCGCGTGGACCACCATCCGTCTGGCGATGTATCGGGGATTCTCCCCCGCCGCGAGCATCCGCATCAACCAGTACACGGCGGCGTCGGGATCCGACCCCCGCATGCTCTTGATAAACGCCGAGATATGATCGTAGTGCGAGTCGCCTTCCCGGTCATAGACCAACGCCCGCCGCTGGGCGACCTCCTCCACGATCTGCACGGTGATGGCGCGGGTTCCGGACGGACTCGGCGGCGTCGTCATCGCCGCAACCTCAAGGGTGTTTAGGGCAATGCGCGCGTCACCGTTGCTCACGGCCGCCAGGTGGGCCCGGGCCTCCTCGTCCACTTCAACCCGCTGTCCGGCTAATCCCCGATCGCCATCGGCGAGGGCGCGGCTGATGATGGTCCCGATCTCCTCATCGCGCAGCGGTTCCAGCCGTAACACTCGCGAACGCGACACCAGCGTCGAGTTGACCTCAAAAAAAGGATTCTCCGTCGTCGCACCGATGAGGATGACGGTTCCTTCCTCAACATGGGGCAACAGCACGTCCTGCTGCGCCTTGTTGAACCGGTGGATCTCGTCGATGAACAGGATCGTTCGCTTCCCGTACAACGTCTGCCGGTCCTGGGCGCGGGCAATGACCTGCTTGAGGTCCGCGACCCCTGCGGTGACCGCGTTGACCTGTTCTACCTCTGAACGTGTC
>VBAL01000086.1:1841-14452 GCA_005888595.1 Candidatus Segetimicrobium genomatis
CAGGCGGGCCGTACAAGATGAGCGACGAAAGGTCGTCACCTTCGATCGCCCGTCGCAACACGCGCCCGGGGCCGACCAGGTGCTCCTGGCCGACGAATTCGTCCAGCGACCTGGGCCGCATCCTGGCGGCCAGAGGCGCCTGGGCCGCGGTCTGACGGGCAGTACTCTGTTTGAACAGCTCCACAGATTCCTCCTTGCCGGGGAGCGCTCTTCTGCTGCCTCGATGGTAGCACAACTCAACCCGAGCGAGCCCGGTGCCGCGAGAGACCGCGTCTGGATTGGGAAATGTTGCCTCAGATGGGCCGACGAGGCAGGAAATTCAGGCCTGGCGCGGAAATCCCGCATCCGTACTGATTCGACTCTGCCTCAGGAGGGCTCTCAATGGCCAAATCGATGACGAAGGCGAAGGTCGCCGACTACCTGGCAGGCAAGCTGGAGCTTCCCAAGAAGACGGTTACCATGTTCCTGGAAGAGATGGCCCAGCTCGCCTACCGGGAGGCGAAGAATACATTTACCCTCCCCGGGCTGGGTAAGCTCGTGCTGGTCAACCGCAAGGCGCGGATGGGACGCAACCCGCAGACCGGGGAACCGATCCGCATCCCGGCCAAGCGGGTGGTGCGGTTCCGGGTCGCCAAGGCCGCGAAGGACGCGATCCTCGGGAACGCGAAGTAGCCGTCCGGTCTCTTCCCATCGACATAGTGCGAGCGGGGCGCGCTCGTCGCGTCCCGCTCGTCACATTTCCCCGCCGTGCCGTGAGACAGAAGTTCCCGAACCTGCACTAAGCAAGTGGGTGCCCTCCTGACCGCTTCTGGTTTCCCCGACTAGACGGGGCATGCCGTCCACAGCCAGAGCCCGGGCTCCCGCGGTAGTATGTGTTGGATCGGAACTACCGCCCTACACGCACACGGCAGGAACCTTACTTGCAACTTATCGTACGCCTTACCGAGGGCAAATGCAAATCCATTGGATCTATTGGATCTATTGGATCTGTTGAATCTACTACGAACTTCTACAGAGTGTCAGTTGATTCAATAGATTCAATAGATTGAGTTTCAAGGATAGAGCCGTGTGGGTCCCCGGTAAATGTAGGTGACTTCGCGGATGTTCGGCTGATTGAGCAGGACCATCATCATCCGGCTGAGGCCGAACCCAAACCCGCCATGTGGAGGACATCCGTACTTGAAGAAGTCCAGGTAGAATTGGATGGGCTCGAGTGAGAGCCCCTTCTCTTTGGCCTGCGCCACCAGTACCTCATAGCGGTGTTCGCGCTGGGCGCCGGTCGTCACCTCCACCCCCTTCCACAGCAAGTCAAACCCTTTCGTGATGGCCGGGGCGTCCGGGTAGCGCATGTGGTAGAAGGCCCGCACCTCGGCCGGGTAGTCGGTCACAAACACAAACTGATGCCCGAGTTCCCCCGCCACATGCTCTCCGAGGAGTCGCTCGCCCGCGGGGTCGAGGTCTCCTTTGCGCTCGGGAATGTGCCCCCGGGCAGTCAGAATCCGCAGGACATCCTGCATGGGTATTCTGGGAAATGGCACGTCCGGTACCACGACATCGACGTCAAAGGTCTCACGGATCCGCGGTCCCAGTTGTTCTTTCACCCTCGTGAGTGCGTATTGCAGCCAGCGCTCCTCAAACGCCATGACGTCTTCATGGGACTCGATCCACGACATTTCCATATCCACACTCGTGAACTCCGTGGCGTGGCGGGGCGTAAACGATGGATCGGCCCGAAATGCCGGACCGATTTCAAAGACACGGTCGAACCCCGCAGCCATCGCCATCTGCTTGTAGAACTGCGGTGATTGGGCCAGGTAGGCCGGGCGATCGAAGTACGTCAGTTCGAACAATTCTGCACCCGACTCGCTTGCGCTGCCCATGAGCTTGGGCGAGTGCAGCTCCAGGAATCCTTCCCGCAACCAGTACTCGCGCATGGCGTGTTCGACGGTCGTCTGCGTCTGAAAGGTCAAGAGATTCTCCGGCCGTCGTAGATCCAAAAAGCGCCAGTTCAGCCGAACCTCCGGATTCGATTCCTTCGCCCCGGACACGTCCAACGGCAACAGGCGGTCGGCCACGCCCTCCACCACCAACTCCCGGATGAGGACCTCCACCCCGCCGGTTTTGACAACCGGATTCTCAACGACCTTCCCGATGACCGTCACCGCCGACTCCCGGGTGAGCGAGGCGATCGCGTCGTTGAGGGCGGCTGTGTCATCTGACCGTTCCGCCGTGGCCTGGCCCAGACCGGTGTGATCGCGGATGATGAGAAACTGTACTCGCTTCTGGTCGCGAATGGTCTTCACCCAGCCCTGGATCTTCACGTCCTGCCCAACCTGCTGGCGAAGATCCTTGATCAAGGTGCGGCCCATCCTCGTTTGGACTCCGCGCGATGCCGGCTTGGTCATCCCGTCACGCTCCGTTCGTAGAGGCAGTGGCGAGATGATTGACCACCTGCTCCAGCGGGACGTCCTGCTGCATCCCAGTCCGCATGTCGCGCACGCCGGCCCGCTGGCCGGCCAGCTCTTGCTCGCCGAGGATCACCGCGAACCGCGCGCCCAGCCTGTCGGCCTGCTTCATCTGCGCGCGCAGACCGCGGTCGGTGGTTTCCCCAACGGCCCGCAGGCCGGCGGTGCGGATACGGTCCAGCAGCCGAAATGCCTCGTGCGCCGCCCGTTCGCCTACAGCGGCGACGAACACGTCCAGCCCATCAGCCCGCGCGGCGGCCGGGACTTGCAGTCCTTCCGCGTCAAGCACAAGGAGGAGGCGCTCGATGCCCAGTCCGAACCCCACGCCGGGAATGTGTGGTCCGTCCAACTGCTCGGCCAGACCGTCGTAGCGTCCGCCGCCCAGGACCTGATGCTGCGCTCCGCCCAACCGTCCAGAGTGGACCTCGACAGCGGTGCGGGTGTAATAGTCTAGGCCGCGCACGATGAATGGGTCTTCCACGTACGGCACACGCAGGAGGCCGAAGAGCCGCTTGACTTCATCGAAGTGCGCGCGGCAGGCGTCGTCGAGGTATTCCGTGATGCGTGGGGCACCCGCCGCAATCTTGTGGCACCCGGGTTCTTTGCACTCCAGGATGCGGAGCGGGTTCACCTCCAGCCGCCGCCGGCAATCTTCACAGAGCTGGTCGCGGTACGGCAGGAAATATTTCCGAAGAGCCTCGACGTACGCCGGCCGGCACACCGGATCGCCGACGCTGTTCAGCCGGACCTGCACCTCGGTGAGCCCCAGCGTCTGAATCAACCGGATGGGCAAGCTGAGAACTTCGACGTCTGCGGCCGGAGCGGCCGACCCCAGCACCTCTGCGCCGAATTGATAGTGCATGCGGTAGCGGCCCTTTTGCGGCCGGTCGTAGCGGAACATCGGCGCAATGTAATACAGGCGCACCGGCTGCGGCAGAGACCCCATGCCGTGTTCAAGGTAGGCGCGCACCACGCCGGCAGTCCCCTCCGGGCGCAGGGTGAGACTGCGTCCACCGCGGTCTGTGAACGTGTACATCTCTTTCTCGACGATATCAGACGTCTCGCCGGAGGTGCGCTGGAAGACCTCGGTGTGCTCCACGACCGGAGTCCGGATCTCCCGGTACCCGTACCGGGCCGCGAATTCCCGCATCAACGCCTCCAGGGCCTGCCACTTCGGCGCGTCGTCAGGAAGAATATCGTGGATTCCGCGGGGAGCTTTCATCATCGTGCTCGCGCCTCAATCGACTCAATCCACACAACATCGACAAGCTCGTGCCGAGAGCATTGTGCCTGCCGCCGTGTTGGTCGTGAGCTCCGGGAACGAAAATTCCCGTCCCATAATTTCAGGGACGGGACTGTCTCTTCCCGTGGTGCCACCCTGGTTCTGGCCCGAGCCAGCACTCAACGTGGTGAGGGCTCCGGAGTGTCGTTCGGCTGCCACCCCGAAGCGCTTTCAACCTCGGCGCCTCTCTCTGCGCGGGCGTGGCCGCCTACTGCTTCCGTCATCGCCAGTATTTGGATGGATTATACGGTCCTGTGTGCAATAATGTCAAAGGAAGTAGGAAGAGGGAAGAAGGAAGACGTAGTGATGCAGGCGATCATCCTCGCTGGCGGAAAGGGCGAACGGCTCCGCCCTTTTACATCCGACCGGCCAAAGTCAATGGTAGAGATCCTGGGCGTTCCCATCTTGGGCTACCAGCTGCAATGGCTGCAGGCGCAAGACATTACCGACGTCATCGTCGCCTGCGGATACCGGCACGAGGTTATCGAGGAATACTTCGGGACCGGCGAAAAGTGGGGCGTGCGGCTCCAGTATGCCGTCGAGCCCCAGCCGCTGGGGCGCGGCGGCGCCCTGAAGCTGGCGTTCGGCCTGCTGCGGAGCGGCGAGGATCTGTGTCTGGCCACGAACGGCGACGTCGTCACCAACGTGCGGCTGCGCCCCCTCATCCAGGCGCACCGTGACAGCGACTGCGTGGCAACGGTGGTGCTGGAACCCTTCATCAGCCCTTACGGGATCGTGGAGGTCGGTGAGGACGAGAAGATCGCCGCCTTCCGGGAGAAGCCGGAACTTCCATACTGGCTGAACGCCGGCATCTATGTGCTGTCCCGCGAGATTGAGAAACTTCTACCGGATCTGGGGGACCACGAGGACACGACGTTCCCGCGCCTGGCCGCCGAGGGCAAACTGGGGGCGTTCCGTTCCCGCTCCTACTGGCGTGCCGTGGACACCGTTAAAGATCTCTCCGAGGTTCAAAAGGACCTGGAGCAGCGCCTGCTCACGTCGTTCCTGGCCTGAAGAAGAGATGCGGTCAAGCTGTCGGGCGGTCGCGCAGTCAAGCAGTCACGTTCACGAGTTGGGGTTCCGCGACTGCTCGACTGCGTCAAAGCGGTGGGTGTCGCAGGTGCCAGTCGGTCGTCTCCTGGTAGGCGTGGCCCACTCGCAGGACCGTGGCCTCATCAAAGGGCCGCCCGGCGATTTGCAGACCGATCGGCAGTCCCTTCGCGGTAAAGCCGCACGGCACCGATAGCGCGGGAAGACCGGTAAGGTTGAACGGGTTGGTGAATCGTGTGTACTCCAGGCTCATCGCCAGGGACGCCGCCGCCTGGTGCGAATCCTCCAGGGGTGCGGCGGGGGCGATTGTCGCCGGCGTGACCAGCACGTCGATGTCGCTGAGCGTCTGGATGAACTCGTGCGTGAGAAACGTCCGGGCGCGCTGCGCCAGCACATAGTCCACCGCGGATACGAACAAGCCGCGATCGAGCCTCACCCTGACGTCTTCGCCGTACGCCTCTCCATGCTCGCGCAGGCGGCGTTCATGATAGGCAGAGGCCTCGGCGCTCAGGATCAGCGTGGCGGCCGCTCCGGCATCTGCGGCGTGCGGGATCACCACGTCTAAAATGGCGGCGCCGTGTTCGGCGAGGACGGCCAGTGCCTGCCCGCACGAGGCCTCGACCGCAGGGTCCAGGTGTTGCCAGAAGAAGTGCCGCGGGATGCCGATCCGCAGACCGGCGATGCCGCGGCCGATCTCTCCTGCCGGCTGGGGTGCGGCGGCCAGTACGGACAGCAGCAGCCCGGCATCGAGTGCTGTGCGGGTCAGCGGGCCGATGTGGTCGAGGGCCCACGACAGCGGGACGACCCCAGCTGTGGAGACCACGCCGTAGGTCGGTTTGAGTCCGGTTACCCCGCACAGGGAGGCCGGAATGCGGATGGACCCGCCGGTATCAGAGCCTAGTGCGGCGGCGCAAAACCCCGCCGCGACCGCGGCGGCCGATCCCCCGCTGGATCCTCCAGGACTGCGCGTCCGATCCCACGGGTTCCGCACGGATCCGGTGTGGGGATTCGCATTGGTGACGCCGTAGGCAAACTCATGCAGACCGGTCTTGCCCACGATGACCGCACCCGCCGCGCGCAGCCGGGCCACGACGGGCGCGTCCTCGTGCGGCACGACATGAAACCGTGGGTGCGCGCCCGCCGTCGTCGGAATGCCGGCGACGTCGATGATGTCTTTGACGGCTACGGGGACACCGGTCAGCGGGCCAGGCGGACGGCCGGCGCGGACGGCGTCGTCGACACGCCGAGCGGCGTCCAGCGCCTGGTCGATCATCACGTTGAGGAAACTATTCAACGAACGATCGTGGACGGCAATCCGTCCCAGGCATGCTTCGACCACCTGCAGCGCCGTCACCGATCGACTGGCCACACGCCCGGCGATCTGGGAGGCCGATGCGAAGCTGAGGTCTTCCATCGTCACTGCGGGGTGAATTTCATCGTGGGGGATTGATCATCAAGGGGCAGCATGCGGAGCCGCTGGGCCAGATCGTTGAGGCGCCGCAGTTCCGGCAGGATTGCGGTCAGGCGTTCGGTGGAAAACTCGTAGCCGCGGGTGCGCGCCAGCACCTGGAGCTGTTCCAGCGTGGGGGACTCCCGGCCGCTGCGTTCAGTCACGCCACAGGTCTCCCCGCGTTGATGGCCGCAATGACGGTCCCATAGGGCATCTCGTGCGATGTTGAGAGTGAGGCGGTCTGAATGTCCAGCGCCCGCATCGCGCGGAGCGGCGCGCCGATCAGCGTGCACAACAGCGCCGCCAGCGGGTCCTGATGTGAGACCAGCACGCCTGTCCCCCCGCGGGCCGAGCAGGCCCTGTACGCGACCTCCATGCGTGCGGCCATCTGATCAACCGTTTCCGCGCCGGGCAGACGCAGCAGATCCGGCTGCTCTCGCCAGATCTTCCATTCCGATGGATACCGGCGCTGAATCTCGATGATCTTCATGCCTTCCCATACTCCGCACCGCCACTCCAGCAGACGTTCGTCAGTCTCGACGTCCAGGTGGCGTGCTCGGGCCAGCATCTCGGCAGTTTCCATGGTGCGCTGCAGCGGGCTGGCCGCGATCCACGTGATAGGTTCGCCAGAGAGTAATCCGGCCAGCCGTTGGACCTCCAGCCGGCCTTGCTCGTTCAGTGCCACGCCAGGAATGGCGCCCGCGAACCGGTTGTGCTCCGGCCGCAGCCAGTCGTGCGTACCGTGGCGCACCAAGTACACCGTGGTTTCAGGCATATACCGCTTCGATGTGTCGCGGTCGAGCGATCCGGCGGTCGCGCGGTCACGGAAGCTGCGCTCATGATTTCCGCGACTGCTCGACCGCCCGACTGCCTCATTACGTAATCCCCTGCTTCTCCAACTCGGCAATGGCCGCGACGACCCCTGCGCACTCTTCAGGGGTGTTATAGAAGTACGGGGACAGCCGCACGAGCCCAGGGCGGGCATCGACGATGATGCCACGTTGTGACAACGCCGCCACCACCGCCTTGGGATCTTCCCGCGGGATGGTCACGATACCCGCCAGTTCCTCGGTGTGCGCGGGGCGGAGGCGGCGGGCCTCATCGACCACGGCAGAAACCAGCTCGATCTGATGGGCGCGAATCCGCGAGACGCCGAGTTCGGCGACGATGTCGATTCCGGCGCGCCCAGCATAGACCGCTGCGACCGAAGGGGTCCCTCCTTCGAACCGCCGCGCGCCGTCCGCGTACGTGAAGCGTTGGATGTCGAACGCGAACTGATCGCGGTGCGCGAACCACCCGACGTCGGTGGGCCGCAACTGGGCAGCGAGGTCGCGTCGCACGTAGAGGTACGCGACGCCCGGCCCTCCCAGCAGCCACTTCAAGCCGCCGGTGATCAGGAAGTCGACGCCGGCCACGTGGACATCGGCCGGCAGTTGGCCGATGGATTGGTAGGCATCGATCAGACAGTGCGCGCCGTGCTGGTGCGCGACGCGTGCCACCGCCGCGATATCCTGGATGACGCCGCTGGTGAAGTACACGTGGGAAGCCACCAGCAACTGCGTGTGGGCGTCGGCGGCGCGCGCATACTCGTCCACCGGGATGGTAAGGCGGTCGGGACTATGGATCATCTCCAGCGTGACGCCGCCGGGCTCTTTGACCAGCCACTGGTACACCGTGGTGGGAAACTCAAGATCGCTGATCACCACCCGTGGCCGGGCTCGGTAATCGAAGGCGCTGGCGACCGCCGTCAACGCCGTCGTGACCGAGGGAAAGATGGCGATCTCATCCGGCCACGCACCGATGAGCGCGGCGAACCGCTCCCGCAGGCGTTCAATCTCTGCCAACCACGGGCCGTACCAAGCGGCGGCGCCGGAGACATCCCACAACTCGGTGAACTGCCGGACCGCGGAGGCGACGCGCGTAGACAGCGCGCCCAACGAGCAGGTGTTGAAGTACGTTTTCCGCTGGCAGATAGGGAACTCCGCCCGATATTTCTCCCATGGGGTTGAGAGTTGGGTCGTTGTCTTCTCCATGCCAGCCCTTTCGAGCGCTTAAAGCGCTGGAACGTTGAAACGTTGGAACGTTGAAACGATCCAACCACCCCTTCGCTTCAACGTTTCAACGCTTCAACTTTTCAACGGCTCTCGGGAGGCGCGCGAGGCGGCGGGCCACCTCGTCCAGCGTGGGGTCTTGCTTGGGATAGGCGAACCGGATGTAGCGACGTCCATCCCGCGGCTGATGGAAGAAACTGCTGCCGGGGACGGTGGCCACACCGATCTCTTTCACCAGGAACTGCGTGAACGCCACGTCATCCTGGGCGAACTCGCCGCTCTCCGACATGATGTAGTAGGCACCGGAAGGGACGATGGGCCGGAACCCGGCCTGGCGCAAGATGTCCAGCATGCGATCCCTCTTGCGCTGGTAGAGTGCCGCCAGATCGACATAGTACTGGCGGCTCATGCGGAGGGCGGTCACCGCAGCCTCCTGCAACGGCGCGGCGGCGCCGACCGTAAGAAAGTCATGCGCCCGCAGCGAGGCCGGAGAAATCGTCCAGCCGACGCGCCAGCCGGTGACGCTGTAGGTCTTGCTGACGCTATTGATGGTGACGGTGCGTTCCGCCATCCCCGGGAGCGCCGCGATGCTGACGTGCTGGCGGCCGTCGTACAGCAGGTGCTCATACACTTCGTCGGTGACCGCGACAACGTCGTGCTGCCGGCACTGCTCGGCCACGAGCTCCAGCTCAGCGCGGCTGAAGACCTTACCGGTGGGGTTGTGGGGGGTGTTGATGATGATCGCTTTGGTCTTCGCCGAAAAGGCGTCGCGGAGATCTGCCGGGTCAAAGCGGAACTCGGGATCATCCAGGTGAAGCGTGACGTACCGCGGGGTCGCCCCGGAGAGTGCGGCATCGGGCCCGTAGTTTTCGTAGAAGGGCTCGAAGATGACCACCTCGTCTCCGGGATCGATGATGGCCAGCAGCGTCGCCATCATCGCCTCGGTGGCGCCGCAGGTGACGGTGACGTGCAGGTCGGGATCCACGTTGACCCCGTTGTACCAGCCGAACTTTTCGGCAACTGCCTGGCGCAGCCGCGGAGCGCCCCAGGTGATAGCGTACTGATTGTAGCCTTCCCGCAGCGCCTTTGCCGCGGCGTCGAGCAGTTCACCCGGAGGGTCGAAATCGGGAAATCCCTGGGCCAGGTTGACGCCGTGGTAGAGATTGTTCAGGCGGGTCATTTCTCGAATGACCGACTCTGTGAACAGTCCGACGCGTGCAGCCGTGTAGCGCTTCGCCACACTAACCTCCCCCAACGTTCACACTACGATTTTCGCATTAGACGCGGGCGCGAGCGGACCTTCCCCCAAGGCAATTGTGATTCGTGATTCGTGATTTTGTCAACCAGTCAAGACCGTGGGGTACGCTAACGTTTTCACACTATTGTTCAGTGTGGAGTCACGAATCACGAATCACTAATCACCAAGAAGTTGTTTCACCAGGTCGCGTGCGTCGAAGTAGACACGCTGGGAGATGATCTTGCCGCCGGCCACCTCCACGAACATGGCAAAGCCGTGGTGATAGACGCGGGAACCCGTTTCGATGCGGCCCGGGATGCGCAGATGCAGGGTGCGGTGCCGGCCGGTCACGATTCCTTCGACCGCTGCGGTGTTGCCGGAGATGACGACCGCATCGTAGGTACTGGTCTCGTCCCAGTTGTCAAAAAAGGACGCAAACGCGCGCCGGATTTTCGCCTTCCCCAGCAGGCGCGGGCTGGCCGGGAACTCCAGGACCGCATCGTCGGCATAGAACGCCATCAACCTGTCGAGATCCCTCCCGTTGACCGCGGCGAGGTGGGCGGCCAGCATGCGCCGGAGCGCGCCACCCGGGGGTGCGGAGAGACTTCGCGCCGGCGGTCGGGGCGTCCCGAATCGCTTGTTGCGAGGAGCTCGACTCACCAGTCACCAGTCACGAGTCACGAATGTAAGACGCGTTCTACCGAGTACACTTCCGGCACCTTACCGACCTTTTGCATCACCGCGTGCAGCTGCGCCACGTTGCGAATATCCAGGACCAGCGTGATGACTCCCACCTTGTCCTTGCGGACCCGAGCATTGACGGAGAGGACGTTGGTCTTACTGTCGGCGATGGCGGCCAGGATGTCCTTCAGCAGGCCGACCCGGTCGAAGGCGGCCACCTCGATCTCGACTTGATAGGAAGCTTCGGGGATGGATTCCCACTCCACCTCGATCAATCGTTCCGGATGCGCGCGCAGCGATGCGACGTTGGGGCAGTCCTGACGATGAATAGTCACCCCCCGCCCCCGCGTCACGTACCCGATGATGCGGTCGCCGGGCAGCGGTGTGCAGCAAAGGGAGAATCGGGTGAGGACGTTGTCCGCACCGCGTACGCGCACGCCCCCGGCGGATGGGGCCGCGGGCGCCGGGACCAGCACCGGCACGGACGCCTCCGGGGCTGGCGTCTCGCCGCGCAGCGCGGTCACGACCGAAAGCAGGGAGACGTCCCCGTTGCCCAGCGCGGCCAGCAGGTCCTCGTCGGAACCCACGTTAAACTTCGGCGCGGCCTCACGCAGCTTCTCCGGTTTCATCAGGGCGGTGAGCGCGCCGAGCCGGCGCAGTTCCTTCTCCAGCAGCTCCCGGCCGCGCTGGACGTTCTCCTCGCGGGCTTCCTTCTTGAACCACTGCCGGATCTTGGTACGGGCGTTGTTCGTGGCGACGAACGTCAGCCAATCGCGGCTGGGCCCTGTGCTGGTCTTGCTGGTGACGATCTCCACGATGTCGCCGGTGTGCAACCGGTGGGACAGGGGGACGAGCCGGCCGTTGACCTTTGCCCCCACGCAGCGGTGGCCGACGTCGGTGTGAATCCGGTACGCGAAATCGACTGAGGTGGCTCCGGCCGGCAGGTCGACCACATCTCCTTGAGGGGTAAACACGAAGACTTCGTTCTGGAAGAGATCGAGCTTCACCGACTGCACGAAGGCGCGCGCATCCTGCAGCTCGGAGTGCCAGTCCAGTAGCTGCCGCAGCCACGAGAGTTTTTGCTCGAATTCCTTCTCTGCCGGTTTGCCTTCTTTGTATCTCCAGTGGGCGGCGATGCCGTGTTCGGCCTCGCGGTGCATCTGCATCGTCCGGATCTGGATCTCCAGCGGTTCCCCTTCGTACACCACGGTGGTGTGCAGCGACTGGTAGCCGCTGGTCTTCGGGTTCGCGATGTAGTCATCGAATTCGCCGGGGATGGGCTTCCACAGCGAGTGGACGACGCCCAATGCCGCGTAGCAGTCCTTGACATCGTCCACGATGACACGCACGCCCAGCCGGTCGTAGATACGCGCTACGGGCTGGCCGGCGTACTTGGGCCGCTGCATCTTCCGCCAGATGCTGTACACGTGCTTGGGCCGGGCCGTGATCTGTTCCCGCCCCACCTTCAGCCCGGCGCGGTTCACCTCACGGTGCAGCGTTTCGGCCACCTGCTCCAGGAACTGCGAGCGCGTGGCCTCCGCCTGCACCAGCTGGCTCTTCACTTCCTGCGACGAATCCGGGTGGAGGACCGCAAAGGCCAGGTCCTCCAGTTCGCGCTGGATGCGGCCGATGCCCAACCGCTCGGCCAGCGGCGCGTAGATGTCGAGGGTTTCCTGGCTGGTGCGGCGTTGCTTCCACTCCGGCAGGTACTGGATCGTGCGCATATTGTGCAGGCGGTCGGCCAGTTTGATCAGCACGATGCGGATGTCGCTGGCCATGGCCAGGAACATCTTGCGCAAGTTTTCCGCCTGCCGCTCTTCGCGGCTCTTCCACTCGATCTTGCCGAGTTTGGTGACCCCATCGACCAGCGAGGCGATCTCGACACCAAACCGGGCTTGCACCTCGCTCAAACTGACGCCGGTATCTTCGGCGACGTCGTGCAGCAGCGCCGCGGCGATGGTGACCGGATCGAGACGCAGATCCACGAGCGTGGACGCCACGGTGACGGAATGGTTGATATACGGCTCGCCGGAGGCGCGAGTCTGTGCGTGGTGGGCCTGCGCGGCAAACTGATAAGCATCGCGGATGACGTCCAGGTCGGCCTTGGGAAAATGCTCGCGCATCTTCGCCAGGAGTCCCTGGACCTCCGCCGGCAGGTCCTGAAACGCACTCGGTTGGCGAGCCTGTAACCACTTCATACTTGAATCACGAATCTACTTGACTACGTATCCATTGAATCTGTTGAATCTTTTGAATCTCATGGAGGCGGGCTGGATCTTTTGATCCCAGAGATTCAATAGATCCAATAGATTCAACAGATTTCACTGTGTTTGGGCACCCGGCCCCGCGACCGCCTTTAAGATTTCAGTGAGCGGGCCGAACGCCCACCGGCCCA
>VBAL01000270.1 GCA_005888595.1 Candidatus Segetimicrobium genomatis
CGGGAAATCTGCCCCCAGCGCGCCGGCTGGAATGGGCACCGTCGCCGGCACCGTGGCCACCGCCGTGTTGCTGCTGGTCAGCGACACCGTCTGCGGTTCCGTGGAAGCCGGTGAGACCGCCACATGGAGCACGCCGGGTGTGCCCTTGGGCACGGTCACCGTGCTGGGCGTGAGCCCGGTCACCACAGTGGGCGGCGGCGTGACCTGGACAGTGGCACTGGCGCTGGTGCTGTTAAGCGACGCCGTGACGGTGGCGTTGCCCGGCGTCAACACCGTCACCGGGAATGTCACGCTGGTCTGCCCAGCCGGGACGGTCACAGAACCCGGCGCCTGGAGCACCGGGATGACCGTATCGGCCACCTGCGCCGCGTTGATCGTGAGGGTGAAGCCACCGGTCGCCCCCTGCTGGATCGCGAGCGGGTTCGGCAACAGCGACACCACGGTCGGCGGCGGCGGAATCACATGGACCTGTGCGGTCTGCGTCGTCATGGTCGTGGCGTTGAGGGTCGCCGTGACGGCGGCATTCCCGACGGCGACCCCCGTGACTGTGAAACTGGCGTGGGTCTGGCCAGACGGAAACGTCACGCTGGCAGGGATCTGGAGCACGTTACTGTTATCCACGCTGAGAGACGCCGTGGTGTTCGTCGACTGGGCGGCGTTCAGCGTGACCGTCAGGGTCCCGGTCGCGTTGACCACCACCGTGAGCGGCGAAGGCAGCAACGAGACCAGCGCGGGCGCGCGCGGCGTCACCTGGACCGCCGCTTCGGCGCTGGAGCTATTCAGACTCGCCGTCACCATCGCGGTACCCAACGCCTGCGTCCCGACCGGGACCGGCGCGCTGGTCTGACCGGCCGGCACCGTGACTGTCGCCGGCACTGAGACGATCCCCGCCGGCGTTGCACTCACGGCGACCGTCGTGTCAGTCGGCTGGGCGGCGGAGATCGTGACGGTGAGCGTCGTGGTCGCGCCCAGCGTCACCGGATTGGTAGGTGGCAAGAGCGACACGACCGTCGGCTGGGCTGGCGTCACCGTCACCAGGCTCGTGACGCTGGATCCGTTCAAGCTGGCTGTGATCTGCGCCGTGCCTGGCGTGTTGGCCGAGACAGTAATGGGTGCGCTCGTCTGGCCCGCCGGGACCATCACACTGCTTGGGACAAACGCAATCCCCGGCGCGGTACTGTTCAGTGACACCACGGTATTCGTCGTCTGGGCGGCGCTGATCGTCACCGTCAGCGTGCCGGACCCGCCCTGCGTGATCGTCAGGGTCCCCGGCGACAGGCTCGTGACCGTCGGCGGCTGCGGGGTGACCTGGACCGTGCTGGTCGCGCTCCCACCGTTCAGCGACACGGTGATGAGGGCGTTGCCCACGCTCACGGCCGTGACGGGCACCGGCACGTTGGTCTGCCCCGCCGCGAAGGCCACCGATGCCGGCACCGTGGCCACGCCGGTATTGGCGCTGCTGGCGCTGAGCGTGCTGGCCGTCGTGGGCGTCGGTGACAGGGTCGCCGCGAGCGTGCCGGTCGCGCCCACCGTGATGGTGAGCGGATTGGGCGTCAGCGTCGTGGGGACCGGGTTGGGCGAGCCGATCGTCGTCCCAAACCGCGCCTGCCGACTCGTGGCATCAAAGTACAGGCGCAACCCGACCGCATTGTTGTGGCCGGCACATTTGGTGTTGTCCGGGT
This sequence comes from Candidatus Segetimicrobium genomatis, assembly GCA_005888595.1. Taxonomy (GTDB): domain Bacteria; phylum Sysuimicrobiota; class Sysuimicrobiia; order Sysuimicrobiales; family Kaftiobacteriaceae; genus Telluricultor. Next base: position 1,683 of record VBAL01000270.1, read on the forward strand.
TGGTGCCGATCCGGGAAGAGACTTTCAGCGACAATCCATCGGTGGTGCCATTGAACGGTGCCGGGGCGAAGGAGCCAAACGCGGCGGTGGCCTCCAGGGCGCTGGCCGGATTCCGCGTGATCCCGGTGATACAGCGGGTCAACCCCGATGCAGGGACCCGTTCTTGAACACTTCCGCCAACAGGTCAAAATTGGTGCCTTGATCATTGCTGTTCTGCAGGCCCAGCCAGACATGCACGGGACTCAGCGCCGTCAGGGTCCCGTTGGTCAGTGCCGGTTGGGCCGGCCAGGTGCCCACTTCCTTCCAGGGGTTGCCCCCGCTGAAGTTGACGCTGGGCGAATCCTTGAACTTCTCGGTCGTGGCGACGGGCGCAGCCCGATCCAGGAACAGCGTGGGCGGATTGGCCGTGCCGCCACTTCCGTGGAGGAAGAAGTCAGACGAGGTTTGGGAGAAGGCAGAGAGAGCCCAGATGAGACCGGCACCCGACAGGGCCAGGACCGAGGCCGATAGAATCCAACGGTGCAGCGGTGCCACGGGTAGCCTCGTGGCTCGGTGCGGTGCGTCGGCCCCGATCTTCTGTGGAGGAAGGGGAAGGAGATAAGAGCCGAATGTACGGTTCCGCACTTATAAACGGGAGCTCGCCGAGAGTCAAACAGAAATTTATGACAAGCTTCCGGACGATCAGATCGAACAGACAAGCAATTCGTAGGCCATCCTTAGCGTGGGGTAATGCTGCGAACGCAGTACACGAAAAAACGCGTTGATTCTTAAAAGAAAAAAGTCTAACTCGCTAGGGCTAGGTGGAGAGACATATGCCGTAGGGAAACCTCGCGCCATGTGCACAAACAAAACAGTTTCGATATCTGATTTGGATACGTGGCAGACGAACTGAAAGCCCTTATCCCAGTTCGGCCAGACGGCACCCTTGCCTTGACTGGGCTCCAAGTTAGCGGATAAGATGACGCACACTCGTCAACACTGCATTGTCGTCACGTGCAGAGAGGTTTCCCGCCGAGAGCATGATCCAGGTCGAGCATCTGACCAAGCTCTACGGCCCCAAAACCGCCATCGCCGACGTCAGCT
>VBAL01000087.1:0-7283 GCA_005888595.1 Candidatus Segetimicrobium genomatis
TGCTCAAAGCCACCGGTCTGGCGGTCGTGATCTTCACCTTCCTCGCCGTTGTCAGCGCCATGTTCGGCGTGTACCTGGAGCGCAAGATCAGTGGGTGGATCCAGGCGCGGTTGGGACCCAAGCACGTCGGGCCGCAGGGGCTGCTGCAGACGATCGCCGACACCGTCAAGTTGCTGCAGAAAGAACACATTACGCCGCGCAACGCCGACGCCCTGATCTTCAACGCGGCGCCGGTAATCGTCGCCGTGGCCGCCCTACTGGACTGGATCGTCATTCCATTCGGAAAGTTCGGCGGCCGGGTGCTGGTGGTCCGGGATATCAACATCGGCGTCCTGTATTTCGCAGCCATGGCCTCGGTCACGGTGATCGGCATTATCTCCGGCGGGTGGTCGAGCAACAACAAATACGCACTCCTGGGCGGGCTGCGCTCGGCCGCCCAGATGATCAGCTATGAGATTCCCCTGGCCCTCGGCATCCTGTGGGTGGCAATGGTGGCCGGAACCCTGTCGACGGTGGGCATCGTCGACGCCCAGGTGAAACAGGGCAGCTGGTTCATGTTCAAGCTGCCGCCGCCGATCGGGTGGTTCGGGCTGCCGTTTGGAATCCTGGCTAGCCTGACCTTCCTGACCGCCGCCACGGCCGAGGTCAACCGCGTCCCGTTTGATCTGCCGGAGGCCGAGTCGGAACTGGTCGCGGGGTATTTCGCGGAGTACACGGGCATGCGGTTCGCCTTGTTCCAGCTGGGTGAGTACGGCGAAATGTTTGGGATGGCCGGGGTGGCGACCATCATGTTCTTCGGCGGCTGGACCGAGCCGCATCTGCAGCCGTGGATGTGGCTTCTGGTGACCCTGGCCTCCCTCGTGGTGGTGGCGGTGATCCTCTTCACCGGTCTGCGCCAGACGCTGCTGGTCCGCCCGATCTTAATCCTGGCGTCCCTAGGATTCCTGCTCAGTCTCGTGATGTTCTTCGGATCGCGGGCCGGACTGTCGCCGGTCTTGCCGTCGCCGGTCTGGTTCCTCAGCAAGCTGTTCGCCCTGGTGTTCTTCCTGATGTGGATGCGCTGGACATACCCGCGGCTGCGGTTGGACCAGCTGCTGAACCTGTCCTGGAAGGTGTTGTTGCCGCTGGGGCTGCTCAACCTGGTGGCGACCGGGTTCGTGCTGACGGCGTGGGGGCGGTAGGCAGTGGGTGAACTCGCGGCGTTCATGATCCTGTCGCTGGTGACGCTCATTCCGGCGGTCGTGGTCGTCACCTCCAGCAACATTGTGCGCGCCGCCCTGTCACTCGTGCCCACGTTCCTGGGCGTCACTGGCCTGTATGTCATGCTGCAGGCCGAGTTTGTGGCCGGCATCCAGGTGCTGATCTACGCCGGTGCTATCACCGTGCTCATTCTGTTCGTCATCATGCTCACCGCAGGCGGGACCGGAGTGCGCACCCGCCAGGTCAACGAGCAGGTGCCGCTGGGCGCGATGGCTGCGGTGTGGCTGGCGTTCGTCCTCATCGTCATTTTCAGCCGCACGGTGTGGCCGGTTCTCGCCGGGGCTTTGCCAGCCTATAACGTCATCGCCGTTGGCAACGCCTTTCTCACCGACTACGTGCTGATCTTTGAGGTGACCAGCCTGGTGCTGCTGGTGTCACTGGTCGGCGCGATCGTCATTGCCCGGAGGGAAGAATGACAGTCCCGAAGTGCAACGTGGAGACGTTCAGATGCAGGTTGGGATAACTCACTATCTGGTCGTCAGCGCCCTGCTCTTCTGTCTGGGCCTGTACGGCATACTGACGCGGCGTAACGCGGTGGCCATTCTCATGGGCATCGAGTTGATGCTCAACGCCGCCAATATCAATCTGGTGGCGTTCAATCGTTTCGTGGCTCCCGGGGCGGTCGCCGGCCAGGTTTTCGCCCTGGTCATCATCACGCTGGCTGCCTGTGAAGCCGCGGTAGGCCTGGCGCTTGTCATGGCCGCGTACCGCAGCCTGGAGACCATTCACGTCGATGAGATCAACTTGATGAAATGGTGACGTTAATCCCGCTCCTGCCATTCCTCGCCTTCTGGCTGATCGTCTTCCGGGGCCGGCGGCTGCCAGGGGAAGGGGCGTACGTGGCCGTCGGCGCGCTCGCGCTGTCGGGTCTCCTCTCGCTGGTGATCCTGGGGCAGGTCATGTTCGGCGGGCGCTACCAGGCCAGCATGGTCTGGGCGGCGCTGGGCGATCGAACCCTGACGGTCGGCTACGCGGTCGATCCGCTGAGCGCGGTGATGCTCTTTGTCGTCACCGTGGTGGGATCGCTGATTTTCGTCTACTCCATCGGCTACATGCGTGGCGATCCGCGGTATCCGCGTTTCTTTGCCTACCTGTCGCTGTTCGCTGCATCGATGCTCCTGTTGGTCCTGGCCAACAATTTCCTGGTGCTCTATGCCGCATGGGAGTTGGTGGGCCTGTGCTCGTACCTGCTGATTGGGTTCTGGTTTGAACGCCCCGCGGCGGCGCGGGCGTCCATGAAGGCCTTTGTCACCACCCGCGTGGGCGACTTCTTCATGTTCCTGGGAATTCTGCTCCTCTTCTTCACCGTGGGGTCGCTGCAGTTCGAGACAGTCTTTGCAGCCGTCCGGGCCGGATCTCTGGCCGGACCTGTGCTGACCCTGGCGGCGGTGCTGGTGTTCGGCGGCGCGGTCGGCAAGTCGGCGCAGGTCCCGCTTCACGTGTGGCTCCCGGACGCCATGGAAGGACCGACCCCGGTCTCGGCGTTGATCCACGCCGCCACCATGGTGGCGGCCGGCGTGTACCTCGTGGCGCGCACGTACCCGCTGTTTAGCGGCAGTCCCGACCACGTCGCGCTGACCGTGGTCGCCTACATCGGTGGCATTACGGCGCTGATGGCCGCCACAATCGGCATCGTGCAAGATGACATCAAACGGGTGCTGGCGTACTCCACGATCAGCCAGCTCGGGTACATGATGCTGGGCCTGGGCGTGCTGGGGTACACCGCCGGAGTCTTTCATCTCATGACCCACGCCTTCTTCAAGGCGCTGTTGTTCCTCGGTGCAGGCTCGGTCATCCATGCCATGAATACAAACGACATCAAGCAGATGGGCGGCCTGGCCAAAGTGATGCCGGCGACCTACGTTACCATGCTGGTCGGCGGTCTGGCGCTGGCCGGGGTGCCGCCGTTTGCAGGTTTCTGGAGCAAGGACGAGATCTTGCTGGAAGCATTTCACCACGACCGGACGCTCTTTTACCTGGGCGCGGCGGGGGCGTTCGTCACCGCATTTTACGTGTTCCGGATGATCTTCTATACGTTCACCGGATCGCTCCGCAGCCACGAAGCCCACCCACATGAATCGCCCAAGGTGATGACCATCCCGCTGATCATCCTGGCGGCATTCTCCGGGGTGATTGGCCTGGTGGGCGCACCCTGGCCCGTGGTGGGCAACGCCTTCCACCGTTTCGTGCACTTCGAAGGCGCCGAGGGCGCGCCGTTCGATCTGAACTTTGCCGCCATCTCCACGGCCATCGCGGGGGCCGGAATCCTGGCCGCGGCCGTGGTCTACCAGTGGCGGTGGGTTTCATCGGCGATGCTGCGCCGGACGCTGGCGCCGCTGTACGCGGTCCTGGTGCACAAGTACTGGTGGGACGAGTTCTACGTTTTCACCGTGGTGCGGCCTGTGGTCTGGGTCGCCCGGCAGCTGCGAACCTTTGATATCTACGTCATCGACGGCGCGGTGAATGCAGTCGGCATCATCTTCGTGTGGCTCTCGCGCCTGTACCGCGTCTTTGACCTGTATGTGGTGGACGGCGCAGTGAACCTGGTTGGCTGGCTGGCCAGGGCGACCGGCGGCGCGCTGCGCCACGTGCAGACCGGCCGCGCCCAGAACTACCTGCTGGTCCTCGCCCTCGGGGTGATTGTGCTGGCGGTGATTGGGATTACACGCTAGTCAGCAGTCGTCAGTCGGCAGTCAACAGTCACTGGAGGGTCGATCAGAGTGGATACGAGAATCGGAGGTCCGCAATGCTCAGTCTGATCATCTTCCTGCCTCTGGTGGGCGGGATCATCATCCTCTTCACCTCCAAAGCCAACGAGACATTGTTAAAGGGTATCGCGTTGGGCGCCTCGTTATCGTCCTTCGTCCTCTCGTTGTTCATGACTGCGCTGTTCAAGGTCGGCGGTGGTTTCCAGTTTGTCGAACTGGGCAACTGGATTCCTAGCCTCGGCATCCACTACCACCTCGGTGTGGATGGATTGAGCCTGCCGCTGATCGTGCTCACGGCGCTGCTGAGCCTGCTCTCTGTCGCCTACTCCTGGCGCATCGAGCTGCGGTTGAAGGAGTACCTGTTCCTGTTCTTGCTCCTGGAGGCCGGGATGCTGGGGGTCTTTGCCGCGCTGGACTTCTTCCTCTTTTACATCTTCTGGGAGATCACGCTGGTGCCCATGTATTTCCTCATTGCCATCTGGGGCGGGCCGCGCAAGGAGTATGCGGCCATGAAGTTCTTCCTCTATACCCTGGTGGGATCCCTGGCCATGCTACTGGCTATCCTGATCATGTACTTCAATGCGCAGCCGCACACGTTCAACATGCTAACGCTCATCGAGCAGCAGCCGCTGGCCGGCAAAGCCGCGCTGGCCGCGCTGGCGTTCTGGGGGTTCTTCCTCAGCTTCGCCATCAAGGTGCCGATGTGGCCCTTTCACACCTGGCTGCCGGATGCGCACGTGGAGGCGCCGACGGCCGGCAGCGTCATCCTGGCCGGCATTCTGTTGAAGATGGGGACGTACGGCTTCGTGCGGGTGAGTTTGCCCATGCTGCCGGAGGCCTTCCGCGTCTACGCGCCGGCGGTGGCGGTCCTGGCGCTGCTGGGGATCGTGTACGGCGCACTCGTGGCGATGGCGCAGACGGATCTCAAGAAACTCGTCGCCTACAGCTCGGTGAATCACATGGGCTACGTGATGCTCGGTGTCGCGGCCGCGGCGGCAGCCTTCGGGAGTCCGGAGAAGGCCGTTGCCGCCGCTACCGCCCTCAACGGCGCGGTCTTCGAAATGGTGGCCCACGGCATCATCACGGGTGCGCTGTTCTTGCTCGTCGGCGTCCTCTACGATTACCGGGCCCACACCCGCGGGGTGGATGAGTTCGGTGGCCTGGGCGCCCGCCTGCCCTTGTACACGGGCATCACCACGATTGCCATGCTCGCCTCGTTGGGCCTGCCGGCGTTGATGGGGTTTGTCGCCGAGTTCTTCATTTTTGTGGGTTCATTCGGCATCTTCCCGTACCTGACGGTCGTGGCCGTGACCGGGGTAGTCTTTACGGCGGCGATGTTCTTGTGGACGATCCAGCGCATCTTCCTGGGTCCGTTCAATGAGCGGTGGGCCGGGATACCCGATCTGGACACACGCGAGAAGGTTTCGCTCGTGCCGCTGGCGGTGCTGATGGTGATTTTTGGATTGTATCCCAAGCCGCTGCTGGACGTGATCAACGCCGCGATGACCACACTGGTGGGTATGGTTCGGTAGTTCTGATGAACATCGCGAATCTTCAGGCCGATCTCTGGTCCCTGGCGCCGGAACTCTGGCTGCTGGCGCTCGGACTCCTGGTCCTGCTGGCAGACCTCGTGATACCGGCGGGCCGCAAGGCCGCCGTCGGTCTGATTGCCGTCGTCGGGTTGGTGCTGGGGCTGATCCCCACGTCCTCGATGGTGCTCTGGCAGGCGCGGTCGGTGCTGTTTGGTACGTATGCGGTTGACGGTTTTGCGGTATTCCTGAAGATCATCGCTATCTCCACGACGGTCCTGGTGATTCTGTCCGCCATGGAGTCGGTGGGCCGGCAGACTCGTTTTGAAGGTGAATTCTACGCCCTGCTCGTGTTCACCGCGCTTGGGTTGATGCTGATGGCGGCCAGCACCGACCTCATCCTGCTGGCACTGTCCATCGAGTATGTCAGCCTCACCTCGTACGTGCTGGCCGGCTTCCTGAAGGGCAACCCGAAGAGCAACGAGGCCGGCATCAAGTACTTCCTGTTCGGCGCCACGGCGTCGGCGGTGATGTTCTATGGGTTCTCGCTGGTGTACGGTCTGACCGGCACGACGAACCTGTACCAGATCGCCCAGCGGCTGAGCGCGGCTCCGGTCCCGGCGCTCTACCTCGCCGTGGCCTTGATGCTGGCCGGCTTCGGATTCAAGATCTCGATGGTCCCATTCCACCAGTGGACCCCTGACGTCTACGAAGGCGCCCCCACCCCGGTGGCGGCGTTCCTGTCGGTAGGGTCCAAGGCGGCGGGTTTTGCCGCGCTGGTCCGCGTGCTGGTGGTGACCTTGGATCCGTCGCGCGTCAACTGGGTCCTCCTGATCGCCGTATTGTCGGCGCTGTCGATGACGCTGGGCAACCTGCTGGCTCTGCCTCAGCGCAACATCAAACGCATGCTGGCCTACTCCAGCATCTCGCACGCCGGTTTCCTCCTGATCGGCGTGGCGGCGTTCCGCGGCGACTTCGGCACGCCGGGGGTGCTGGTGTACTTGCTGGGCTACACCTTTACGCAGTTGGGCGCGTTCTTCGTGGCCACCCTGATCGGATCGCAATTGGGCACGGACGAAATACCGGACTACGCTGGGCTGGCGCGGCGCGCACCGGTATCGGCGCTGCTGATGGCGGTGTTCATGCTCTCGCTGACGGGGCTGCCGCCGACGTCAGTCTTTCTCGGAAAGTTCTATGTCCTGGCGGCCGCCATCGACAACGGCTTGCTGTGGCTGGCGGTGGTGGGCATCGTCAACAGCGTCATTTCCCTGTACTACTATGTCGGCGTCATCCGTGCCATGTACGTCATGCCGGCGGCCTCGGAGGCACCGATCCGCGAACCGGCCGGCCTGCAGGTGGCCCTGGGGGTGACGGGTTTGGGCACACTCATCATCGGGCTCTACCCGGGGCCTCTCATCGACCTCGCGCGCTCGGCGGCAGTGCTGCTGCGTCTGTAGGCGGAGCCCCGTTCCGTCGCTTGTCTTGACTGGCTTCTTGCGTGTTTGTTATGATGTGCGCGAGTTTGCGAAACCCAGGAACATGCGGGGCGGCCCGCGGTTCCTGGGTTTTCCGTGCAGAGGATCCCAGCGCAGTGGGTGGCGGCGAATGGCGGGCAAGCACAGCCCCTCGGATGACAACCTTCTCCAACTAGTCGCAGCGAAGGAAAAAGAACTCGAGGCGAAAGTCGCCCAGGCGAAAGCAGACGCCCGGCGCATCGTCGAGGATGCGCAGCGGCAGGCCCAGGCCGTGCGTGACCAGGCCCGCCGCGAGGCGGCGGAGCTTGCGG
>VBAL01000087.1:7293-10330 GCA_005888595.1 Candidatus Segetimicrobium genomatis
CGGAGATCGCTCGTGAGACCGACACGCTCGCCGCGCAGCGGTTGGCCGCGGCGCAGGCCGAGGTCCAGCACGTGCGTTCCCGCGCTTCGGAGCACATCCGTGAGGCTGCGGAGCTGGTCGTGAAGCGAGTCCTGGCCGGACTTGAGTGACACTGTGAAGAACGCAGAACGCAGAACGCAGAATACAGAACGCAGCACAAACAATACGACCGCCGCTCTCTGCTATCTGCCTCCTGCCGTCTGCGTTCTACAGATCCTTGGGCCGCAACGCCGATGATTGTGGAGATGAGCCGCGTCCTCGTCCTCGGCCCCAAGCGGTTGCTGGGGCAGGTAATCGATGAGGTCCAGCGGCTGGGGACGCTGCACGTTGACCGGATTGAGTCGGAAGAAGCGCCGGAGGTCACGGCCCTGCAACTGGGCGAAGAGGATACGAAGACGCTCCAGGCCCTGGAGCGGGCCCTGGCGCGCGCCGATGGCCTGCTGGTCCTGCTGCCGCCAGGCTCCGCCGAGCCCGGCGACGCTCCCGGCGACGCCGCCATCGATGCGCTCGACGCCGAGGTCGCAGAGATCGAGCGCAGGGTCAGAGACCTGACCCGGAAGCGCCTGGAGCTGGATGAAGAGCGCCAGTTGATCGCGTCGTTCGAGGGCGCAGTGCGCGTGCTGTCCCCGCTGCTCAGCGCCCTTTCCAATAGCAAGGCCTTTGAGTCCATCGGGTTTCTCCTGAATACGAAAGACCTCACCGTCGTGGCGGCGCTGCGGAACGAACTCGTCAAGGCGACGGAGGGGCGCGTCGAGGTCATCAGCCGGATCGTGGACGATAACCGCATCGGCGTGGTCGTGGCATTCTTGCGGCGGGACGGCGAGCGGGTGCGCGCAATTTTATCTCGCGCGGGAGCGACAGAACTACGGCTGCCGGCCCGGTTCGCCGGGGAGGACGCGACCGAGACGATCGCGGTCATGGAGCGGCGGAAGGTGGAGATCCCGGCCGAGATCGAGCGCATCGACCGGGAGTTGAGCGCCATCGCAGCGTCCGCCCGCCCGCGGCTGCTGGCCATCCGCGCCTGGCTGGCCGATCGGCTGGCCCAGATGAAGGTCATCCCCGAGCTGGCCCAATCGCGATATGCGTTCATTCTCTACGGGTGGGCGCCGACCCGAGCAGTGAGCGAAGTGCGAGGCGTCCTGCGGTCCCGGTTCGGCAGTGATATCGTGGTGCACGGCGAGCCGGTCGATGCCCATGACGAACCCGAGCGCATCCCGGTGCTGCTCGATAACCATCCTTTGATCCGCCCATTTCAGCGCCTCCTGGCACTGTTTCAACCGCCGCGCTACGGAGCGTTTGATCCCAGTCCCGTGATGGCTGTCACCTTTCCCATTTTCGTAGGGCTCGTCATCGGAGACATCGGCTACGGATTGCTGTTATTGCTCCTCGGGTGGTGGCTCAGGGGCCGGGCCAGGAGTGGGCGTGCGCTGAACATCAACTTTCTCAGCATGCGGTTCCCGCCGCTGTTGCTCGCGGATCTGTCATACCTGCTCCGCGTGCTCGCATTTTGGGTGATCCTGTTTGGCACAGTGTACGCCGAGCTCTTCGGCAATTTGCCGGAGTTGCTCTTCCACGTTGAACCGTTGTATGACCGGGTCCATCAGGCAGACAGCTACTTCATCGTTGTCATCATTGCGGGGATTCTGATGATCTTCTTCGGCCTGCTGGTGCATCTCGTTCAAGCGGTCCGCCATAGACACACCGTGGGCGTGTTTGAGTCGATCGTGCTGATGCTCGGTACCAGCGGGCTTCTCCTGTTTCTCGGAGCGCGTGGAGGAAGGCTGCCGATGGGACTCAGCCCAATCGGACTCTATCTCTTTCTCGCGGCCGTTGTCGTGGCGCTCGTGTCTCTGGTCGTTGATCGGGACATCATGAAACGCTTCTTATGGCTGTTGGAGAGTACGTCGGGGTTCGGTCACATTCTATCTCATGCACGGTTGATGGCGTTTGGCCTGGCAGCCGCCGCGCTGGCCACGGCAGCGAATCAGCTGGGGCCCGAGATGGTGGGAGAGTTTGGAAAGCAGTTCCCGTTCCTCGGCTTCGTCTTCACCGGATTCGTCGGACGCGTTGTCGGGGTATTGATCACCGTAGTCTTTCAAACGTTGTTCCTCGCTTTCACCATTCTGGGGCACATGATCCAGCCGGCTCGTCTCCATTGGGTGGAACTGTTTACGAAATTCAAGTACCATGAGGAAACTGGCCGGGCGTACCGGCCGTTTCAGAGATCGGCGGCACCCGGCCGCTCGTAACCGATCTGTCTTACCAGGTCTTGACGTGGGCTTCACGCCGACGTGAGACGATGGATTCGAACCACGGTGACGTGATGAACAGAACGATTAGCGCCCAGACGGGCGGGAGGTGGGGGGGATGATAGTCGCGCTGGTCCTGACCCTCGCGATGGCCGGGGTGGCTGCGGCGCAGGAGGCGGGAGCAGCGAAACCCGCCGGCGCGAATGCGGGTCTGCTGGGCCTCGCAGCGGCCATAGCGGTGGGCCTGGGCGCGATCGGGACGGCATGGGCACAGTCCCGCATCGGGGCGGCCGCGGCGGGTGCGATTGCGGAACGACCGGAGATGGGCGGGTTAATGCTGGTCTTCCTGGCGCTGCCGGAGACCATGGTCATTCTCGGCTTCCTGGTGGCATTCTTCGTCATCGGCAAGATTTGATGTCGTCGGAACTCGTTGCCATCCTTGAGAAGGAAGCCGCCAGCGAGATTGATCGGATCCTGGGAGAGGCCCGTTCCCAGGCGGAACGGCTGGTGGCCGAGGCGAAGCAGGAGGCGCAAGAGTATCTGACTACTCAGCGACAACAGCTGGAGGCGGAGCGTAAGGCGGCGGAGGTCAGAGCGCTGAGCGCGGCGCAGGTGCGGGCATCAGCCCTCGTCCTCCAGGCCAGGGATGAAGCGATTCACGAAGTGTTCCGGATCGCCGAGGAGGAACTCGCCCGTCTGCAGCAGGACAAGGTCCGCGTCGGGCCGATTGTCCGCGGTCTAATCAAGGA
>VBAL01000087.1:10452-12545 GCA_005888595.1 Candidatus Segetimicrobium genomatis
GTCTGATCTCGGATGATGGCCGTTTTATCGTCGAGAATACCCTAACCTCGCGCGTCGAGCGTGTGAAGACGCTGCTGGCGCCGGAAATCGCCGCCCTGCTATGGGGATAACGACGCGACCGCGCGACCGCGCGACTGCCCGACCGCGCACCGATGCCTGACTTCCCCTACATCAACGCCCGCGTCCGCGCGATGCGCAGCCGCTTGCTCGATGCGGGCCGGATGGAGGAGTTGCTCGGCCTGCCTACGCCGGATGCGTTTCTGCAGGCGCTGGGTTCCACCCCCTACAGCCGGGAGCTGCAGGAGGTTCTCAGCCATACCCATGATGGCCTGCGGGCGGTGGACGAAGCGCTGGCCCGCAACTTCTCCCTTACCACCAGTAGGATCCTTAGTTTCGCCGATGGGAAGGCGCGGGAACTCATCGAGCTCGTACTCATGCGCTGGGATCTCGCCAATATCCGGATTATTTAAATCCTTGCCAACCTGATTCCGGCGGGTCGTTTGAACGAGCCCGCGCTCAAAGAGGTCGCCGGCCAATCTGACGTGGCCGGGGTCGTGGGTGCGCTGGGAGGTCTGGACTATCCACTGGCGTTGCCGCTGGCGGAGGGACTGGCGGCGTATCGGGAGTCAGGTGACCTGCTCGGCCTCGAGCTTCGACTGGAACGTTTTTACGCGGCCTATGGATTGCGCATCGCGCCGGGACGGGGACACGATGAGCAGGTTGTGCGCGGCCTCCTACAGTACCAGCTCGACGCCACCAACGTGAAGACGGCCGTGAAACTGCAACGGGTCGAGTCTCTGTCCAGGGAAGACAAACTGAAATTTTTCATTCCGGGTGGCCGGCTAACGGAATATGCCTTTCTAGAGCTCACGGATCGTGCCACGGCCGAGCAGGGACTCCACGCGGCGCGGGTGCTCGGCTTCCCCCTGAGAGCCGCCCTCGACGATCCCGCGGCCTTCGAGCGTGAGATCGACGTGGCCCTGCTGCGGGCGCAAATCGCTCTGTACCTGCAGGACCCGCTGGGCATTGATGTGGTCATCGCCTATCTGGCGATGAAATACAATGAGGTCGTCAACCTTCGATTGATCGCGCGGGGCAAGGCGCTGGGGATCCCTCGCGACCGGGTGCGGAAAGAGATGGCAGTGGTGTAGGAGGCGGGAGGGTGGCGTATAGGATCGCCGTGATCACCGATCCGGAGACCGCGACCGGCTTCCGGCTGGCGGGCGTGGAGGTGCGGGAGGCCGCGGATCCCAAAGCGGCCCTCGAGCACCTGCGCGCGCTCGTGTCGCTGGATTATGGGCTGGCCGCGGTCAACGAGGATCTGCTTGTGGGCACCGAGGACGAGGTCTCTCGTCTGATGCGCGACCGCGATCTGCCGATCATCATCCCCTTTCCGGCGCCGAAGGCGCAGCTGGAGAGCGGCGAAGACTATATTGCGAGACTGGTCAAAGAGCATATCGGATTCTATGTGAAGTTGCGCTGATGGCAGAGTTAGAGAGTTGGAGAGTTGGAGAGTTAAAGACTGGACGTGAATTTTCGCCTTAACTTTCCAACTTTCCAACTCTTCAACTGTCCAACTTGCTTGCCATGCTACTTAGCTGGGTCGAGGTTCGATCATCAAGATCGCAGGCCCCGCCGTTATTGCGCGCGGGATGACGGGCGCGCGGATGTATGACATTGTGCGGGTCGGCGCCGAGGGCCTGCTGGGCGAGATCATCCGGCTGGAGGGCGACACCGCATTCATTCAGGTGTACGAAGATACGTCCGGTCTGCATGTGGGCGAGCCATTAGAGAGTACCGGCAATCCGCTCACGGTCGAGCTGGGGCCGGGGCTCTTGACCGGCATCTACGACGGTATCCTCCGGCCGCTGGAAGCCATCCGCAAGCAGAAGGGCGACTTCGTGGCCCGTGGTGCAGTCGTCGAGGCGTTGGATCGTCAGAAGAAGTGGGCGTTTGAGCCGACGGTCAAGGCCGGCGACCAGGTCGGTCCGGGCGATGTCATCGGATGGGTGCAGGAATTCGGATTCAAGCACAAGATTCTCGTTCCACCGACCAGCAAGGGCGGTGTCGTCGCCGAGATCAAAAAAGGCGAG
>VBAL01000272.1:0-1186 GCA_005888595.1 Candidatus Segetimicrobium genomatis
CATGCGTGAGCCTTCCGTTCGCTGCGTTCAACGTCTCCAGCGCAACATCATCATCCCGGGTCGATGTAGTCGCTAGGCGCTCGCGCGCTTCGGCAGCGCGGCCACCCGGTCCTGCGATCGGCGGGCAGCACTGTGCCGTTTCCGCCTTCACGATGCACTTGGCAACTCCAAGCGTGAGGAAAGGGACTATGCGATTTACCAGTGGTAGGACCATGTTAGCCGGCATCCTGGCGCTGGCCACGTTGGCTGTCGCGCCGGCGGCGTTCGCCCAACAGGGGCAGGGCTCCATCACCGGTCGGGTCACCGACAAGGCGACCGGGCAGCCTCTGGCTAATGTGCAGGTGACGATCAGCGCGGGGACCCGCGGCGCGCTCAGCAACGCCGACGGCCGCTTCGTGATCGAGAACGTTACCGCGGGGCGGCTCGAAGTGCGAGCCCGCTTCATCGGCTACTCCATCGGATACCTGACCGTGACCGTGGTACCGGGGGAGACCGCGACAGCGGAATTCGCGCTGTCCTCGAACCCGGTCGGCCTCGAGGCCTTGGTGGTCACGGCGAGCGGCGAGCAGCAGACTGACCGGCAGATCCCCAACGCCGTGACGAAGATCGCCGCGGCCAACGTGGAGAAGGCGCCGATTACCAACCTCACGGACCTCCTCAATGCGCGGGCCGCGGGCGTCACGGTGATGCAAAGCAGCGGTACGACAGGGGGGGGCACTCGCGTCCGGGTCCGCGGGTCCAACAGTGTGACCCTGTCCAACGAACCCGTGTACTACATCGACGGGGTGCGCATCAGCACCGATCCGAGCTCGAACAGCATCGGTGTCGGCGGGCAGGTCCCGTCTCGGCTCAACGATCTCAGCCCGGAGGACATCGAGTCCATCGAAGTCATCAAGGGGCCTTCGGCCGCGGCGTTGTACGGCACGGCGGCCGCCAACGGCATCATTCAGATCCACACGAAGCGGGGCCGCCCAGGGCCGACGCAGTGGACCGCCTACTCCGAAGGCGGGACCGTGTCGAACTTCACGACCTTCCCGGACAACGTCTTCGGCTTCGACACCACGAAGTCGCTGAGCAACCCCGATTCGGCTCCGTTTCGGTTCGGCTGCTCCCTGCCGCGTGTCTCGCTCGGACAGTGCAGCCAGAGCGGTGGGCTGTTCGTCCAGAATCCCCTGATGAATCGGAG
>VBAL01000272.1:1201-2903 GCA_005888595.1 Candidatus Segetimicrobium genomatis
GGCTCTCGGGCGGCAATGAGCAGACGACGTTCTACGAGTCCAGTGACTTCGAGCGAGAAAACGGCGCCTACAATAACAACTGGCTGAACCGGCTGAACCTGCGGGCGAATGTCCATAACCAGGCGCGCAAAGGGCTCACGGTGGACGCCAACACGGGCTACGTGTCCAGCAGGCTGCGCCTCCCGGACAACGACAACAACGCGCTCGGCTACCTGGGCAGCGGACTGCTGGGGAACGCCGCCAAGCCGGACGGCTGGGGCTTCCTGACCCCACAGGAGGTCAACGCCATCGATTCGCGGCAGGGCATTGAGCGGTTCACTGGGGGGCTCACCGCCAATGCACAGCCGTTCTCGTGGCTGTCGGCCCGCGCCGTGCTCGGCCTCGACTTCACCAACCGGTTCGAAACGCGCACGATCGCGCCCAACACGGTCTTCTTCAACCAGAACTCGATCGACGGGAGTCGCGCCGCTGACCCTGTGCAGCTATTCAACTACACTGCCAACTTCAGCGGTTCGGCGCGGCGCCAGTTGGGCCCGACGGTCTCCACGAACACGACGGTGGGCCTGCAGTGGTTCCGCGAGCGGTCCGTCACCATCTTCGCCTCCGGACGCAAGCTCGCCGCAGGGACCGGCTCGCTCGCAGGCATCGGCGTGCCCTCTGTCAGTGAGGACCAGGCCGAGGCCAAGACGCTCGGCTTCTTCGTAGACGAGCAGGTCGGCCTGCGGGACCGGCTGTTCCTGAATGCCGCTCTCCGCCTGGACAAGAACTCCGCGTTCGGGAAGAACTTCGGGTACATCAAGTACCCGAAGGTGGGCGCCTCGTGGGTGATTTCCGAGGAGCCGTTCTTCCCGCAGACGTCGCTCATCAGCTCGCTGCGGCTGCGCGTCGCCTATGGCGAGTCCGGCCTGCAGCCCGGCGTGCTCGACGCCCAGCAATTCTTCACGCCGACGGCGGTCGCGCTCGCGGGCACGGACGTGCCGGCCTTCACCTTCGGCACCGGCAACTTGGGGAACGCGAAGCTCAAGCCGGAACGGACGACCGAGGCCGAGCTCGGCCTCGACGCGGACCTGCTGAGCGAGCGCTTCCACCTCGAGCTCACGTACTATGACAAGCACTCGCACGACGCGCTCATCAGCGTGCCGATCCCACCGTCGGCGGGGGGGCCCACGGCGCAGCTCTACAACCTGGGTCAGGTGAACAACAAAGGGGTGGAGCTTACCCTCACCGGGAGCGTCCTGAACACACCGGCGACGACGTGGGACTTCGCCCTCTCGGCGTTCGGCAACCGGAACCGCTTGATCTCCCTGGGCAAGGATTTGCTCGGCAACAAGGTTCAGCAGATCGTCTTCGGCGATCAGCGGCACGTCGAGGGGTACCCGCTCGGCGGGTACTGGGAGCAGCGGATCCTCAGCTTCGCCGACACCGGCAGCCGGCCGGGCGGCGGTCCAGACGGCATCATCACCGCTAACGAGATTCAGCTCGACCCGAAGTACTCCTACGTCGGGACGCCGTTCCCGACCCAGGGCGCGTCGCTCAGCACCGGGATCACCTGGCACAACCGGATTCGGGTCTCGGCTTTGCTCGATTACCGTGCCGGGATGTCGAACTTCAACCTGACCGCCCAGTTCCGGTGCGGCCTGAACGAGTGCCGGGACATCACTGATCCGAAGACGCCGCTGGCCGCCCAGGCCAACGCCGTGGC
>VBAL01000272.1:3029-4052 GCA_005888595.1 Candidatus Segetimicrobium genomatis
GTCTCCGGCCGGAACCTCGGGACCTGGACCAAGTACACCGGCTTCGACCCCGAGCTGAGTCAGATCGGCCAGTCGAACTTCTCGCAGCGCGACTTCCTGACCCAGCCCCCGGTGCGGTACTTCACTGCCCGGGTCAACGTAACCTTCTAGCCGAGGACGACGACCATGACACGTGCATCCTTGTCGCTGCTCTCGGCAATGCTGCTGCTGCCGCTCACGGGCTGCGACCTGAACGTCACCGATCCGGATATCATCACGCCGGACAACCTCGGCGGCGCCTCCGCTCTGCCCACTATCCGGGCGGCTGCGATCGGCGACTTCGCACTGTCGTACGCGGGGTCGGGCGCCGACGGTTCCTCCGGCACCGAGGGCATCGTCACGATGGGCGGGCTGCTGGGGGACGAGTTCATCAATTCGGAAACGTTCCCCACCCGCATCGAAATCGATCGCCGCTCTACTCAGGTGACCAACGGCACGCTCGCCGGGTGGTTTCGGACCGTCAGCCGGGCACGCCGTTCGGCCGAGTTCGCCGCCAGCCGGTTCCGCGCGCTCGCCGACACCACCACTGATACCGGCCTTTCCGAGATGCTGAGCCTGGCCNAACGATCAATCCCGACGGGTCGCTGACGTACGGCCAGCCGCTCACCACGCAACAGATGTTTGACACCGCGGCGAACCGGTTTACCCAGGCGCTGAACGCCGCCAACGCCCTCAATCTGACCGGAAGCGCGGCGGCCGCGAAGACCCGAATGATCGGCCTCGCCAAGGTCGGGCTGGGGCGGACCCTGCTTAACCAGGCGAACTTCGCAGGCGCGCAAGCGGCGGTGAGCGGTGTCGCGACGAGCTTCGTCTATACCATTCAGCATTCCGAGACATCGACGCGCGAGAACAACGGGGTGTTCGTCGCCACCGTCGTTTCCCAGCGATATTCCGTGGCCGACCGGGAAGGGATCAACGGTCTGGCTTACCGGACGGCCGGGGACACCCGGGTGCCGTTTATCCGCTCCGCCACCGGGAACGGGA
>VBAL01000268.1 GCA_005888595.1 Candidatus Segetimicrobium genomatis
GCCGTCACTTCCGCGATGTCGGCGCCGTCCCACGTGACCGTGATGCGCGGCGCCTGCGACTGCGCCGCCTCGCGGCGGTGCAGCGCCAGGTACTGATCGATCGCCAGCGGTGCGCCCGCGGTGGGCGTGGTGACCTCGGCGGCGGGCGCCGGCACGGCCGGCGTCGGGGCGGGCAGGGCGGTCCGCCCCGCCCCTCCGACCGCTGGGTCCACCGGTTGGCTGGTCCAAGTGGCGAAGGCCGTGCGCTCGCTGCCGATCTGCACTCGCACCTGCCCCTCCCGCCGCTGGATCTGGTAGTCCTTCAACGCATCGAGATCGATCACGACCCGGACCGTGTCAGGCCGGAACTGCGCGTAGCGGATATTCCGCACGCCGCCGCGGTTCTGTCCGTCGTACAGCGTCGCGGGCGCCAAGAGGCGCGCCCCCAGGAGGTCGATCACCAGACGCGCCGGGCTCGCCAGGGTGAAGTCCCGGATCTCCACGGCACCCTGGAGGTCGATCACGACCTCCACCTTGCCGGACGCCGGGAGCACGCGGACGGCCCGGACCTCGCCGTCTCGCCCGGGGCCCGCCAGGGCCGGGGACGCCGCCGCGAGCGCGAGGCACGCGACGAGGAGAGTGATGTGCTTCATGGCCGTACCTCCTGCTTGGCGAGCGACAGCGTCTCCTGCCGCTCGTAGCCGAATTCTTGCACGGTGAATACCACTTCGCGCGGGCGGATCTGCGTGACCCGCAGCCGCCCCACGACCTCACCCGTCTTGACGCGGTACCGCTTGCCGTTGGTGATGTCATGCAGCACCGCGACGCTGCGTCCCGGGTAGACGCCGTCGTACACGACCGTCACCAACTTGAGATCGTTGAGCAGCGGCCGAACATCCCCAGACCGGAGCAGCGACACGAACGGGTCCCGCCCGCCGCCCTCGTAGGCGAACACCTCGCGCACCAGACCCGTGTTCGGTGTGGAGTCCGGCTTGGCCGGCGCAGCCTGCGCCGTCAGCGGCGCCGCCGCGAGCAGGGCGCCGAGCGCCAGGCTAATTGCGCGCATCCGCCCCTCCCGGCGCGGGCCGTGCGGCCCCTGCCGCCTTCTTGGGCGGCGGGGGCGCGTTCGACTTCACGTAGGTCCGGAGCGTCAGGTCCGCCTCCAGCAGCCCGCCCGTCGTGTCAGCGAGCAGCCGCTGCGTGTTATCCAGCGCCGCCTTCAACGTCAGCTCCTGCGACACGATGATGCGCGGCAGGCCGGCCACGTCGGCCAGGAACTCGCCGATCTGGTCGTAGTGGCCATAGACCTCGAGCCGGTAGCGGTAGGTGTCGAACGGCTGGCCCACCTCGGCCGGCACAGGCTGGAACTTGCCCAGCGTCAGCCCCCGCACCTTCGCCCTCGTGCTGATGTCGTCCATCAGCTTGGGCACCTCGTTGTGCTCCGGCACCAAGCGCCGCATCAGCTGCAGGTTGGCCCGGTACTCGTCCACCTTGCGGCGCAGGTCCTCGACCGTGCCGCTCGCCAGGTCGCGCTTGGCCCTGTCCACGATGGCCTGGAGGCTGTCGATCTCGGCGTGCGCCGCGTCGATCTTGGCCGACTGCGGCTCGTGCACCTTGCTCCAGAAGAAGTAGCCGCCGGCAGCAGCGACCAGCACAAGCAGCAGCATGATCTGGCTGCGCTGATCCGTAGGCAGTCCGAAGGCCATCGCCTCACCTCACCGTCTGGAGCAGTGAGACGGTGCGGATGTAGATCGAGTCCGCGACTTTGTAGCGCATCGTCACGTTGAACTCCGTCACGGGCCTGTCGGCTTCGATCACCGTGTTGGACTGGTTCGGCGTCACGTCGGTGATCCAGGGCGAGGCTTGCAGCTGCCGCAGGAACGTGGTGTACGCCTGGAAGTCCACGGTGCGGCCGTCGATCGACACCCGCACCGCGTTCGCCAGGGAATCCTCCACGGCCGGCGGCGGGCCCCCGGCCTGACCGGCGGCGGGCGGGGCGACCACGCCTCCGACTTGCGTGATGGCCCTCAGCCAAGTGTAGGGAGGCAAGGCTTTCGTGACTTGGTCGAGGATATGCGGCCAGATGTACCGGTCCGCGTCGATGCTGCGGATTACCCCGATCTCGGCGAGCAACGAGTCGCGGATCCGCTCCGACTGGCGCTTCTGGGCGATCACCACGTCGAACCGCCGCTTCTCCGCCTTGACCGTCTCGAGCGTGCTCTCGGCCACCGCCAGCTTCGCGCGCTCGACCACGAAGAGCGCCGCCGCCCCGCCGCCTACGATCACCCACGCCAGCACCGCGGCGATCAGCCATGGATCCTTGACGTTCGCGAGCAGCGCGCCGAAGTCGGGGAGGCGGAGCTTGAAACCGGCACCCGGGGCTTTGCGCTTCTGGCCCGGGAGCAGATTGACTTCGATCATGCGGCGCGCCTCAGCGCCAGACCCACGGACAGCATCAGCAGCGGGGCCACCTCGTCCACCGACACGGCGTCGAACGCGGTGTCCTTGTAGGCAAGCCGCTGGATCGGATTGGCCGGCTCGACCGGCGCCTTCAGCCGGCTCGCCAGCGCCTCGTTGAGCCCGGGAATCCGCGACCCGCCGCCGGTCGTGAACACCCGCGCCAGTCCGCCGGCCGACCGGGACGCCGTGGCCAGGAACGCCGCCGCCCGCTCCACCCCCACCGCGATCTCCTCACCCCGCGCCTCGACGTACGACGCCAGATCAGCGCTTTGCGTGACGCCCTGGATCACCTTTTCGGCGTCGTCGGCCGCCAGCCCCTTCTCGCGCTGCAGGTCCTCGCGGAAGCGCCGCGTGCCCACCGACAGGTCCCGCGTCAGGACCGGGACGCCTTCCTCGAGGATGTTCACGTTGGTGACTTCATGCCCGATGTTCACCAGGCCCACCACGCCTTGCATTGCGTCCGGGTAGTTGAGCTCGAACGCGTTGTGGATGGCGAAGGCGTCGACGTCCACGATCGCCGCGTGCAGCCCCGCTTCGGTCAGCAGGCCCATGCGGCCCTCGACCAGCTCCCGCTTGGCCGCTACCAGCAGCACGTTCATCTGC
>VBAL01000278.1 GCA_005888595.1 Candidatus Segetimicrobium genomatis
GCGCCGCCCAGGCCGTCGGTCATCACGGTCAGCGCGTAAGCGCCGTTGGGCCCTTTGATGACCAGCGCCGCGTCGTTGGCGACCTGGTCGAGGGTGCCCGTCTTGTGGACCACGGTGCTCCTCCCGGCGACCCCGGCCGGAATGCCAGCCTCGGTCTTGGTGCCAGTCAGAAGCGGATAGAGCCACGCCTGCGCCGCGGATCCGCCCAGGCTGCCTTTCGCCTCGGCCGCCCAGACGACCGCCAGGTCGTCCGACGACGTGGTGTTGTCGGAGAAGAAGACGGATTTCTTCGCGCCGAGCGACGCGGCCCAGGCGTTGACTGCATCGGCGCCTCCGACATCCGGCACGACCAGGTGTTGTCGGATCGAAGACCCGCCCGGCGTGCGAGCTCGTTGCGCGTGAAGCAGGCTCCGCTTTCGTAGTCGTCGTACCACCCGGCTTCGTTGTCAGCTTCCTCGTAGCAGATGTAGCCGTTCGGGTTTGTCCTTCCGCTCGCAATGTTCTGCGCCTCCATCATCAGCGCCACGAGCTTGTAGGTGCTCGCCGCGGTGAAGACGGAGCTTCCGTTGAGGGACCACACGAGCGGCATGTTGCCTCCCAGCTCGATCAGGGTCACGCCGACCGAAGCGCCGCTCGCGTTCACCAAGGCTTCGATCTTCGCGGTGAGCGTCATCGGACTCCGGCCGACCATCGCGTCCAGAGCCTGGACCACATCGTTGGTCGCAATTGCGGACCCGGCCGCCATCGGCGGTATGAGGAGGTCGAGGCTGATGGTGCGACTCGGGGTCGTGGTCGTCGCGTGGGCCTCGTTTCCCACCGGCGCCAGCGCGATGAAGGCGATGGCCGCGGCCGCGACCGCAACCGACAGACGGTCCACACGAGGAAAGCTGCGCGGCATGCCTCGGACGTTGCTGCGCGCCCGCTATGAAATTGCTGTGCGACTCGTAAGGTTTTTGCAAACCCGCGTCGAGTTCAGATTTCCGGCGTAGCTCTGGCGGCCGGGTTCATCCCGGCCGCGACTTTGTCTCTCAGGCTACCCAGCGTCGCTTCGAGTGGCTTTCAAAAAATCCCAACCGCATACCGGAAGGAGAGCAGGCCCGTCGCGAAGCGACCGGCCGATGAGAGGGAACCATTTGGGTTCCCTCTCATATTTCTAGGCTCGGCAGCTTCTCCACTGTGACGGCTCGCCCTAGAAGCGCGGAGAACACGCGCCTCGAGGTGGTGGGGTCGCCGCTCGTCCAGAATCGTTCGCGGCCGGCCGGGCTTGCGGAGAGTAGGTCGCGCTCTTCGAGCACACGGGCGAGCTGGCGCGCAACCGCGGCGCCGGTTTCGATCAGGGAGACCTTCGGCCCGGCCAGCTCCGCGAGGAGCGGCTTCAAGAAGACGTAATGGGTGGAGCCGAGCACGATGGTGTCGGCGCCCGCATCGAGCATCGGCCGCACGTAACCCTCGACCATCTGTTTCAGCTCCGGGCCGTCGAGGTCGGCGGCCTCGATGTGCTCTACCAGTCCCGGGACCGGCTGGATGATCACCTTCACGTCGGTGCCAAAGCGGTCGAGCAGTGAAGCGAGGCGCTCGGACTCGCTCACCGCGGCCGGAACGATCGCCCCGACGACTCCCGTCTTCG
The DNA here is from genome assembly GCA_005888595.1 of Candidatus Segetimicrobium genomatis. Taxonomy (GTDB): domain Bacteria; phylum Sysuimicrobiota; class Sysuimicrobiia; order Sysuimicrobiales; family Kaftiobacteriaceae; genus Telluricultor. Next base: position 1,628 of record VBAL01000278.1, read on the forward strand.
TCGCGGCGACGGCAGGCTTGATTCCGGGCTCGATGCCGACGACGGGGACGGTCAGCGCACCGCGCAACGCCTCAGCCGAACCTGCGGTCCCGGTGTTGGATCCGATGACGACCGCCTTGACGCCCTGATCGATGAGAAACCGGGCGATCTTCAAGCCCCGATCCCGCACGAACTCGCGGGACTTGTCGCCCCACGGCGCGTTGGCCGAATCGGCGACGTAGTCGATCGACTCCCCGGGCAGCGCGGCGTGCACCTCACGCAGAACGGAGAGCCCACCCACACCCGAATCGAAGATGCCGATCGGCGCCTGGTTCACGGGCAAAGGCTAATGCGTGCCGCCGGAGTCTCTTTTTTGACATTTTCTGTGACGTTTGGCCGCGGCCAGGCGTTTC
>VBAL01000279.1 GCA_005888595.1 Candidatus Segetimicrobium genomatis
TAGTGTCGAGCGGGATCAGGTTGGTATCGTTCTTGAGCAGCACGATCGCCTCGCGCGCCACTCGCCGGGCGAGCTCGCGGTGCTGCGGCGCGAGGGACGTGGCGCGCTCGCGCTCGACCGTCGCTCCGTGGTAGGGATCGTCGAACAGGCCGAGGGCGACCTTCGCCTGGAGCACCCTCCGCACCGCGGCGTCGACCGTTGCGACGGGGATGCGCCCAGCGCGCACGACTGCCGGCAGGTCGTCGAGATAGATCCGGCTCACCATGTCCATGTCCACGCCGGCCTCGAGGGCGAGCCTTCCCGCTTCCGCGCGCGAGCCGGCGACGCCGTGCGCCCGCAGCTCGTCGATCGACGTCCAGTCGCTCACGACCATGCCGCGGAACTTCCACTCCCCCCGGAGCAGCGTCGTCACCAGCCAGCGGTTGGCGGTGCTCGGGAGCCCCGCGATTTCGTTGAACGAGGTCATGATGCTGCCGGCGCCGGCGTCCACCGCGGCCCGAAACGGCGGCAGGTAGGTCTCGCGCAGGGTCCGCTCGGAGACATCCACGGTGTTGTAGTCCCGGCCGCCTTCGGCGCCCCCGTATGCCGCGAAGTGCTTCGCCGTAGCCAGCACGGCATCGGCCGCGTGCAGGTCCGCGCCTTGAAACCCGCGCACCCGGGCCGCGGCCATCACCGATCCCAAGTACGGGTCCTCTCCCGAGCCCTCGGCGATGCGGCCCCAGCGCGGATCGCGGGCGATGTCGACCATCGGCGCGAACGTCCAGTTCACGCCGGCGGCGGCAGCCTCGACGGCCGCCACGTGGGCGGCGGCTTGGGCGGCCGCTGGATCCCAGGTGCTCGCCTCGGCGAGCGGGATCGGGAAGGTGGTCCGGTAGCCGTGAATCACGTCGTAGCCCAACAGGAGCGGAATGCGCAGCCGCGATTCCGCCACGGCGACGTGCTGCGCCTCTCGGGTCGCCGTTGCGCCGGTCAGGTTGAGGAACCCCCCGACCAGGCCCCGTCGCACCAGGTCCAGCTGCGCGGGGGTGGACCGGTCGTCGAAGGAGAGCAGGTTCAGTTGCCCCAGCTTCTCCTCGAGCGTCATACGGGCGAGGAGCGAGTCGATCTTGCGGGTCGTCGGGGAGGTGTGCGCCCCCGCCTGCGCGGCAGCGCTGTGGCCCACGGCAATGATCAGGGCGATGACGGTATTGCGTAGCTGCATCCGGGTCATGGGGAACGCGCCTAGAGAACGTGGAGTGTGGAGCACAAAACCTGCCCTATCATCGTGTCACAGGCAAACGGCGGTGAGGCTCCAACGGCGCTACCAGGACGGACCGGCCCGCCAACAATAGCTTTGCTCCAATGACCGCATTATTGGGGTGGGATGAGAAAGGGGCGTCATCTCGCCAGGTTTGACCCTCCCGGCGCCGTAGCCAAGTGGTAAGGCAGAGGTCTACAAAACCTCTATTCGTCGGTTCGATTCCGACCGGCGCCTCTTTGGGTTCCAGCGACGTACGCGCTTTCGCCCGGAATCCTGGTGCATTTTGGGGGCACAGAACCCCGGGTTGGTCCCGGTCCGGCGAAGGAAAGAATCGTGTTCTTTGAGGAAGACTGGCCAACCCCACACCAGGCGCACTTTTTCGAGGGCGAGGACAGCTATGGCGGACGTGTTCCTGGAATTGCGGCGCGATAACACGGACACGTCCAGGGTTACCTTTGGGTTAAGAAAGGTAGCGCTGGCCTCGACTACGTTCAGACAACTGGCCTCGCGTACTTTCATACACTGGAGAGAGGTCACGGATTTGTCCGTCTGCGACCTGGCACCTACACGATGGAACATTCGAAACTGAGCCATTACGCCGATGTCCAGTGTCTGCGCCCCGTGGGTCTTGCTGATCCTCAACAGGCAGCGTGCCTTATCCACCCGATTACGGAACACGTGTGGCCTCCGGACACAGCCGACGCCCTGGAGGGCTGCGTCGCTCCATTCTTGGTGGGGATGGCTGAGGTTCCCGGAGCTTCCAAAGCGGCCATGGAGCAGCTGTGGAAGCTGCTCGGAGGATACGCCGCAGGCAAACAAGTGACGTTGGTGGTATCCAACGATGTGCCGGGTGGGTAAAGGATCCGGCGACGGGCAAGTATCGCCCTACGTCAGAAGCGTTCGATGACGCCCGGGACAAGGGTCGTGGCGGTGTACGCGCCTCTGGAGGATCAGCTGAGCGACCTAATAATCCACAAGGCTCATCTCCTCCGCGAGCAGAGGATTCCGGAGTCTCTGTTGACCCTCGTAGCTCATGTATCCGTGACCAAAGCGCTCATCCACAAATGGATGAAGGATGACTTCTCTCGACCGGATTAGTCGGTTCGATTGCGACTGCACGGGCATGCGAACGTTGACTTTTGCCGCCGCGGTGCCAAGGATACACGGTATGCGGAAGGATGCACGGTTGCCGCAGGTGATCGGCTGGTGCGCGGCGGTGCTGGCGGTAGCCGCCTGCGCCGAGTCCTCGACCGCTCCCACCGAGCCTCTTGGGCGCGTTATTGCGCGGGATT
>VBAL01000280.1:0-1670 GCA_005888595.1 Candidatus Segetimicrobium genomatis
ACACCGCGCCGGTGAGCGCGTAGGGCGACGTGCGATCCACGAGCCGCAGCGTCTCGGCCCACTGCTTGGCGGGATAGACGTAGAGCGACAGCACCGGGCCGAAAATCTCCTCGCACATCGTCCGGTAGAGCGGATCCTCCACCTGGATCAGCGTGGGCTGCACGAAATAACCGTCCGTGTCGTTGCACCCGCCGCCGAACAGGATCTTGACCTTGGGGTCCGCCTTCGCCCCCTCGACGTAACCCTTGATCTTGTCGAACGCCTTCCGGTCGATCACCGCGCCCATGAAGTTCCGGAAGTCGCACGGGTCGCCCACACGGATTTCCCGCAGCATCCCCAGCACGCGGTCGCGCACCTTCGGCCACAGGGTGTCCGGCACGTAGGCGCGCGACGCGGCGCTGCACTTCTGGCCCTGGTACTCGTAGGCGCCGCGGACGAGCGCGGTGGCGAGCGCGTCGGCGTCGGCGCTCAGGTGCGCGACGATGAAGTCCTTGCCGCCCGTCTCCCCAACCAGTCGCGGGTAGTCCGCGTAGCCCGTCAGGTTCTGCGCCACCTGCTTCCAGAGAGACTGGAACACGTCCGTCGAGCCGGTGAAGTGAATGCCGCCCAGGTGGCGGTCGGCCAGGAGGCGCTCGCTGATCTGTGCCGACGGGCCGGGAACGAAGTTCACGACCCCGGGCGGCAGGCCCGCGGCCTCGAGCACCTTCAGCACGTAATAGTTGGAGTAGACCGCGGTCGCCGCCGGTTTCCACACGACGGTGCACCCCATGATCGCAGGCGCGGTCGGCAGATTGCCGCCGATCGAGGTGAAATTGAATGGCGTGATGGCGTACACGAACCCTTCGAGCGGGCGGTGGTCCAGCTGGTTCCAGGCGCCGGGGGCGGAGAGCGGCTGCTCGGCGAGGATGCGCCCGGCGTAGTGGACGTTGAAGCGCCAGAAATCGACCAGCTCGCACGCCGCGTCGATCTCCGCCTGGTGAGCCGTCTTGGACTGGCCCAGCATCGTGGCCGCGTTCACCACCGCGCGCAACCGCGTCGCCAGCAGGTCGGCGGCCTTGAGGAAGACGGCGGCCCGGCGCTCGAACGGCCATGCCGACCAGTCCCGCCAAGCCTCGCGCGCCGCCGCGATCGCCGCCTCAATCTCCGCGGGGCCCGCCTGATGCACGGTCGCGAGGATGTGCTGGTGACAATGAGGCATTGCGACGGAGGCGGTCCTGCCGGTGCGGATCTCCCGCCCCCCGATCACGATCGGGATCTCGACGGGCTGCCCCGACATCTCCTTGAGCGCACGCTTCAGGTCAGCCCGTTCGGCGCTACCGGGGACGTAGGACAGGATGGGCTCATTGACAGGGGTCGGGATCTTGGGGATGGTGTTCATGCCTGAAAACTAAGCCGTCAGCCATCGGCCGTCAGCCTTCAGTCGTCGCCACACTGATGCCTGATGGCTGACGGCTGATGGCTCTCGGGAACCGGAAGCTGTTACTTACGAGATGAGCATCGATCCCCGCACCCGCATCGGCCACGTCCACCTCACGGTATCGGACCTGGACCGCGCGCTCACGTTTTACCGCGACGTGCTCGGCTTCGAGGTCACCACGCGGTACGGGCAGGACGCCGTGTTTCTGTCGGCCGGTGGGTATCACCACCACATCGGGCTTAACACCTGGGCA
>VBAL01000280.1:1841-2592 GCA_005888595.1 Candidatus Segetimicrobium genomatis
CTGCGCGACCCCGACGGCAACGGCGTGGAGCTCTACCGCGACCGGCCGGAAGCCGAGTGGCCGCGCGCACCCGATGGGCAACTCGTCATGTACACGCGGCCGCTTGACGTGGAAGGTCTAATGCAGGAGAAGTCTTGAGCCATCAGCCATCAGCCGTCAGGGAGTCGCTCACTGCTGGCTGACAGCTGACAGCTGACCGCTATCTGTTCCGGCCGCCGCGCAACACCTCCGGTGACACCTGCGCCGCCAGAATCGGCGGCACCGGCAGCCGCTTCTCCCAGCGCGCGAGCAATCCCGGCAGATTCGCCAGCTCGTAGGCTGCTACCGCCATTACCGTCGAGGCCTGCATCAGGTCCGCGGGGATCGCCTTGTCCCAGGTATCCGACTGGGAGTGATGGGTGTGGTTGTAGCCGCGGGTGATCTGATTGAAGTTGAACCCCGGCACGCCGTAGGGCAGGAACGACAAGTGGTCGGTGCCGCCCTTGGATGCGTCGGTCACGGTGTCGGCGTTCAGGCCGTGCAGCGGCGCGAGAATCGCGCGCCACAACCCGAACAGCTCGGGCCGGCCCTGCAGCGCCTGGCCGGTGACCGCCCCGGCCCCGTTGTCGAGCACGATCACGGCCTGAATCGAGTCGGCTTCGCCGGCGTGCTGCTCGGCGTACTTCCGGGACCCGATCAACCCTTCTTCTTCTCCCGTGAACAGCACGAAGCGGATCGTGCGCTTGGGCTGCAACCCCGCTTGCGCGATGAT
>VBAL01000280.1:2601-2861 GCA_005888595.1 Candidatus Segetimicrobium genomatis
GGTGCCGTTATCCGTCGCACCGGTGCCCAGGTCCCAGGAGTCGAGGTGGGCTCCCACGATCACCACCTGGCCGGGCTGCTCCGTCCCCTTGATCTCCGCCACGGTGTTCCACTGCGGCACCGAGTCCTTCATGTTCAACGTGTTCTGGATGCTCGTCTCGAGCTGAGGTGTGATTCCCACCTGCAGCAGCCGCTCGAACAGCGCGTAGTCCTCGTGCGCCACCACGACTTGGGGCAGCGGCAGGACGCGCGTCGGCGACC
>VBAL01000281.1:0-508 GCA_005888595.1 Candidatus Segetimicrobium genomatis
GCTGGAAGAACGATCGCGCGGTGAAGGAGCTGCGCGGCCAGCCGGGGAGCACCGCGGTGCTGAAGATCCGCCGCGTGGGGATCGAGCAGTCGCTCACCTTCAAGTTGATGCGGGCGACGATCCACGTCCGGTCCGTCGACCCCAAGCTCGCCATGATGCTGGACGAGCGCGTCGGCTACATCGCCCTGACCACGGTCAGCCAGTCATCGGCGGCCGAGCTCACCACCGCGATCGACTCGTTGACGAGAAAGGGGATGAAGTCGCTGATCCTCGACCTGCGCGGCAACCCCGGAGGCCTGCTCAACCAGGGCATCGCGGTGAGCGACCTGTTTCTCGATCCGGGGCAGGAGGTGGTGGCCACGCGCGGTCGGGCCCCGGACGCCACCCACACCTACCGGGACGCCAAGCCGCAGCAGTGGCCGCAGCTGCCGATCGTCGTGCTCGCCAACGGCGGCACGGCGAGCGCCGCGGAGATCATCGCCGGCGCGCTGCAGGATCACGACCGCGC
>VBAL01000281.1:610-2210 GCA_005888595.1 Candidatus Segetimicrobium genomatis
CGAGCCGCAATGAGCAGGACCAGGAGGCGCAGCTAGCGGCGGCTGAGCAGGGCAAGGACACGGTGCCCGACTCCCTCGTGTTCCACACCGACCATGGCCGCATCGTGCGCGGCGGCGGTGGCATCCGACCCGACATGTTCGTCACACCCGACACCTTCACCACAGCCGAGCGCGCCTTCATACGGATGCTCGGCAACAAGGTGCCGGTGTATTGGGACGCCCGCGCCGGCTATGCGCTGGAGCTGAAGGCGGCGGGCAAGCTGACGGACCCCAACTTCACCGTCTCTGACGCCATGGTGGACGAGGTGTTGCGGCGGCTGCGCGCCCGCGGCGTGACGGTCTCCGATAGCACGGCCGCCGGCGCCCGGCACTACATCGCCCAGCAACTGGGCTATGAAGCGGCCCGCTACGTGTTCAGCCGGCAGGTCGAGTTCCGGCGTCAGCTGAACGACGACCGCCAGATCCAGCAGGCGCTGGCGCTGGCCCGCAAGGCCAAGTCGCCGGCCGATCTCCTCAGTCTCGTGACGGTGACCCCGGCACCGCCACACAATTAGTGATCCGCCGGGCGCCGCTGCCCGCGGGCGTCGGGGTCATCGGGCCGGGCCGGGCTGGGATCGGCCTCGCTTTGGCCCTGGCGGCCGCCGGCCACCGGGTCCAGCTGCATGGCCGGCACAAACAGAAGGTCCCCAAGCCCCTCACGCTCACCGTCGGCCCCGGCGACCGCCCGCCTCCCTGGGTCAGCGAGGTGGGGGTGCTCTTCCTGGCCGTGCGGGACGACGCGATCCGGCCGCTCGCCCAAATGCTGCACGACACGCGATCGGTGCAGCCTGAACACGTGGTGCTCCACCTCTCGGGCGTGCAGGGCCAGGAGGCCCTCGGCCCCCTGGTCACGACTCGGGCGGCGCTCGGCTCGCTGCATCCGCTGCAGACGATCAGCGACGCGGCGCAGGCGCCGGAGCGGCTACGGGGTGCCTGGGCCGCGATCGAGGGCATGCCCCGCGCCATGGAGACCGCCGAGCGGCTGGCCGAGGATGTCGGGCTGCGCCCCTTCCGCCTCACCGCCAAGGCCAAGGTGGTCTATCACGCCGGGGCGGTGTTCGCGTCCAATTACTTCGTGGTGGTGGAGGCGGCGGCGCAGCGGTTGCTGCGCCACGCGGGGCTCACCGCTGCCGAGGCCTGGGAGGCGCTGCGGCCGCTAGTCAGGGGGACGCTCGAGAACCTGGAACGGCAGGGCCCGCTGGCTGCGCTCACCGGCCCGGTGCTGCGGGCAGACACCGACACCATCGCGCGACACCTCGAGTCGCTGACGGTCGACGACGGGAACCTGTACCGGAGCCTGGGGCGGGCCGCGTTGGAACTAGCCCAGAAGCAGGGGATGGACGAGGTGACGGCGGCGAAGGTGGCCGAGGTGCTCGCTACTGATCTACCACCCGTGATCCGGGCGCGGTAATTCTGGTGATGATTCGTTGCTTCATGACCTCGTACTCCGCGCCAGTGATGCTCCCGTCGGCCTTGAGCGTCGCCAAGTCTTTGAGCTGGTCCACTGCGCTGGCTGGTTGGGTTACGCCCGGCCGCCCTGACCGCTTTTTGAATTCTTTAA
>VBAL01000289.1:0-1402 GCA_005888595.1 Candidatus Segetimicrobium genomatis
GTGGTGGCGGCGCTGTCCATGTCGATTTCCGGAATCGCCCGCACGCTGGCGCTGGCATTACACGTCCACGCCCAGCTCGCACAGGTCACCCCGGAAATGGTCCCGTTGGCGGTCAGCCCACCGATGATGTTGGCCCCTGTAGCGTTGACGGTCATCGCTGTGGGCGCTGCCAGTTTGTTGTTCGCCTGCACCGCGCTGGTAGAGCTCGACGGGAAGTTATTGCTGACGGTTAGCCCCGTGCTGCCGCTGCCGATCGTGGCGGTGGCGTTGGCCAGCACGGTCGTAGAGGCGCTTTGCGGTACCGCTGCGACCGCTGCCTTCAATACCCGCCGGCCCCCGCCGCGGGTGCCTGTCGAGGTGATCAGCCGGACCGATCCGGACGACGTCATCGTGACCACGTACTGGGCATCTCCGATGGCAGCCGTCGTGCCCGTCCAGCCGGCGTTCTGGCTGAGCTCGTACATGGCCCGGGACAATCCGGCCTCCGCGGCGTACTGAGCCGCTGCGGAGTCGCCGGAATTGTAGGCGATACATGGCGGCGCCGACCACTGTCAGCACGACGATCAGGACCAGCACGACGGCCAGGGCCGAACCAGCCTCGCTACGCAGCGCTACGTTGACCACAGATTTCCAGCGAGGCTGGTACGGCCCCAGTGCCGAACCACGTTGATCGCCCAGCCGCGCGGTCGCGCAATCGCGCCATCGCGACAGCCTGTTCCGCGTTCCCCAGGTCCCCCGTTCCCACGTTCCCGTTGTGTCGTCCATGTCGGTTCCTCTCAAGTTGTCCATGTCAGTTCCTCGGCGTAGCCTTTGACGTCACGTTGACCTGCTGCGTCTGCTGGTTGGCGTTCACCTGCGACGTCATCAGGTTCACTGAAATTGCATTCACCCGCACGATTGTACCCACGGCCCGGCTGGCGTTCAGGCCCCAATCGACCGTCAGGCAGCCGCCGCCGATGCTGGTGATGTTAGCCCGGTCTGGTTGTGTCACGAGACCCGTGGTCGTGTCGTATGTTTCCCGGTCGACCTGCACCCGATCGTTCGCGTTGAACCCGGTCGCGCTCGCCACGCACAATGATTTGGCACCCACGGCCGCGCTACTCGACAGCGTGCTCTGCACAACTGAGAAAAGCTGCAGGCTTGGCGGATTCGTGACGTCGGCCAGAACGGTGGCGACAACCTCGCCGGAGGAGTGCGCCGACGTGAGTGCAGGGGTAATCGTCAGTGTATTGCCGGAGATAGAACTGACGGTGACCGGGGCCTCGCTGCCCACCGCAACGATGTCGCCTGCTGCGAAGACGCTGCCCAATACGACGGATACCGACGTGGCCCCAGAGGATGCCGCGGCGGAAAGGATCGTGCCGTTCCGAGTCACGCGGGTGCCGGCCAGCGTGAAGATCGC
>VBAL01000289.1:1504-4997 GCA_005888595.1 Candidatus Segetimicrobium genomatis
GGCGAACGTGCTGCCCGACGCGACCGACACTGTGGTCGCGCCGGATGATGCGGAGGCGGAGAGTGTGGACTGGGCGCGCCGCACCAGCTCGCCTTGCTTGTGAGCGACGGACAGCCCTGCGGAGATGGTCACCGTCGTGCCGCTGATCGAGCTGACGGTTGCCTGCTCGAAGGAGGTGACGTTGACCAGCACAACGGGCCGGGCCGCCGCCAGCGCTGAGGCATCCTCCACGCTGAACGTCGTGGCCCCCGCGGCCACGTCTGCGGTGAGCACCGTCGCCTTGACCAGGCCGAGGCTGTTTCCGCCGCTGCCGATCACGAAGTCGCGCGACTGGCGAATCTCTGCCATGATCCGGCCCGCAGCAACCCGAGGCTGCTGCTGCACTTCCATCTGGCCCTGCATACTGGCCCACTGCCGCACCAGGGTCGTAATCAGTGCGTAGAATGCGACAATCACCAGCGACATCACGGCCATGGCGATGAGCATCTCGACCAACGTGAACCCGGACTCGCTTCGGCGGTGAGACGTCATGGAGACACCCGCAGAGCATACACGGTCAAGCTCACTGTTATCTGGACTTGCGTCAAGTTTGCGGTCGATGGAGCAGGAGCGCAGTTAGGAGGTTGATCACACCTGGTGACGGTGGTCACGCGCGAGAAGGAACCGCTCGGCGTGCTATTGCCTAGCGAGTCGAGGGTCTCCGTCCCCTGCAGCGTCGACAGGTTTGAGTACGCCTTGGACTGCGCAACTTCAATCTGCTGTTGAGCCAGAAGCGCGCCAGCGGTGACGTTTCGTCCCAGCACCGCCCGGCCCGAGGCGGTCAGATAGAACCCGGTCACCAGCATCGCGCCCATCGCGAAGATGGCGGCCGCGATCACCACCTCGGCCAGAGCAAACCCAGCAGCCTGTTTCACGGACACGTCGTGACCTCCTGAGTCGTGGTCCGCCCGGTGCCCGCCAGTACGTCTATCTTCATAATCGTGCTGACGCCGCTGGCCGAGACACAGAACGTTCCCTTTTGCGTGGGCGCTCCCTTGGGTGAGAACTCCGCAATGTTCCCCGTGAACGTACTCGTGACTGTGAGGCTGGTCGGCAGCAGGATGTCTTTTGAGACGCTGCCGTCGCTGACTTTCACGATCGTGTAGCTGGAGGTCGAACTCGGCACGTACACCAGTCGAAAATTCTGATCTTGCGTCACGGCAAACTGCTGTGTCAGCCGGAGGTCTCCCGCCAGCTGCCCCGCGCCTTGAAGCATGTTGCGGCGTGCCGAGAACTTGCTCATCGAGGAGAGGCCGATCAAGGAGAGCATCCCCATGAGGATGACCACCAAGATGGTCTCGATGAGCGAGAAGCCCTCGTCCGCCCTCGTCCTTTTCACGCTACACTCTCCTTGTGAAGCCCCATCCCACCGGCGGCCCCCATTACGCTCCAGAACACCGGCGCAACACTGACCACGCTGAAGTGCCATTGCACATCAACCCAATATCCCGCCATCGCCGCCAGGCAGGCCGCCGCGAGCGCCCACTGAGATCCGGGGGCGCCCAGAGCTGCCCTCCCGGCGCGTGCCGCCGATACCAACACCCACCAGAACGCGGCGACACCGAGCACGCCGATCGACATCGCCATGTCCAGCGTCTCGTTGTGAGCCTTGTCGACCATCGGCGGTGTGAACAGCATCTCCCCGAACAGTCGGGACCGCTCGGCGTCCCACCCTTGCGGGAACACCAGCACGAGCGTCTCTGGGCCGTATCCTACGATCGGACGCTTCGCCAACAGCTGAAGCGTGTGGCGCCAGAAGTACAGTCGCCACCGGAACCCACCTTGCGGATCCGCAGGTTCGACCGCAGTCGACGCTCGCTGCGCGGCCGACCAGTCCGCTCGTGAGGCCGCCAGGGGACTATGAGAAGCAAAAAACATGCCTGCCAGTACGACCAGCACAGCACCCACACGCCGAATAGCGCTGCCGCTACTGCCAGGCCCAGCCAGGCAGCCCGGCTATAGGTGCATAACGCCGTGATGACCGTCACGGTCAGCGCGGCCAGCGACAGCACCGCCACCGTTCGGCGGCGGACGGTTAGCAGAGCGGCCGCGGCGAGCGGCGCGATCAGCACCATATAGGCGCCGAGAAAATTTGGATTGCCACTGGTGGAAAACGGCCGCCACCAGTCCACGCGGACCGAGTCCCGCACGATGAGTTCAATGCCGAAATACTGCGCGATGCCATACAACCCGGCCAGCGTCCCACCGGCCAGCACCGCGGCGAGCCAGACGCGGAGCCCGCCCCGCACTACGACCACGAGCGTGCCGGCGCACATGACCGCGTAGGCTACAAGCGACAGCAGGCCCTCGTGCCGCCGGGGCGCACCCACCACACTCCACAGCGGATTCACTGAGACTGCGGTAGCCAGGCCCACCGCCATCACAAACGCCATAAGCGGAGTGAGCAGTCTGGTGCGTCTCAGGATGGGGATCCCACGCGAGAGGAGCAGGCCGGCCACGATGACCGGCGCGAGGATGAACAGGGCGCGGGCCTTCCCCGCGTAGTAGGTGTCGTCCAGGTTGGACAGATCGATGAGCAGGGGGACTACTGCGACGGCGAGCGCCATCGTCCAGGTCAGCAGCTTCGACGCCGTCTGTTCGAGTTCCCGATTACGAAGGTTGAGAATGGCTATCCCCGCATCCACGAACGCATCCCCCTGAACCTATATGGGTAGGGGCGGCCCGGAGGCCGCCCCTACCTCGAATCCTCGGCCTCACTCCTTACGGCGTGAATGAAGTACCGTCGGCCGGGCTCTCGCCCACTTTGCCCGTGCTCGTGTTAATCGCGATCACGTAGTCGCTCGTCAAGCCTGTCAAGTTGTTATGTGTGATGCGCACGCCGAAGGCCGCTGCGGCGAAGTCGGAGGCGCACGTACTAGCCGGCTCGCTCGCGGTAACGGCCGCAATGGTCTTGCAGAAAAACACAGCTCCGGTGTTCCACTGCCAGGGGCCGCTGTCGTTCCTGGAGGTCGCTGGCCAGCCCACCTTGGTACCGGTGGCGTCTGAGCAATTGACCTCATTGAAGCTCTTTTCGATCAGGCAGGCCCACGCCAGCGACTTAAACTCTGACGTCAGTGCCCGAGCTTCTGCCACGTAGGCGCGCACCCGCGCCCCTGAGTACAGTGGCAGCGCGATCATGAGTAGTAGGCCAATGATGGCCACCACGATCGCGATCTCAATCAGGGTAAAACCCTTCGAGTTCTTCAAGAGCCCCCTCAACCGTGCCGTAAACATCGTCCGTTCCTCCTTTTGGAATGTCTAGCGAGTAACATCGTTTCCCGTTTGAATCGTTCCCGCTGCGGGGGCGTGCCAGACTCCTGCTCCGCCTCCGCACCCTCACGTTCTGGGCATGTTCCGCCTCCCACTGCAACTAGCAATTCCGGTGCCAGCAGTCGTGTGTTCTCGTCCCAGACTAGGGAGCAACGCCTGTGCCGCCGGTGACGCGGGAGAATGA
>VBAL01000285.1:0-1950 GCA_005888595.1 Candidatus Segetimicrobium genomatis
GTACGGCGCCGCGCTTGCCATCGACGACGCACATTCGGTCGGAGTGCTGGGCCCTCGGGGTGACGGGACCGCCGCCCATTTCGGCCTGGTGGACGAAGTGGACCTCATCGTGGGGACGTTCTCGAAGTCGCTCGCCTCGATCGGCGGTTTCGCGGCCGGCACGGAGAACGTGATCCACTTCCTCAAGCACCACAGCCGGCCGCTGATCTTCACGGCCGCGCTGCCCCCCGGGAACACCGCCGGCGTACTGGCGGCGCTGCAGGTGCTGCAGCGCGAGCCCGAGCGCCGCGAGCGGCTGTGGAAGAACGCGCGGCGCCTGCAGGACGGGCTGCGCAGCGTGGGGTGCCGCTCGAAAAGACGTTCCTGTTCTGGCGCAAGCTGTTCGACGCCGGCGTGTTCACCAATCCGGTGGTTCCGCCTGCCGTGCCGCCATCGCTGTGTCGGCTGCGCACCAGCCTGATGGCGACGCACAGCGAGCAGCAGATCGACACCGCCCTCGAAGCCTTCGCCCGACTCGGCAAAGAGCTGGGGGTCATCTGAGCGGACCGGAGATCGTGCCCGTCACCGACGGGCACGATCTCAATCGCTTCATCGCCTTCCCCTACGACCTGCACCGCGGCGACCCGCTGTGGGTCCCCCAGCTGCGCATGGACATGCGCACCCTCCTCTCTCCCAAAAAGAACCCGTTCTGGCAGCACGCCGAAGCGCGGTTCTTCGTCGGACGGTCGAACGGTCAGACCGTCGGACGGATCGGCGCAATCCGGAACCACCTGCACAACCAGATCCACCAGGACCGGGTCGGGTTCTATGGATTCTTCGAGTGCGTGAACGACCAGGGAGTCGCGAACGCGCTGTGGGAGGCGGCGGCCGAGTGGTTGTCGACCAAGGGTCACGACACGATGCGCGGGCCGATGAGCCCGTCGATCAACGACGAGTGCGGCCTGCTGGTGGACGGGTTCACCACGCCGCCCACGCTGATGATGCCTCACAACCCCGCCTACTACGTCGAGTTGCACGAGCGTCACGGCTTCCGGAAGGCCAAGGACCTGTTCGCCTACGAAGGCTCGGGCCAGGCGCCGCCGGAGCGCTACCTCAAGATCGCCCAGCGCGTAGCCGACCGGGCGGGCATCACCCTGCGGCCCCTCAACCTGAGGCGGTTCGCCGCGGAGGTGGACCTGATCAAAGAGCTCTACAACCAAGCCTGGGAGCGGAACTGGGGCTTCGTCCCGCTCACCGAGCCCGAGATCGATCACCTCGCCAAGCAGCTGAAACCGATCGCCGTGCCGGACCTCGTGCCGTTCGCCGTGCGGGACGGCAAGGTGGTGGGGTTCGCCGTCGCCCTCCCGGACCTGAACGTCGCCCTCCGCCACAATCCGTCGGGCCGGCTCTGGGGCGTGCCGCTCATCCTGTGGCACGCCCGGCGGATTCACCGCGTCCGCGTGCTGCTGCTCGGCACCATCCCCGAGTTCCGGGGTCGGGGCATCGATGCCTTGTTGTACAACTGGATCTGGACCAAGGGGGTGGCGAAGGGCTACAACTGGGGTGAGGGCGGCTGGATCCTCGAAGACAACGCCCCGATGAACAAAGCCGCCCAGGCGCTCGGGTTCCGCCCCTATAAGACCTACCGGGTTTTCGACAAAGCGCTGTGAAGGCCTTCGTCACCGGGGGGACCGGCTTCGTCGGCGCCCACCTGGTCCGAGCGCTGCTCGAGCGCGGCTACCAGGTGACGTGCCTGGTACGCTCCCCGGGCAAGGCCGCGGCCCTCGGCTGGGACCGGGTGCGCATGGTGCACGGCGATCTGAGCGACCCGACCGCCCTGCGCGAGGGGTGCGCCGGGACGGACGTCGTCTTCCATCTTGCCGGCCGCATCAGCGCGCGCGACTTGCGCGACTTCATGACGGTCAACCGGGACGGTACCGCCGAGCTGTTGGAGGCGGCGGCTCCCGAACC
>VBAL01000285.1:2051-2579 GCA_005888595.1 Candidatus Segetimicrobium genomatis
CTGGTGCGCGCCGCCGCCCTCCCCTGGACCATCGTCCGGGCGCCGGTAGTCTATGGGGAGTGGGATCGGGAGGTCCTCAAGCTCTTCATGGTGGTCCGGACCGGAGTCGCCCCGGTATTCGGTGACGGATCGCAGGAGCTCTCGGTCGTGTATGCCGGGGATCTGGCCCAGGCGCTGATCGCGGCGGCGACCACCCCGGCGGCGGCCGGCAAGGTTTACTATGCCGCCCACCCGGTGACCACGACGAGCCAGGGCTTGGTGCGCGCCGTCGGGGGTGCGGTGGGAAGGACGCCGCGTATCGTTCCGCTGCCGCCCCCGTTGGTGCGGGCGTTGCTCTGGACGATCGGCACCCTGGCGCACCTGGCCGGCCGGACGACCCTGCTGTCGGCGGACAAGGCGAACGAGTTTCTCGCTCCCGCGTGGACGTGCCGCGCGGACGCCCTGACGGCAGACACGGGCTGGCGAGCTCAGACGGATCTGGAGGCGGGCGTGTACCGGACAGCAGCGTGGTATCGCGCGCAAGCGTGG
>VBAL01000286.1:0-2202 GCA_005888595.1 Candidatus Segetimicrobium genomatis
CCTCGAGCTGATGCGCCTGATGCTGAAGCGCGACACGCTGCCGGAGGCCGAGCGGACACGGCTGCGCCGGGCGCTGCTGGCCTACTGCGAGCGTGACAGCTGGGCGATGGTCAAGCTGCTGGAGCGGCTGCGGGGCCTCGTCGGGGTGCAACTGGAGCTGTTTTGACGAGCGGGGGCACCGGGAGGGGGTCCCGCGGAGCCACTGTGCTTTCTTGTGGCGAAGCGGGACCCCCTCCCGGTGTCGCGGGGTACACACTTCTCGCCCTCGCGGTCCGGACCTGTCGTACGCCTCAGGATCCTGTGACCCGCATCACGAGTCTTTCGGCAACAGGAGGACCCTATGTTGAGCAGGAGCCGCCGTGCCGCGGCCTGCCTCCCGGCACTGCTGCTGGGGTTGGCCGCGTGCCAGAACCAGCCGTCCCGGGAGACGCAGGCGAAGCTGGAACAGCTGGCCACCGTATCGTCGGAGCGGGATCGGCTGATGCAGGAGATGGCCGAGAACTCCCGGCTGATGAGCCAGATCGGCGCCGAGCTGGCGCGGGTGCAGGTGCCGTCGAAGCGGCTACACGTGTCCAGCGAATCGCCGATGCGCGCCGCGCGCGACAGCGTCATCCAGCGGATCCATTACATCGCCGTGAAGGTGAACGAGAGCGAGACCCGGCTGCGGGAGAACGAGCAGCGGATCCGCAGCCTGACCGTTCTCTCCGACAGTCTGCGGGCCACGCTCGACTCGACGCTGGCCAACTTCCAGAACATGCTGGAGAGCCAGAAGGCGACCATCGCCTCGCTGACCGACCAGGTGACCCAGCTGGCCGCCGCGAACGCGGCGTTGGCTGATACGGTCAACCAGCTCGCGACCAAGACCAACACGGTCTACTACGTGATCGGCACCGAGGACGAGCTGATCCAGCGGGGGATCATCCGGAAGGAGGGCGGCAGCCGCTTCCTGTTCGTGCTCTGGAAGAGCGGACAGACGCTGGTGCCCGGCCGGGAGCTCGACCCCAGCGAGTTCCGGACCTTCAACAAGCGCCAGGTGCGGGAGATCACCCTGCCCGACTCGACGCGACCCTACCGGATCGCCTCGCGACAGGATCTCCAGGCGCTGGAAACGCCGCCGAACCCGGACGGGGAGATCACCGGCTCGGTCCTCAAGATCGCCGATCCCGAACGGTTTTGGGCCTCGTCGAAGTTCTTGATCATCGTGGAGAGCTGAGAGAACTGCGGCGTGGGTAGTGCGTGGTGCGTTGGCCCACGCACTACGTACCACGCGTCACGTACTCTTGAGCTCTACTTCGCCCGCTCCAAATACTCCCCACTGCGCGGATCCACGCGCACCGTGTCCCCTTCGCTGACGAAATCGGGCACCTGGACGGTCACGCCGTTGGAGAGCTTGGCCGGCTTCGTGCTCGCGGTCTTGGTGGCGCTCCGCATCACGGGCGAGGTTTCGACCACCTTGAGCTCGATCACCGACGGCAGCTCGATGCCGATCGGCTTGCCGTCCAGCCACTCCACCTGGACGTGCATCGTGCATCTCGGGCTGCAGCCAGTCGCCCTGATCGCCCACGGACTCCTCGCTCAGCGTGTACTGCTCGTAGTTGTTCGTGTCCATCACGTGGATGCCGGCGGCATCCCGGTAGAGCACCTGAAACTCCTTGGTCTCGAGGCGCGCCTCCTCCAGGAAG
Organism: Candidatus Segetimicrobium genomatis; assembly: GCA_005888595.1. Classification (GTDB taxonomy): domain Bacteria; phylum Sysuimicrobiota; class Sysuimicrobiia; order Sysuimicrobiales; family Kaftiobacteriaceae; genus Telluricultor. Next base: position 1,683 of record VBAL01000286.1, read on the forward strand.
TCCGTGGCGCTGAGCCGGGTGTCGAAGGTGTTTCCGCTGACGAGGTTGCGCAGCCGCACTTGCACGAAGGCCCGGAGGTTGCCGGGCGTGCGGTGGGTGAACTCCATGACCCGGCAGGGCTGTCCGTCGATCAGAATGACGTGCCCGCGGCGAATGTCGGTGGCCTTCATTGCTTCCATGACTCCACTGCGAGATGAGACGGCCGGTGTTGCGGCGGTGGGAAGATAAACGGGGGGCGAAGGGGGTCAACGGCCCCCGGTGCAACGCCTGTACCGGCGAGGGCTTTCCCGATAGGTTCTGTCCGCCATGGGTGAACGGTCGAGCGAAGACGTCCTCATCGCCGGCGCGGGTCCGATCGGGCTGGCCTGCGCCATCTCCGCCCGCCGCCGGGGTCTCGGGTCTCTGATCGCCGACGGCGGGGCGCTGGTCAATGCCATCGCCCGCTACCCGATCGGGATGACGTTCTTCACGACCCCGGAGCGGCTGGAGATCGGCGGTCACCCCCTCTCCTGCGCCGGCC
>VBAL01000286.1:2337-3730 GCA_005888595.1 Candidatus Segetimicrobium genomatis
GGGGGGGGGGGGGGCGGCGGAGCAGGTGCGGTGCCGTCGGCTCGTCGTCGCCACCGGCTACTTCGACCACCCCAACCTGCTCGGCGTCCCGGGTGAAGACCTGCCGCAGGTGAGCCACTATTTCGACGACCCGCACTTTTCCAGCGGCCGTGACGTGGTGGTGATCGGCGGGAAAAACTCGGCGGCCGAAGCGGCGCTCGAGCTGTTTCGCGCCGGCGCGCGCGTCACCCTCGTGCACCGCCGCGCGCAGCTCGGGGAGACCGTGAAGTACTGGGTCAAGCCGGACATCGAGAACCGGATCAAGGCGGGGGAGATCGCCGCGCGCTTCGAGGCGCAGGTGAGCCGCATCGAGCCGGACCGGGTGATGATCACCCGCGGCCGGCAGGAGGAAGCGCTGCCCGCCGACCGGGTGTATGCCCTCACCGGCTACCATCCCGACTTCGACCTGTTCCGCGGCCTGGGCATCCGACTCGACGAGAAGACGCTGCGGCCCGAGTGCGACCCCGCAACGCTCGAGACCAACGTCCCCGGCGTGTACATGGCGGGGAGCATCACCCGCGGGCGGGCGATCTCCGAGGTTTTCATCGAGAACGGCCGCTTTGACGGCGAGAAGATCTTCGCGCAGAATAGGGCGTGACTACGGTCTCCCGCCGCACCCTGCTCGCCGCCTCCGCTGGCGCGCTCGGCGCTCTGGCCCTCGGCGACCCGCGGCTGGTGCCCGCCGAGACCGCTCGACGCGCTCCTTCGGGGCCCGGTCGGCTGAAGCAATCCGTCTGCCGCTGGCCGTTCGGCGGCATCCCCCTGCCCGACCTCTGCCGCGCGGCGGCCGGGATGGGCCTGGCGGGCATCGACCTGCTCTACCGCGACGACTGGGAGCGCGTGCGCGATCTCGGCCTGGTCTGCTCGATGGGTTACCCCTCGCCCGCGGACCGCCGCGATTTCATCGCCACCGGATTCAACGACCCGGCCAATCACCCGATGCTGCTGCGCGAGCTCGAAGGCGCGATTCCCGCCGCGGCGCGGGCCGGCGTTCCCAACGTGATCGCGATGTTCGGCAACCGCCGCGGCCGGAGCGATGCCGCGGCGATCGACGCCTGCGTCGCCGGCTTGAACCGCATCAAGGCGCTCGCGGAGGAGCAGGGCGTCACCGTCTGCCTGGAGCTGCTGAACAGCAAGGTGGATCACGCCGATTTCCAGGGGGACCGGACCACCTTCGGCGTCCAGGTCATGCAAGCCGTGAGCTCCCCGCGCGTGAAGCTGCTGTACGACATCTACCACATGCAGATCATGGAAGGGGACGTGATCCGCACCGTGCGCGCCCACCTGGGCCACATCGCGCACTTCCACACGGGCGGCGTGCCGGGGCGGCACGAGCTCGACGACACCCAGGAGC
>VBAL01000287.1:0-3039 GCA_005888595.1 Candidatus Segetimicrobium genomatis
TAGAGCACCGGTCTCCAAAACCGGGGGTTGCAGGTTCGATTCCTGCCGGGCCTGTTTCGCAGTCGCTGGCGCTCCTGCTCACAGGCCCGCCAGCGCCTCAATGCTCGCATCCTCACTGCGTTCGGCTGCTCGCGAGCGATCCCTGCCGGGCCTCTTGACGGAACATGAAACCTCGTAGCGCGTTATGTCGCACCGAGGCTTCTCGTTGTCACCGCACCGCACGGCCCCCCGAAACCCTCCTCGATCAACGCCGTCAGCCGGGAGACTTGCTCGGTCAGGGTGAAGCGTGCAGCAACGCGCTCACGCGCGGCTTGGCCCAGCGCTCTGCGCCGGGCAGGATCGCCGAGTAGGGCCACGATCGCAGCCGTCAAGGCTGCTTCGTCGCCCGGCGGCACCAGGAGCCCGGACACGCCGTCTTCGATCATGTCGGGAATGCCACCGACGGATGTGGCAATCACGGCTTTTCCTGACGCCATCGTCTCGAGCACCGCATTGGGAAATGCGTCCTGCCACACAGAGGGCACGACACACAGATCCGCGTCTGCAAGCAGAGCCGCCGCATTGGCGTGGTATCCGATGAGGCGAATGTCTTCCCTCGCTTGGAGCCTCTCCCGCAGCTCCACGAGCTCTCCCATTTGCGGACCGTCCCCGGCGTAGAGCAGGAGGGGATGGCGATCCTTCAAACGCTCGTCCCTGGTTACCCGATCGAAGGCGCGCAGCAGGTGATGGACCCCCTTTTCGGGAGCGGCGCGGCAAGCGCACGCAACCACAAGGCGATCGGCGCTAACGCCAACCCCCAAGAGTGCCCTGGTGCGGACTACAGACGAGTCGGCCGCTGGCGGCAGGGACATACCGTTCCACACGCGTACCACGCGGCTTGCGGGCACGAGGCCGACCTCAACCTGACGTCGAGCTACATAGTTACTCACGGCGACCACGACGTCGGCCGTGGCGCCCGGAAGACGAGCAAGCAACCACTTCGCCGCTCGCTTCAAGCCCCGTGGGCGGGTCCGCTCTCCGGAGGAGCGATCATGCACGAGGATCCAGCGGGCGCCCGCCCGTCGGAGACGACGATAGAAGCGGCTCCTAGCGGGGCGGTCCGTCAAGTAGAGTGCGCGCACTCCCTCGCGGCGGATGAAGTCCTCTGTGGCTCGAACTGCCGCGGCCTCGTCGAGCGCGACGCCCAGCACCACGGGCTCGGCGGCGCTGCCCGCGAGGGTTCGCGGTGGCTCCCCCATCTCGGGGTACGCCACCAGGGTCCGGACTCCGTGTGTGGCAAGGTGATCGGCGATCCTGGCGTACACGCGTTCGATGTAGCCCCACGCATAACCGGTATTCGCCGGGAAGTTGGCCACGCACAGCAGTGTCCCATTCTCCCCGCGTTTCACGTGCGGCCTCGGTCTGTCTGTGTTGCGGGAGCGACCGCAGGATGATTCGACACCTTCTGGGCCAGAACGATATGTTGGTTCCCAAGCATTCGAAATACGGGCACGTTCCGATCCGCCCACCTCTGCAAGACACAGTGGAGTTTCGCGCTGGTCGCGCCCGTGAAGAGATGGCGGTTGAAGAACGTGAAATGGGCGAACCCGAGAGTCGTGGTCTTCACCCTTCTGAGTCCCACCGACCAGAGCGACCGGTCAAACTCTGTGATCGACACGGCCTGCGGGGACGGCTCACGATGCGGCGGCGGGCGGCGTAGGCCGAGCTGCCGCAGCACCGCTCCGGCGGCCCCCTTGATCGGGTCGAGCGGCGGAGACCGCCAGGGATCGAGTAGGTCGGTCAGCCGCCAGCGATTGTCGGCACTCACGAGGACATACCCGTCAGGCCTTACGACCCGTGCCATTTCGCCCAACGCCTGCCGTGGAGCGGGCAACCACGGAAGGACGCCCAGGGCCAGCACCAACTGGAACGTGGCGTCCGGAAACGTGAGGTGGTGTGCATCCTCCACGGCGGTCTTCACCCTCTGAGCGAGGCCGGCCTCAGCCGCAGCTTGGCGCGTGCGCTGGACCATTTCCCCCACGGTATCCACGGCGTCGACGACGAAACCGCGCTGAGCCAGGGTCACGGCGGCAAGCCCGGCCCCGCAGCCGACTTCGAGCAGGCGCTCGCCGGGCGCTAGCGCGAGCTCCGCAATCCATCGGAGTGAAACCGCCAGGCGCCGTTGATAAATGGAGGCAACGAGTCCCGCCCCATTGTAGATGTCCGTCCAGGCACTCACCTGCGTGGCGAAGTAGCCGTCGACACGGCGCTGCGCTTCCTCGGTCGACACCACAGCCCGCAACGACATGGACGCTCTCCTCACATTCCCGTGTTCCCGTCTGGCACTATCGCAGTTTGCATGCCGCTCCACGCACTGCTTCGTGCACGCCACCCAATCCCTTCGTGGTGCTGCGACGCTGCAACACTTGAACAGGCATGATGATCGAACGGCAGCAGCTACTAGCGTCCTCGGTCGCCCTTCCACCAGTTGAGAACGGAACTTGCGCGTCCGACCGGTAGTCATCTCTCCGCAGGTGTCATCATGTCAGCTGCGAGGGCAGTCGCGCTTACCGTTCTCGTCGCGTTCTGGGCATGCCGGGACGCCTTGACCCCGACGCAGCCCGGGCCGCGCAACGGCGCCAACGGGGTTATCCCCGGGCAGTACATCGTCGTGTTTCGGGATAGCGTCGCCGACCCCGTCGGCCTCGCCCAGTCGCTGGTGAATGCGCAAGGCGGAACCCTGTTGCACAGCTACACGCGCGCACTCCAGGGTTTTGCGGCGCGTCTGCCCGATGCGGCGGTGGCGGCGTTGCGGCAGGATGCGCTCATCGCCTACGTCGAGCCCGATCGGGAAGACAGCGTGCCTCGCACCCGGCTGATGGGTGCGAGCAGCGACCTACAGAGGCTCGGCCCGATGGGTATGGTCGAGCCCGATCGGGCAGTCAGCATGTCCGTCACCCAGCAGATGGATGCGAACGGCGACCCCTGGGGGCTCGACCGGATCGATCAGCGCGCGCTCCCGCTCTCCGGCACGTACACCTACACGTCAACGGGGGCCGG
>VBAL01000287.1:3189-3762 GCA_005888595.1 Candidatus Segetimicrobium genomatis
GACCTACGGCGTCGCCAAGGGGGTCTTCCTTCATGGCGTCCGGGTTTGGTCTGCAGACTGCCGGGGGACCTTCACTACCTCCGATATCATCGCGGGTATCGACTGGGTGACCGCCAATCACCAGAGTCCCGCTGTGGCAAATGTCCTCATGCAGTCGGAACCCTCTACCGCGTTGGCGACGGCGATACAGAGGCTCTGGGCCTCCGGCGTCTTCGTGGCTACTGCGGCCGGCAACGACAACGCCGACGAGTGCCAATTGGCCCCAGGCCAAGCTCCCTTCGCCGTCGCGGCGTCAACGAAGTCAGACGCGAAAGGTGCCTTCTCGAATTGGGGCCAGTGCGTCAAGATCTACGCGCCAGGGGAGCTCATCCAGTCAACGTGGCTCAACGGCCAGACGAGTATCGAGACAGGCACCTCGTTTGCGGCGCCGCATGTCGCCGGCGTCGCCGCGCTCTACAAAGCGACGTTTGGCGACGCATCATCTGACGTCGTGGCCAACTGGATTCTCAACAACGCGACGGCGGGCGTGATCACGGGGAACCGCCCTGGCACGCCCAATCTGCTGCTGTACAG
>VBAL01000282.1 GCA_005888595.1 Candidatus Segetimicrobium genomatis
TCGTACTGCGGCTGGAAGATCGAGAACGTGTCGTCACCGCTCGCGAGCTGGCGGGGCCACGGGTCGACATCGACGTCGGAGGCGGCCGGCGCCTCGCCCAAGGCCGACATGCCGGACGTGCACCCGGCCAGGCCCGGCAACACCAGCAGCATGAAAAGGAGCGCGAATAGCGGTCTCATTTGCCTTCTCTTTCGGCCCGCGCCGGTGTCCGGCAGCGCGCGCTGCTCGCAAATTTCCGTTCTCATCCATTTCGAGAAGGCTGGCGGACGAGGCGAAGGACAGCCGGCGAAGTTTTCGCAGGAATGCGCACGTCGGGCCATCGGACACTTTCGCGTTCTTGCCGAAACAGGATGACACGAGAAGCGTGCGCCGGAGCGTCGTCGTCAGAACAGCGAGGAAGACGACAACATGATGATGAAACGTGCCGAGCGCCGCCTCGCCGATTCGATCGTGTACCTGTGTGCGTTGCTGGCCGATCGACCGCGGTTGATCGACCGGTACATCGACTACTTCGGCGAGACGCGGGTCCCCACGCGAATAGGCTCAGGAGGAAACCATGATAAAGACGCCTACGATCGTGCTTCTGGCTCTGCTCGCCACGGGGTGCGCGGCCTGGCGGGCAGAGAAGGCCGAGGAGAGCGCGCCGACTGCCAATCTGGCGGGCACATGGACGGGAAGCGCGGGGACGGGTGGAGTGTTCGTGCCCGTGTCACTGACGCTGACCCAGAGTGGTGCCGCTGTGAAGGGCACCATCGACATCGCCGGGCGGCCGGACTACTCGGGTAATGTCACCGGTTCGGTCCAGGGCGAGTTGCTGAAGCTGGCGCTACAGTGGACGACGCTCGCTGAGCTCCGGGTCAAGCAGGACACGATCACCGGTGAGCCGTTTCCCGGGCTTCCGCTGAGCCTCCGCCGTTCGAGGTAGCCGCCCAGGAGAGCGACCGGCGCGCGGCTGCAGGCTGCAACAAGGTGCTGGAGACGCCGTCACGGGTCCCACGGGTGTCTACTGCCGCCACGGCCTGGCCCCACCGAATCACCCCGCTGACGACCATGATGGTCGCGCCGATGATGGCGATTCCCGTCCGGTCGAGCCGGAAGGCTTGCGTGTTCTTGCTAAAGACTTCGGTGACGACTATCAGCGGCTCGCACGTGCCCCTCCAAAGGAGCAACACGCATGGATGGCGACGTGAACCGCATCGCGGGCACGACGGATGCGTCCCGGCGGGCGGCCGGAGGATCTTTTTGACGACGGTGGTCATGGCAGTCGCTCCGACGCCGAGCATGTTCGCGCCGGTGTCGACGCCGGCGTTCGCAATCCGCGAGGTGTCCTTTCTGGTGCTCGCCATTGCCATGTTCATCTTCATCGTCGTCGCTGGCCTCACCGTCTACGCCATCATTCGCTTCCGGCGCCGTCCCGGTGACGATGGACGGGAACCTCCCCAGGTGTACGGGAGCACCCAGATCGAGCTGGCCTGGACGGTCGTGCCGTTCCTTATCGTGATCGTCCTGTTCCTCACCACGACCCGCTACATCTTCGCCATCGAGGGACG
>VBAL01000283.1 GCA_005888595.1 Candidatus Segetimicrobium genomatis
CCTCGGCCTGGAGCATGGTCCGCTCGCCGCCGGGCCTCTCGACCTCGACGCGCCGGCCGAGAAGGAGTCGCGCCCGCCCGCAGATCTGCTCGATGCCGTGACGCACCAGGTTGCGCTCGACGGTTTTGGTCATGAACTCCGACACCTCGAGCTTGCGGGCCATGAGCAGGCGCCAGGGGTCTTGAGCGCTCGGCGCCGGAAGCAGGTTCGCGCTCTGGCCGAGTCCGCTCAGGTAGATTGCGCCCTCGCGCAGCGTCTTCGTCGGGATGCCGGCGATGCTGACCGCGATCCCGCCCGGGCGGGGGTTGGAATCGACGATGGCGACACGCTTGCCGAAGTACGCGGCCCGGGCCGCGCCCTTCTCGCCGGCCGGGCCGGCGCCGATCACAACGAGGTCGTAGACAGACTCCACGGGCACGGGGTAAGATCGCTTACCAGGGCTGCGCGTGCTGGCCGGACATCGGCCGCGCGCCCGGAATGCTGGGATCCCCGAACAGCGTGCCCCGCGTGCTCGCCGAGAAGGCGCAGACGTACACGACGGGCTCCCAGCCGTGGTTCGAGACCTCGTGCTTGGTCCCCTTCGCGATGATCAGGCTCTGACCGGGACGGATCATCATCCGCCGGTCGCCCACGCGCACGGTGCACTCGCCCTGGAGCATGTACACGATCTCCTCGGCGGCGGTGTGCCAGTGTTCGGGATTCGTCTTGCCGGGCAAGATGTGCACGAGCCCGAAGCTCAGCTCGCAGCCCGGCGCCAACTCGTTGTTGGCGACCCACTTGACCCCTCCCCAGTCGTAGATCACCGGCTCGAGATCCTTGGTTTCAGTGATGATGCATTGGAGCATGTCGGCACCTCCCTGTGAAGTAGCGCGTGCAGGCCTGTGGCGCGCAAGCAAAGGAATTACACATCGCGCAAGATACGGCGTAGACCAAGACCTGTCAAGGGGCAAATACTTCCCGCAGTGAGGCCCTTGAGGACCTCTACCTGCGGTTAGCGGGGCGGGTCTATGATCTCTCGAAGCATAACCTGGGATCGGCGGACGCCGCGCGGGACGCCCGGAGCGAGGTGTTTCTAATCCCCTTAATTTTTCGTCAGGCTCCGTGCTTGCTGCTCCACAATGCGTCGGAAGATGTCATGGCTTCCGACCAGAGTCAAGAAATCCCGGCGGCTCAACTTGACGACGTTCACCGGGGTCAAGCAACGGACTGTCGCAGTTCGGGGTTGGGCGTTGAGCAAGGCGATCTCTCCAAAGGAGGCGCCTGTCCCGAGCACCCTGAGCCGTTTTGGCTGTGCTCCGGGCTCCTCCTGAAGGACAAAAGTGGTCCCCGATTTCTCCTTGCCTGATAATCACCTCGCCCTCTCGATAGTGCGCCCGCGCAAGCTGCTCCGTCCGCCGTAACTCCATCATGGTGATGTCGCGCGGGAACAGGAGGTCGAGCGCCCAGTCTATCCCCACTCGCACTTTGCACCGGAATCCGGGCACCTTCCCCAGGTAAACCAACCGATGCAGGAACCACGCAAGGACTCCTGAAATCTTCCAGCGGAACAGCCGCCCCACCCCGACATGACGGCCGACCACCGCCAGTTGGCCGAGCCCCCCGAACCGAAATGGGTGGGGGGGACGGGCTTGGATCGTGGCGAGCACGTTCCGGGCACACTGGAGTCCCTCTCGCATCGCGTATTGGGCGGTCGGTGGACAGTAGCCACCTCGCGCCACATCGGGGATCAGCGCCGCATCACCCAGGGCCCAGAGGTTCTGATAGCCTTTGACCCGCAGGA
>VBAL01000288.1:0-1586 GCA_005888595.1 Candidatus Segetimicrobium genomatis
GGTGCGGGCGGACCAGTTGATCGAATAGCGCGTGCCCCGGTTCTCGTCTAGGCCGGGGCGCTGGTGTGCATGGTGGCCTTCGGCTAGACTCCCGCCAGCCATCGTCCATCGAGGTGCCCATGCGGCTGATCGGGTCGCGGTCATTCTCGCTGTCAGCCTCATTCTTGCGCCGCTCGCCGTCGAGGCTCAGCCGTCGCCCAAAGTGTGGCGAATCGGTTTCCTAGCTCCGGCAGAGATCTCAAGGGCGCTGTTGACTGAAGCGCTACGCGATCTCGGTTACGTCGAGGGCCGGACGTTCACGCTTGAAGTTCGCACCGCCGAGAACGATCTCAATCGTCTTCCGCACTTGGCGGCCGAGCTGGTCAGTGCGAATGTCGATGTCATCGTGGCCGTGAGCCCGCCAGCAGTTCGGGCGGCAAGCCAGGCCACAAAGACGATCCCGATCGTCATGAGGTTCTGGGGTGGAGAAGGTCTCATCGAATCCGGTATCGTGGCGAGTTTCGCCCGCCCCAGCCGCAACGTGACAGGCATCTACATGCTCGCCGCCGAGTTGGACGCCAAGCGGCTTCAGTTGCTCTTGGAGGCCGTGCCCAGCGCTAAGAAGGTCGCGGTACTCAACCCCGGCCTCGGCTGGGGGGCGTTTACGGAAGTTCGCCGAGTCGCCAAGGCCTGGAAGATCCATCTCTACATGACCGATGTGCCTGGCTCGACAGGCTATGAGCGCGTTTTCGAAACCATGGTCAGGGAAGAGGTCGATGCCCTCTTGGTCCCTTCCTTCCCGCGCTTCTTTCAGGATCACCGCCAAATCATTCAAATGGCGGCGCGGCGACGCATCCCGGCGATCTACGAATGGGGTGAGAACGCGCAAGCCGGAGGACTGATCGCGTACGGGCCGGTGAGAGTTGAACTCGATCGCCGCGCTGCCTCCTACATCGACAAGATTCTCAGAGGCGCCAAGCCAGGCGACCTCCCTGTCGAGCAGCCCACGAAGTTCGAACTGGTCATCAACCTCAAGACCGCCAAGGCGCTCGGACTGACGATCCCGCAGTCGGTGCTGCTACGCGCGGACCAGGTGATTGAATAGCGCGTGCTCGTGCGGCGCCGTGCTGGTGCGCGTCGTGACGTTCGGCTAGACTCCCGGCAGTCGTCCTCCACCGAGGTGCCCATGCGGCGGATCGGATTCGTCATTCTCGCGCGCTGCCTCCTCCTCGATGCGCCATTCGCCGCTGAAGCGCAGCCCGCGGGGAAGGCTCACCGGATAGGGTTCCTCGGGAACTCCACGGCGGCCCTGGAGGCCAATCTCGTCACGCCATTCCGCGAGGGCTTGCGCGAGCTGGGCTACGTCGAGGGACAGAATATCGCCATCGAGTATCGATGGGCGGAAGGGAAGTACGAGCGTTTCCCCGGCCTCATCGCGGAGTTGCTCGCTCGGAGGGTAGAGGTAATCGTGACGGCAGGGACGCCCGCCACCCAGGCTGTCAAGAAGGCGACAACGTCGGTCCCGCTCGTCATGGTGGGGGTCGGCGATCCCGTGGCCTCGGGTATCGTGGTGAGCCTCAGGCGGCCCGGTGGAAACATCACCGGGG
>VBAL01000288.1:1734-2227 GCA_005888595.1 Candidatus Segetimicrobium genomatis
GTCTTCGACGTGAAGACCGCGGGCGATCTCGAAGAGGCGTTCAAAGCGATCGTCAGGGCGCGGCCAGGAGCGCTCCAGGTGATGGGTGATCGTCTGTTCTTGCACAATCGCCAGCGCATCGTGGATTTCGCTACCAAACAGCACTTGCCCGCGGTGGCCGTGCACCCCGAATTGGTCGAGGCAGGTGGGTTGTTTTCCTTCGGGCCGAGCTACCCGGGTATGCACAGACGAGCTGCATACTTCGTGGACAGAATCCTGAAAGGTATCAAGCCCGCAGACCTACCTGTGGAGCGGCCGACCAAGTTTGAGTTTGTAATCAACCTCAAGACCGCGAAGGCGCTCGGCCTGACGATCCCTCAGTCGCTGCTGCAGCGGGCGGACCAGGTGATTGAATAGCGCGTGCTCGACCAACGAGGCCAGCTCCTGCGATCGGCCGTCGTTTGCCAGTGTCCTGACCCAGAGATGCTGATACTATATCGCGCGCTGCGGCGTT
>VBAL01000112.1:0-23794 GCA_005888595.1 Candidatus Segetimicrobium genomatis
CGCGCACGCGGCGGCGCGCGCAAGGAGCAGCTTGCGCTCACGGGCGTTTCGGGTGAGCGATGCCGCGCGCTCAAACTCCGCATGGGCCTCATCGAACCGGCTAAGCTTGGCGAGGAGGTCGCCGCGCACGCTCGGCAAGAGGTGGTAGCCTTCAAGCGACGGCTCCGAGGATGGCCACCGCGACTCCACGATTCAACTCAACCACGGGCGACGGCGCAATCTGCGCGAGGGCATCGTAGAGCGCCACGATGCGCTCCCAGTCCGTCTCCGCCGGGGTATGCGCTCGCGCGTGACAGGCGGCGATCGCGGCCTGCAATGTATACGGGCCGAGCGTGCCGCCGAGCTTCTCAGCACGCTCGAGCGCCGCCAGGCCGCGACGGATGAGGAGTTGATCCCAACGCCCGCGGTCTTGATCGAACAACAGGACGGGTTCTCCCGATGGGCCGATCCGCGCGCCCAAGCGCGACGCCTGGATCTCCATCAGCGCGACAAGGCCGTGAACCTCCGGCTCCTTCACAACGAGCCCGGCCACGATGCGGCCGAGACGGAGCGCCTCCTGGCAGAGCGCAGGTCGCACCCAGTCGTCACCGGCGGTCGCCGTGTAGCCCTCGTTGAAAATGAGGTAGATGACCTCGAGCACCGACGACAGACGGGCGGCCAGCTCTTCCCCCCGGGGGACCTCGAATGGGACGCGCGCCTCGGCGAGGGTCCGCTTGGCCCGAACGATTCGCTGGGCGACGGTCGGCTCCGGGACGAGGAACGCGCGCGCGATCTCCTCGGTTGTCAGGCCACCGAGCAACCGGAGCGTAAGCGCAACGCGCGCTTCAGCAGAGAGCACGGGGTGACACGCCGTGAACACAAGGCGCAACAGGTCGTCGCCGACGTCATCGTCGATCGCCGCGTGGAAATCCGCCTCGGCCATTTCCCGCTGGGCCTCGAGCTCGCGGCCGAGCTCCTCGTGCTTGCGCTCGAGGAGCGTTCTCCTGCGCAGCTGGTCGATGGCCCGGCGCTTCGCGACGGCCATGAGCCAGGCGCCCGGGTTGTCCGGAACGCCCGCCTCCGGCCACTGCTCGAGCGCGGCGACGAGCGCATCCTGCGCGAGATCTTCGGCAAGACCGAGATCGCGCACGATCCGCGTGAGCCCGGCGATGAGCCTTGCCGACTCGATCCTCCAGACCGCGTCGATCGCGCCACGTGTATCGGAAGCCGTCATGCGCCTATTTCTTGCGAGGGTGGTAGGTGGCCACTATTCCTTCCCTCCGACACCCAACTTACGGAAGCGCTCAACCGCCTCGCTCGGAGGTAAGTCGTCCAGCTCGAACAGCTGGCGCACCTCGATCTCGCCTTCCTTGCCGTCCGCAGCCGGATTGGGATAGCGCCGGGCCCATTCCATGGCCTCTTCTTTCGACTTCACCTGAATAAGCGTGTAGCCGGCGACGAGCTCCTTCGCCTCGGTGAAGGGCCCGTCGATCACGGTGCGCTTCCCTCCGGAGTACTTGATGCGCCAGCCCTTCGAGCTCGGCTGGAGCCCGGAGACATCGAGCAGCACGCCGGATTTCACCAGCTCCTCGTGGTACGTGGTCATCGCCGCAATGAGCTTCTCCTCCGGCATGACGCCCGCTTCCGAGTCCCTGCTGCCTTTGACAATAATCATGTATCGCATCGTCGTGCCTCCTTGTCAGGCTACTGCTTCTTGGCCTGCGCGCGCAGGCGGGCATCTTGCTCCCGGAGCTCGGGGGTGAGCGCAGGACCGAAGTCCTCCACCTCGAACACCTGGCGAATCTCGATCTCGCCTTCCTGGAAGGGGCTGCGTTTAATCCATTCGATCGCCTCGGCCATCGACTTCACCCGCCACAGCCAGAAGCCGGCGACCAGCTCTTTCGTCTCCGTGAAAGGCCCGTCGATCACGGTCCGCTTCGTTCCCGAGAACCTGACGCGCACGCCCTTCGAGCTCGGGTGGAGCCCCTCGCCCGCGAGCATCACGCCCGCCTTTGTCAGCTCTTCGTTGAACTTCCCCATGTCGGTGAGGATCTTCTTGTCGGGCAGAATGCCTGCCTCTGAATCCTTGTTGGCTTTGACCAGCACCATCACGCGCATCGTCGTGCCTCCTTGTGGTTTCGGGTTCGGAGCTAGGCTTCCAGACGATTTCGACCGGCGAACCCATGCTCTACTTACGCGTCGAACAAAGGGCGGCGAAATCGACAACTCGAGCGACCTTTGACACGCTGACTTCTCAGGAGGTCGCGTAGCGGAGGATCACGACCCCCGACTTCAGCGGCCTTGCCTCCAAAAGCTTCAGCTTCATCCTGTCCGGACTGGGTTTGAACAGGGGATTCCCCGCGCCCAGAATGAGGGGATTGAGGCCAAGACGGTATTCGTCAATCAGGCCATGCCGCATGAGCATTGAGGAAAGGTTGGCGCTGCCAAAGATGAACAGATCCTTGCCGGGCTGCTGCTTCAGTCTGGCGACTTCCTCTTCGGCATTCGCTCTTACCAGCCTCGTATTGCTCCACTCGGCCCGTTCCAGCGTTCTTGAAAAGACAACTTTAGGGATGCGGTTCATGAACTCGGCAACTTCGCCCGTCGCGGAAGACCAGTAGCTAGCCATACCCTGATACGTCACGCGCCCGAACAACAACATGCCGACAGATTTCGATTGCTCTATGGAGAGCTGCTCCAGTTCTTCTCCCCAAACATATTCATGCCAGTCTATGTCCCAGCTCTTTGGCCCTTCAAAGAAGCCATCAAGCGTCACCATGTTCCACATGATGACTTTTCGCATCGCAACACTCCCCTCTCCGTCCCGACGACATTGTGAACGTTGAAGGAGGGGCCGATATTCTTGCCCTCTTCTGGAAAGGGGGAGGAACCGAACGGGAGTCGAACCCGTCGCTCCCAGCTGCGCTGTCGCTCACGACGACGCCGGGGTGCGCCCCTACACCACGGTTCCTTTTTGCTGTCTTTAACGCCTTCCGCCGAGCGCGCCCTTTCGACGCTCCGCCACTTCCCGAACCTTCATGAGGGTGTGGCTCCAGGGCTCCATCCCTCCGGCGAGGGCATCCCGATGCTCCGGCGAGAACTGCCCGATCGCGCGGTGTGTAAACCTGAGGCGCGTGACGTCGCCTTCCGCCGTCAGCCGGTACTGCAGATGTGCGATGGCCGGATACGACATGAAGAGCGGCCCCCAGATTTCCAGCAGCGTGGGCGGCTTGATGACCTGCACCTGCCCCCAAAAATGGCCGGCGCTGTTCCCAAGGTCCCGGTACCAGCGGCCGCCCGGCCACGGCTCCAGCTTCATCGGTAGCGGCCTCTCAGGCTCCGTTTCGTGGAGCGGCCCGAGCTGCTCCAGCAGCGTCTCAAACACCATCTCGACGGGCGCTGCGATCTGGACGTCCTTCGTAATCTCGAGCGCGTTAATCGGCTGCTCTGAAGTACTTGTCACCATGGTTTCTCCTCCTCGTCTTTAGCTACTCGACTCTTGTGACCTAATCGCTCCGCCGCCTTGCGCTCGGCCCGCTCCTTGATCCGGTCGAGCTGATGGGTCCAGAAACGCTCATATGTCTTCACCCAGTCGTGCACGGACTTCAGCTCCTCCGCGTTGAGTTGATACAAGCGGTGCCGGCCGTACCTGCTCGCCGAGACGATCCCCACCCTGCGCAGCACGCCGAGGTGCTTCGACACTGCCGGCTGGGGAATCCGGAGTTTTTTGACCAGTTCGCCGACCGCGTGCACTCTACCGCCTCGCAGCGCGTCGATGATCTCGCGCCGCCGGGGCTCGGCAATGGCGTTAAAGACGTCCGTGGTCGTCGCCGCTCGTGGCATCACATCCAATTATATTCCTATATGGGAATATGTCAAGCCCATCGCCGCGAGCTGCGGGCGAACCGTGGGATCCCCCCCGGACGCTGGCCCTGACTCGTGACGTGTGGGCTAGGGTCTGAACACGAACGCGGGAGCGAAGTCGCTGGCCGCGGCGTCGCGCGTTCCCAACGGCTGCAGCCGCCAGCGTCGCTCGATGAATCGGAGAATCGAGGTGGTATCGTACCGCGTGTGATCCACGAACCCGCGCTTCGCGAATGGCGAGATGATGATGGCCGGCACGCGCGATCCCGGCCCCCAGCGATCGATGACGGGCGGAGCCACGTGATCCCAGCGGCCACCATTCTCGTCGTAGGTGGCAATGATGGCCGATTCGCTCCAGTACGGGCTGTCCATCACCGCCCTCACAATACGCGCAGCGTGCGCCTGCCCGCGCAGAGGCGTGGCATAGCTGGGGTGTTCGTTGTCGGCGCCGACCGCCTTGATAAATACGACGGCCGGCAGTTGGCCGCTGGTGAGGTCACGGAAGAAATCGGCTTCGTCTCGGAGGTGCTGCGCCTTCGCGGCCGTCCCATCAGCGTACCGAGCAAAGAATGCAAGCGGCTGATGGTGAAACTGAAAGAGCGGGTCCGGATGGCCGGCCAGCGCATCCCGCCATCCCCCGGAATACCAGGCCCAGGAGATGCCCTGATCGCTCAGCCGGTCGCCGATCGTTGGGAGGGTCTGATGTGGGACCAGCGTCCTCGCTTCGACATTTGCAGGGTGGGGGTTGTTCACGGTGAACGAGGTGTTGACCACGTAGCCGTCAGGAGTCACCCGGCCGTCCCCCACCAGAAATCCATTCGCATCGAGCTGGGCCCGAAGCTCGGCGGGGGCATCGGCCCAGACGGGCGTGCACGAGCACACCAATCAGAAGTGGTTCAAGAACGACCCGCCGAAGGCCGCGTGGAAGAAGTTGTCCGCGAGCGTGAACTGCTGGGCGAGGCGCCCCATCGGCCAGTTTGTGGCGTCATAATAGCTCATCGCCAACCCGCCCACGTCGGTCCAGGCGACGAACTTGTTCATCTTCCCGCCGTTGATCTGGTGCTGTTCCCTGTAGAACTCGTGGACGGGACTCCCTGGGATCTCCGTCGGCAGAATGTAGTGCGCGAGGTTGAATGGCTCATTGGGTAGATCGGGCGGAAATCGCGAATCAGGCGCGGGCGGGGTGAGGCGCCGGTTGATGGGCTGCGGCAGCACAACATACGGACGCTCGTTCTTATCCACCGGCTGAGCGGCGGTCGGAGCGGCGTTGGTCAAACCTTCCGCGCCGGGGAATTTCCCGTACAGCGCGTCAAAGCTCCAGTTCTCCTGGTAGATCACGATGATGTGGTTGATCCGTTCAAGGGGATCTTGGGCCGACACCGGCAGCCGGCCGGCGAACGCACTGAGACTCAGCAGAATGCCGACGGTAACAACCTGCGCGATGCGCACGGGAGTCCCCCTCAGAGCGGGATGGACCAGGTAGGTGAGGAGTTGGCGGGATTCGCGAAAACCTCCTGCGCTCAATCAGGGAAGAAGTTCAGGTGAAGACCAAAGGGGATGCCCGTCGAGGGAGTTAGAAACCCACCTTGAAGAAGCTTTCCACGATTTTGCGATCAAAGTGGGATCCTGCTTGCTCGCGAATATACTGGAGCGCCTTTTCATCCGTCCAGCCTTTCCGGTACGGACGATCAGAGCGTAAAGCATCCCACACGTCGACGACGGCGAAAATTCGCGCCACGAGCGGGATCTGCTCGCCCTTCAGCCCTCTGGGGTAGCCTGTCCCGTCCCACTTTTCATGGTGGCAATATGGGATGTCGAGCGCCTGCCTCAAGTACGGGATGGCGGAGAGGAATTCATAGGCGTAGACGGGATGCCGCTCAATAATCTGCCGTTCGTCTGGAGTCAGTGGGCCGGGCTTCAGCAAGACGGCGTCGGGGATTGCCATCTTGCCGATATCGTGCAAGAGTGCGCCCCGGTACACGTGGACGAGATCAGCCTCGGGGACACCGAGTGATTTGGCCAGCCGAACGGTCAGATCTGTGACCCTTTGGGTGTGCCCTTCGGTCTCCTTGTCACGGAGGTCAAGAGCCCTGACCCACCCTTCCAGTGTGTTGTCGTAGGCCGCTTTCAGTTCCAGGTTTGCCGTCTGCAGGTTAGAGAACAGGTGCACGTTGTCAACAGCGATTGCCGCCTGCCCGGCGAGGGCAGTGAAGAAGTCCAGCCAATCCGTCGTCGGCTCAAATGGACCTCTGTGGAACACCTCCAGCACACCCTCGATCTGTCCCTTCGCCACCAGGGGTGCCGCGTAATACGCGACGAATCGTTCTTTCGCAAGCAGCTCCGCTCGCGTAAACGATCGCCCCGCCTCGGCCAGGTTCTCGGAAGACACCATGCGCCGTTCCAGGGCCGCCCGGCCGGCAAGACCCTCGCCCAGCCGCAGACGCGTCCGCTGAATCTCGTTTGACCGGAAGCCGCGCGTGGCGGCTGCTTCCAACACCTGGGTATGGGGATTCAAGAGGAGCACGGCGGCCGCGTGGACCTGGAGTTGGGTCGTGACCTGGTCCAGCAGCACGTTCAGCGCGAGGGAGAGGTCGAGACTCGACGCAATGGCCACGTCGATGGCCCGCAGCGCCGTCAGTCGGTTCAGGTGGCGCTTGATTTCCTCCTCGGCGCGCTTGCGCTCGGTCATGTCGCGGCCGACGCCCTGGACCCCCATGGGCTCGCCGAAGCGACTGACCAGCGTGGTGCCGATCTCAACGGGAACACGCCGGCCATCCTTGGTCAGCAGTTCCACTTCGTACCGGGTGGGGTCGCCCCCGCCCAACTTGGTTGCCAGCATGGCCCGGGCCGTCGCCAGGTGCTCGGGGGGCAGGACATCCGCAATGTTTTGCTGCAAGGCCTCGGCGCGGGGGTAGCCGCTGAGCATCTCCGCCGCTTTGTTCACGGAGGTGAAATTCCCTCTTAAATCGATGGTGAAAATCGCATCGTTGGCATTCTCAAACAGATACCGGTATTGCTCTTCGCTCTCTGCCAGCGCCTCTTCAGCCCGCTTCCGGTCCGTGATGTCTTGCGCCACCACCAGGACGGCGTCGTGGCCTGAAAACGCTATGGCGTGCGACTCGATCTGCACATCGATGACCCGCCCGTCCTTGCGCCGGTGCCGCCATTCACCCGAGGATTGCAACGCCGGACGCCTCTTGGCCAGATCTGCCATCAGCCGCCCCACGTCCTCCGGGGGCCGGATGTCGGTGATGCGCATCCCCAAGAATTCCTCACGCGTGTACCCATAATGCGTGATGGCGGCGGCATTCACTTCCAGAAACTGGAGCGTCGACAGATCGTACACCCACATCGGGAGAGGATTACCCGCAAAGAGGAGACGGAATGAGGCTTCGTTTTGCCGGAGGACTTCTTCGGCCTGCTTCCGCGCTGTGATATCGACAAGAATGCCGGCGTAGTACACCGCCTCTCCATCGTCGGCGATCAATGCGCGGGCGCGGTCCTGGACCCAGATGACCGTGCCGTCATGCCGGCGGTACTGGGTTTCGAAATCAACCAGCACACGCTCGCGCTCGATGAGCGCTTGCCACCGCTGCCGGTCCTCCGGATTCACATAGAGGTCGCCGGCATTGATAGCCAGGAGCGCATCTCGAGTTGGATAGCCGAGCATCCGGACCATCGCGGGATTGGCGTCGAGAATCCGCCCGGCCGGGGTGGACTGGTAGAGACCCACCGGCAGGCCGCTCAAGACGCCGGAGTAGTCATGCTCGGGCGCCAATGAGCGCACATTCCTGATGGAAGTTCTCGTGCGCGCCTTCACACTCGTATCCCACCCAGGGAAGTCGTCACGAATAAGGCCCTCGTATCAAAAATGCCACAGGACTCGGCGCTGTAGTCGCCGAGCCGTCACGGCTGTGGTCCGGCTAACGTGTCGTGGGCGAGCCGAGGAGAGAAAAGGGCTCACCCTGCCATAGCCGCTGCATTTCCGGGGAGCGCCGCAGCAACTCCTCGAGCGGACCGACGGCTTCAATGTGCCCATCTTTGAGCACGATGATGCGGTCGGCACGGCGGAAGGCGATCTTCCGATGGGACACGACCAAACAGGTCACGTCTTCCAGCGCGAACAGCCGTTCCCAGAGTGTGCGCTCCGTCTCCACATCCAGGGCGCTGCTCAGGTCGTCGATCACCAGGAGTTCCGGCTTGCGGACAAACATACGCGCGGCGGCGGTGCGCTGGATCTGGCCGCCGGAGAGTTTCACGCCGCGCGGACCGACCACCGTCTCTAGCCCGCTTTCCAGGGTCTCCACGTCGCGCTCCATGACCGCCGACCATACCGCGCCCGGCAAATCCGCCCGCGTCACCGGGAGGCCGAACAGTACGTTGTCTTTTAACGCCTCGCTGAACAGACGTGGCACCTGGGGGATGTATGCGGCGCGCGGGGCCACAAAGAACTCCGCCGGACGTTCCACTGACCGCCCGTTCCAGCAGATCTCGCCGGCATCGCGGGGCAGCAGCCCGATCAGCGCGCGAACCAGGGTGCTCTTGCCGGAGCCGATCCTCCCGGTCACCACGGTGAATGACCCGCGTGTCAGCGTGAAACTGACGTCCTCGATCCCGCGACCGGTCACCGGATCACGATAGGTGAGACCCCGCACCTCGAGGGTCTCCAGCCGGTCCATGCCCGTCTTCTCCGGAACGGATACTTGGGGGAGCGGCCCGCTGAGGTACACGGGATGGTAATCCAGCAGCCGCTCCGGCGCCTCGTCCGCCAGCAGCTCCACAAGACGCTGCACGGAGACCCCGGCCTGGCGAATGCGCGCGGAGAAGTTCCCGATCGTAGTCATCGCCTCAGTCACCAGACTGAGGTAGAAGACAAACAGCACAAAGTCCCCAACCGTGAAAGTACCGGCGCGGATGGACTGGCCGGCCAGCAGGAGGATGAGCCCGGTCCCGGAGTTCACCGAGCTCCAGAACACCATCCCCAGCACCTCGGTGAGCAGGCTGTCCCGGAGCGACGCCCGCCGCCGAGCGTCATTCAACGTCTGGAAATGCGCGATGACGTGGTCCTCGGCGCCGGCGACCTTCACGGCTTGGACCGCGCCGAACATCTCCCCAATGAGGTCCGTCACCCGCCCCGCCGCCTCCCGGGCTTCTCGCCGGTAGCGGAGGATACGCCGGCGCAGCGTGGCGACCACGCCGATGATCACCACCAACGGGACGAGCACCGCCTTGGTGATGACGGGGTTGATCCGGAACATGATGGCGGCGCCGATGATCCCGGCCAGGACGATACCGACGCCGTCCACGGTCATCTCGACCAACCGCAGCAGCTCCTCGACGTCGTCCCGGAACCGGCTCATCGCCTCTCCGGGAGAGTCGGGCAGGGCCCTGGCACCGGGCCGGCCGAGGATGCGCTGCAGCAGATTGCTGCGCAGCAGTGCCGCCCGGCTGAAGAAGTATGTAGCCCAGGCACTCACACCCCAGACGTTGATCATGACGCGCGCCGCCGCGACACCCAGCAGTAAGCCCAGGAGACTCAGGAGGCCCGTCCCTACCGTCGCGCCGTGCGTGATCGCGTCGAAGATCGCCCGCATCACGAGTCCGACGAGCAACGGGGTCAGCCAGAACGCCGTCCACAGCAGCATGTTCAGCGCATACAGCCCAGGTTGGTAGACGAGCAGCCGCCCGAGCACACGCCACGTGCTCATGACCCGTTCCAACCTCCAGGCAACGTGACCGGTCTCAGAGGACGCATGCGGCACAAGTTGGGACGGGTCATGCCAGTACCTCTTCCAGTCCCGTGCGCAGCAGCGAGGCAAACCGTGAGCCCGGATCGGCGGCGAGTGCCGCCCGTGGGCCATATTCGATCACCCGGCCGGTTTCCACAATCATGACCTCGTCGGCGCGCTGCACAGTCGCCAGGCGGTGCGCAATGATGACTGCGGTGCGGCCGCGCAGGAGCACCCCCACCGCCCGCTCCACGAGCTGCTCGGTGGCGGGATCGAGCCGCGAGGATGCTTCATCGAGGATCACCAGCCCCGGATCCTTGAAGAACACGCGCGCGAACGCGAGCAGCTGCGCCTCGCCGGCGGAGAGCGAGCGTGGGCCGATGTGTGTGTCCAACCCAAGCGGGAGGGACTCGATCCATTCCACCAAGCCCAGTTCGCGCAGCACCTCCATCAGCCGGGCGTCTGAGATGCCCCGGTGGAAAAACGTCAGATTATCTCGGACCGACGCGTGGAACAGCTGGACGTCCTGCGTCACCAGCCCGACGCGATTGCGAAGATCAGCCAGCGGCACGTCGCGGATGTCCGTCCCACCAAGCCGGACGGCGCCCGCGGTGGGATCGTAGAACCGCACGAACAGCCGGCCGGCCGTCGTCTTGCCGCTGCCGGTGCGCCCCAACAGTCCGAGCACCCGGCCAGGATCAACGTGGAGCGAGATGTCTTCAAGGACGAGATCGCCCTCCACATAGCCAAATGAGACATGGTCGACGTCCACAGTCAGCGGTCCTGCCGGCAACCGGCGCGAACCATCTTTTGTCGCGGTCTCGAGGGCGAAAAGATCTCCGACGCGGCTGATGCTGGCGCTGGCGCGCTGCAACTCCTGGACCTGCCTGGTGATCTGCTCCAGGGGCCGGCGCAGCATCTCGGTATAGTGGAAGAAGAGATAGACGGTTCCCAGCGTAATCACGCCCTGCCGGAGCAGGTACGCGCCCATCCCAAAGGCGATGGCGTTACCCACGGCCAGCAGTCCGGCCGTCGTGGCCCACATCATTGTCCCCCGCAGCCACGCCCGCCGCGATTTCTCCAGTTGGTTGCGCAGCGCCTCGTACAAGCGCCGCATGACGTAGGGCACCGCGCCGCTGGCACGGATATCCTCAGTGCCCGACAGCCGCTCTTCGAGGAATCCAAGCAGGATGGCGCTGGTCTGCCGGGCTTCCTTCCAGTACGGGACAGCAGACTCGATGAGGCGGCGCAGGATGACGAGCGCGGTCGCCGTGAACACGGTGTAGACGATCCCCACGCGCCAGTCCGCCCGGAACAGCAGCACGAGAACCCCCGCCAGGAGCACGGCGTTGCCCAGCACCCTGAGGACAAACTGCGAGAAGAACGATGACAGCTGGGTGACGTCGCCGTCCACGCGCTCAATCATTTCACCCGGAGTCTTGGCATTGTGAAACGGGAGATCCAACCGCAGGCAGTGCAGGGCCAGATCCTCGCGCACCTTGTTGGTCGCGGTCCATCCCACGTTCTCGCTGGCGTAGACGGAAACTGTCGACACCAACTGCCCAGCGAGAGCTACGATCAGGAACATCACCGCCAGGCGCACCAGAACCTCGGGTGCCGCGCCGACCCGGGCGGAGTCGATGAAACGGCTGATGATCTGGGGGGTGAGCAACTGCAACCCGATGCTGCTCAGCAGCAAGACGCTCATCACCGCGACCGCCAGCCACTGCGGCCGCAGGTAGTCGATGAGAAACTCTCGATGTTGCCGGAACGATACAGCCATGCGGCCCCCTCGCGCTACGAGAAAATGAAACCGGCCACGGTGACCCGTGGTCGGCCAGACATGCAACGGCCACGGGGATCACAGTCCGCCCGTGGCCGCAAGCCGGGAATAAAGGTGGTTACTGCTTACAGGTCACGAGTCCCGTACCAAACTGTGAGCCGCACCTAGGCGCACTCAGCGTACCAAGTACTCTAGTTTGGTACGGGACGGGGCGCACTCAGACGGACTGCAGAGACGATCGGGACAATCCTGAACACTGATGCGCCTCCCTTCCGGTGACCCGCGCCCACGACAGTAGCAGAAACCCCAACGCCGGTCAAGCCTGCGAAAGAGTCGCCGCCCCCGCGTAGAGCCGCTTGAGGACGAAGATCTGCGCGGCGTGGTAGTGGTCGTGGGTCGCGATGTCGACCGCCAGGTCGATGGTGCGCAGGGATCGCGTTTCCCACTCAGTCTTGCGCAGAGGCGCGAGGAGCCGGTCGGTCCCGAGGCTGTGCAGGTCCTGCATCAATCGCTGGTGTGCCCTCTCCAATTCCGTCCGCGCCTGCGACCAGCCCTGATCGGTCGCCGGCACGCCGCGCCAGTCCTGCTGCTCATCGTACGTCCACGGCCGTCCGGCCACCCTGGTACCGGCAGCGTCCTTCCAGTAGCCCATGTGCAGCGTGATCTCGGCGATGGTGTGCTGCTCGGGGTGCGGCCGCCAGTGTGCCGCTCCAGCGTCGACGCCCTCAATCGCGGGCAGGACGCCCCGGCCCGCCCAGTTACCCTTGCGGTACGTCTGATCGACGTGCTCGAGGATCCACTGAACAACGTCGTCCATGGCGTTCCTCCTTCCCGCTCATGTCGACGTTTCGCCGGCCGCCGCCGACCTCCGCCTCCGCGCAGATGTGCCAGCTTATTCCCGAAATCCGCGGTCTCGGTACTGTGGGATGGTGATCTGGAGGTTGTCCTGCCCGTCGCTAGGCGCCTGGGTCCATGCGGGCCTGTTCGACAGCGGCACATCTGGATAGAGGAGGTAGCGCTGGCGCAGGGCCAAGAACTGTTGCAGCCCGGGCTGCCAGCGGGCCACGATCGTGGCCGCATCGTCGCCCCGCATGATGCCCAGCCTTACTTCACGCGTGCCCCAGACCCGGTCGAAAAGCGGCAGTCCGCGTCGCGGGCGTCTGATTACCAGCCGGTTTCCGTACATCTTGCGGATCTCGACCAGCACGTACACCGTCGTCGTCAACGGCTTGTACTGCGACGGATCCATCACATGCAGCTGCACCCCCGACCAGACCTGCTTGGAAAACGGCAGCGGCACCGTCGCCGCGGAGAAGATCACGCCGGGCAGCTTGTACCGGTTCAACCGCTCTGCCAGTCTGGCGCCGTCGATCCACCGCGCGACGATCACCTGGAAGCGCGAGTCGGTGCTGACGCCGTTCCAGAGGTTCGTGCCGTCGATCGCACCCGTGGTTGCGTAATAGAATGGGCTATCTCCTGTCAGCAGACCGGGAGACGGGTTGACCCACGGGAGGCCGGTGTCGGCCCAGAGCATCTGCCGGCTCCATCCGCGCATCGGTACCACGCGGAGATCGGCCCCGATGCCAAACGCCCGGTTGTACAGTTGGGCCAGTTCACCGATCGTCATCCCGTGCACGTACGGAATCGGGTACATGCCGATAAATGAGCGCAACTTGGGTTCCAGCACTGGCCCATCCACCAGCAACCCGCCCATCGGGTTCGGCCGGTCCAGCACGATCACCGGCTTGCCGGCGCTGCGGGCCGCTTCCATCGTCAACGCCATCGTCGTGGCGTACGTAAAGGGCCGCACGCCCACGTCCTGCAGGTCGATCACCAGGACATCGACGCCCGAGAGCATCTGCCGCGTGGGCTGCGTCACCCGGCCGAACAGGCTGTAGACGGGGGTGTTGGCTGGCAGGGAGATCGGCGCGTCGTCGCCGAGCCCATGTTCAGGCGCGAACAGGGCAGACAGCTGGACGTCGGGCAGCGAGGTCAGTACGAGCATGGTCAACCGTCCATCACGGGACACGGCGGCCTGATGGGTGACGACGCCGACCCGCCGGCCTGTCAGGGCGTCGATTGCGAGTTCGACACCGTCGACGCCGGGAAACACCTCAGGGCTCTGAGCCAGCGCCGGGATGAAGATCAGACAGACCAGGAGCGTAGCGATGAATGGTGCAAGCGAACGCATGCGGGCCATCATCGCGAGTTCTGCCCGCAACGCAACTACGCTAGTCGCGAACCTCCTCAAAGCTTCCATCCAATGTACAGTCCCTCGGCCCATCAGGCCCTCCGATCTTACTGCGCCAGCTTCACAAGCATCGGCATGATATCCACGCCGAACAACTGCCCGATGCTCCCGCGGGCGGCTTCACGCTCCCCGAACGTCGTGGTCCCGTCCGGCGGCGCGCCGCCGCCCGCAACGAGTAGCGGAACCGGATCGGCGGAGTGGCTCTTCAATGCACACGGCGTGGCATGGTCGGCCGTGACGGCGACGATGGTCTGCTCGAGACGAATCTTCGGCAGGAGCTCTCCGAAGAACGCGCGATCGATCACCGAAATGACGTCGCGCTTCGCGAGATACTCGCCGTCGTGTCCGGGCTCGTCAGGTCCTTTGAGGTGCAAGTAGAGTCCACCGTGCCGCGGGAGCTCTTCGATTGCGCGGCGCGCCCACAGCCGGTACACCCGTTCCCGGTCGTCGGCGCTCGGCGGCACCTCGATGACGGTCATCCCCAGCAGCCGGGCGATGCCGCGCTCCACCGGCATCTCCACGAAGCATCCGAACTGCACGCCGAAGCGCTGCTGCATCGACGGCGCTTGGGGGAGATGGTCGCCCGCATCGCGCAGCAGGATCACGTTGGCGGGTAGATCGCCCCGTTCGCGCCGCCGCCGGTTGACGGGATGGCCGTCGAGCACTTCCCGACTCTTGCGGGTGAATTCGTTGACCAGCTCTGCCGCCGTCCACGCCTCCGGGCTGTCATCGAACGGCCGGCACTCGTCGACCTCATTCCCGGCATTGGCTTTCGCCACGCCCAGTCCTCCAACTCGGGCGTACGCGGGGTCGGTGTTGGAGATCTTCGCCGAGAGACGGCCTTCCTTCGGGTGCATAACCACGACGCAGCGGTGACCGCTGGTGGCCCGGACCACCACGTCGGTTCCCGATGCGCTGAGGCGTACCTCGCGGTCGACCGCCTCCGCCAGTTCCGCGGCTTCTGCCGATTGCAGGTTCCGCCCGACCCGGCGGTCCACGATCGTCCAGCCCGAACCCAGGGTCGCAAAATTGCCCCGCAGCGCGAGATCGCCGTCGCGAAACGGCAGCCCCGCTCCGAGCGCTTCCAGCGGTCCGCGGCCGGCATGAAAGCGCAGCGGATCATATCCCAGGATGGCCATAACCGCGACGTCGGACTCCGGCGCAATGCCCTTGCCGACCGTGATCACCGTGCCCTGCTCCCCCGCCGCAGCAAGGCGGTTGAGGTGGGGAATGTCGGCGGCTTCCAGCGGGGTCCGGTCGCCCAGTTCCTCCACCGGCCGGTCGCCCAGCCCATCCAAGACGACAAACAGAATCTTTTTCATCCGCCGGTCTCGAGGCTGCCGAGGAATGGTTCGCGGAGCGTGCCCGCATAGACTTCTATTGCCGGACCGGTCATCTCGACCGCCCAGTCCGGCGACACCGAGATTTGCAAATCGCCACCCTGCATCGCGATCGTGAGCGTCCGATCCACCAGCGCCTTGCGGACCGCCGCCGCCGCGACCGCGCAGGCGCTGCTGCCGGAGGCCAGCGTCTCGCCGGCCCCGCGCTCCCAGATCAACGCGGCGACACGGTCACGGGCCTGTACCTGTGCGAACTGCACATTCGTTCGCTTCGGGAACAACGGGTGGCGCTCCAGACGCGGCCCAAGGTGGTGGAGATCGACGCGGCGCAGGTCGGGGACAAACACGACGCAGTGGGGATTGCCCAGGGAGACGGCGGTAACCGCCAGGTGCTGCCCATCCACTTCGACCTCTTCATCCACGACCTCGCGCAGAGGGCCGGCCACGGGAATGCGATCGCTGCGGAAGGTCGCCGTCCCCATCTCCACGGTGATGCGGTCCACGGCGGCTCCGCGGAGATGCAGCTGGACGGCCACGACCCCGCCCGCAGTCTCCACGGTGAACCGTGTCTTAGCGGTCAGACGATGGTCATGCAGGTAACGGGCGAAGATCCGCAACCCGTTGCCGCTCTTCTCCGCCTCGCTGCCGTCGGGGTTGAAGATGCGCAACCCGAAGTCAGCCGTCACGGATGGCGCGGGGGTGAGGATGCCGTCCGAACCCACCCCGAAGTGCCGGTCACAGATCAGGCGGATCGCCCGCTCGGTCAGCGGAAAGGACAGCGTCTGCGGATCGACAATGATGTAATCGTTGCCCAGCGCATGGGATTTGATGAACGCGTTGCGTTCCATGCTGGAGGGGGAGTTCAATTATTGAAGGAGAGGTCCTTTTTGACGCGCTGCCGTCATCGCGAGGCCCGAAAGGGCCGTGGCGATCTCCTGTAGCAAGGAGATTGCTTCGTCGCTTCGCTCCGCGCAATGACTCGGAGACTTCAGCGGTCAGCCGATTTTAGGTTCCCGCGCTTCCGTTCTTCTGATCTCCGCAGCGCACTCCGGATGATCCGGTCCAACAGCTCCGGAAATTTGATCCCGGTCGCTTTGGCGGCATCGGGCAACAGGCTGGTCGCTGTCATCCCGGGAATGGTGTTGACCTCCAGGACCACAACATCGTCCCCGCGCGCGATCATGTCCACCCGCGACATACCTTCGCAGCCCAACGCCTGATAAGCCCGCAGCGCCAGCGCCCCCGCCTCTTGGGCGACCCGTGCCGAGACTCGGGCCGGGATGATGTGCTCGCTGCCACCCGCCGCGTATTTTGCCTGATAGTTGTAGAACTCCGCGTGGGGGACGACCTCGATCAACGGCAGGGCGACGGAGTCTCCTGTCGTGGGGTCGTCGATGATCCCACACGTGATCTCCGTCCCCGACACGTACTCCTCGATCAGCACGACCGGACCGTACGCAAAGGCGGCCTCAACCGATGGTGCCAGCGCGGTGGGTTCGCGGACCAGCGAGACGCCGATGCTGCTGCCGGCCGCGTTGGGCTTGACGACACAGGGATAGCCGAGCGCCTGGGCCACCTGGCGGTGGACCCGGCCGCGGTCACGCCAGACCGACGCGGTGACGCTGAGATAGCCCGGCACCGGGATGCGGTGCCATTCGAACAACTGCCGGCTGCGGAGTTTGTCCATCGCCAGGGCGCTGGCCAGCACACCGGAACCGGTGTACGGAACCCCCAGCAGTTCCAGGAGTCCCTGCACGGTCCCGTCTTCACCGTACGGCCCGTGCATGGCGATGAACGCGACATCGAGGTGATCGCGGGTCATGGCCTGGTCGAATGAGAGGGCTCGATCCTGGATCCTGGATCCTGGATCCTGGATCAGCAAGCTGCCTGGGTTTACGTTCCCGCGTTCCCGCGTTCCCGCGCTCCGCCCCGAGCCGGCAAGGCCGGCGTGGGGGTTCCCGTCAGTTAGCGGTTTGAGGTCCGGCCTCGGCAGCCAGTGCCCCTCCTTCGTGATCTCGACGGGGAGCACATCATACTGCAGCGGATCGAGCGCGGCGACGATCTCTCGCCCAGTGGACATCGAGACGTCTCGCTCCGGAGACGGCCCGCCCATGAGGACGGCGATGCGGAGCCGTGTCATGCCGGCTGTCCTACCCGCCGCCGCCGGCCGCCTCTTCGCGACGTCTCAGTGCGACGCGTGTGGGGCGAGGGCCGCCAGGCGCGAATGCGACCTTCCAGCAGCCCTACGGCACCCTCGTTGAGCACGCTGGCGAACGCGATCGGCTTCGCTTTGGGTGGGATCCTCCCGCTGATGCGCTCGAGTACTTTCGGCGATGCCAGCACCACGTCGGCGCGGCGAAGCACGTCGGAGAGTTTTCCTTCCTGCTGCAGCGTGGCGGTCATCAAGTTGGGCCGGTGGATTCCCACCGCGTGGATGGAACGCTCCTTGCTGCGCACGCCCTCCTCCGTCGCACAGACCAAGGCCACCTTCGCGTCGGATGGGAGCTGCGCCACCACCTCCAGCGTCGAGAGTTCCGGCATCGCCATCAGGCCCACCACCTCGTGACGCGGCAGCAACCGGCGGACCTCTTCCACGTGGAACATCGTGGTGGCCACAAGGTCCAGCGTTGACGCGGCGCGAGGCAGATCGGAAAGCAGCACCGGGACGAGCGGGACACGCAGGCGGGCGGCAAGCTGCCGGGAGAAATAGGCGAGGTCGGAGGTATTGCATTCCACGAAGCCCACCCGGGGACGATCGCCACGCGCCCGCTGCGCGGCGCGACCGACGACAATGGCATGCAGCTCCGGCTCGCCGATCCCATGCGCCGCCGCCTCGTCCAGCAGCCGGTCGATGAGGGGCGCGAGCGTGTCTTCACTCTGTCGCGGCAGTGAGGCACTGACGTACGTGCCTCGGCCGGGTGTGGTCAACAGATAGCCGGTGCGTTCCAGCGCCGCATAGACCTTGCCCACAGTGTTCCGGTTGACGCGCAGGAACCCCGCCAGGACGCGCACCGGCGGAAGCCGCTGTCCCGCGCGCAGCCGGCCCGACCGGAGCAAGGTCATCAACTGCTCGGCGATTTGCTCGGCGATCGGCAGGGGGCCGTCCCGCTGCACCCGCAGCGGCACAGGTTCGATTGTCCTACCTCTGATAGGACACACTAGGACAATACTACCCGCTCCCGGGTATGCCGTCAACCCCTGCGCGGCCCGCCCTGGTCCCGTGACGATGACAACAGGGGAGACCCGGCGCGGCGCGAAACTGCACGGCATTCGTGCCCGGGCGGAGAAAACCCCTCGGGGAGGATGTCCGGATGCTCCAGCAGGAGGTCGAAGTCATCCTGATGCGGCAGCTGGCGAGTTATCTCGCCATGCCGATCTTCGTGGTCGATCCCTCAGGGAATCTCCTTTTCTATAATGAACCGGCGGAGGCGCTGTTGGGCCGTCCGTTTGATGAAGCCGGTGAGATGCCGATGGCGGAGTGGGCGATAGCCTTCTCCCCATCTGACGAAGAGGACCGGCCGCTGCCGCCTGAGGCGCTCCCGCTGGTGAACGCCCTGCGCCGGCGAAGACCAGCCCACAGAACCATCCGCATCACCGGCCTGGACGGGATCAGCCGGCGCATCGAGACCATGGCCTTCCCGCTGGTGGGGCAAGGCGGCCGCCTGCTCGGCGTGGCGGCCATCTTTTGGGACCTGGACAGCCGGTGAAAGCGACGCTGTGGGGCACCCGCGGGTCGTTGGCCAGCGCCGGGCCGGAGACGGTACGGTATGGAGGCAATACCTCGTGCGTGGAAGTGCGGGGCTCCGACGGAACGCTGATCGTACTCGATGCCGGCACCGGCATCCGACGGCTGGGAGCGGCGCTGGGCGCAGAGGCGCCACAGATCAACATCCTGTTGACGCATCTGCACATGGATCACATTCAGGGATTCGGTTTCTTTCCGCCGCTGTACCGCCCGAACATCGAGGTGCACATCTGGGGCCCGCCGTCGCTGACCCACGATTTACGCACTCGGCTGACAAGATATCTGTCCCCGCCGCTGTTCCCGGTGCGCCTGCGTGATCTACCGAGCCGGCTCGCGCTCCACGACGTGCCGTTGGGTGGGTTCGATGTCGGCGGCCTGCATGTCGACTCCGCGCTGGTGACACATCCCGGCCCGACGGTCGGGTACCGGATCCGCGATAATGGCCGCAGCCTGACCTACATCCCGGATCACGAACCGGCGCTGGGCGCGACGCGGTTTCCGTGGCGAAGTGATTGGACCTCAGGCTATGCCGTCTCGCATGGGACAGACCTGCTGATCCACGACACGCAATACACCATGCCGGAGTACGCCGAGCACGTGGGCTGGGGCCATTCGGCCATCGATCACACCATCGCCTTTGCCCGGCTGGCTCGGGTGCGACGGCTGGTCACGTTCCACCACGATCCCAGCCACAGCGACGCAGAGCTTGATCGCCTGCTGGAGAAAGCCGCCAGCACCGGGCCCCTCCCGTTTGAACTCATCCCCGGCATGGAAGGCATGCAGTTCGAAATTTGAACAGCACCATCCCGTGAGGTGTGGTCCGCGGGTCCCGGGTCGCCTGGTCCCCTGGTTGAGCCGCGACGGCCGCCTCATCCTGACCGCCCGCGCCGTTCGCACCTTCGCCTACGGATATCTCAGCGTCATCCTGGGCGTGTATCTAGACCGTCTGGGTCTGACGCCCTGGCAGATCGGCGCGGTACTGACCGCCACGCTGGCCGGTTCCGCGGCGCTGACCACCATCTTTTCCCTTGTCGCAGACGTCGTGGGGCGGCGCCGTATGCTGCTCATCAGTGCCGCGCTGATGGCGATCGCTGGTGGGGCGTTCGCAGCCACGAGCAATTATCTGCTACTCCTCCTGGCCTCGCTGACGGGCACCATCGGCACGACGTCGGGTGAAGTCGGACCGTTCCTCTCCCTGGAACAGGCGATCCTACCACAGACCACGGATGCCCGGCACCGCACCACGCTGTTCGGTGTGTACAATACCGCAGGCGCGCTGGCGGGCGCGGCGGGATCCCTCTTTGCAGCGGTCCCCGCCGTCGCGCAGCGCTGGATGGGACTAGGGCCGGCCCAATCACTACGGGCGATGTTTCTCCTCTATGCGGCGCTGGGATTGTGCGTCTTGCTGTTGTTTACACATCTCGGCCCGGCGGTCGAACTCTCTGTCGAGGAACGCACAGCGGCGCTGTCCCGAACCGGACGGTACGGGGCGCGTCCGGGCCTGGGTGCCTCCCGCGGCACGGTGAGGCGCCTGGCGGCGCTCTTCGGCCTGGATTCGCTGGCGGGCGGGTTCGTCGTGCAAAGCCTGCTGGCCTACTGGCTGCACCTGCGCTGGGGTGTGGGACCTGAAGTGCTCGGTCCCGTATTTCTGGGAGTTGGTCTCCTGCAGGCCGGGTCGTTCCTCGCCGCCGGGAAACTGGCGGCCCGATTCGGTCTCATCAACACGATGGTGTTCACGCACCTGCCGAGCAATCTGCTCCTGATGCTGGTACCCGCCGCTCCCTCTCTCCCGTGGGCGATCGGGCTCCTTCTGGCACGCCACGCGCTATCGCAGATGGACGTACCGATACGGCAGAGCTATACCATGGCAGTGGTCAGCCCGGCCGAGCGCACGGCCGCGGCTGCGGCCACAAACGTCGTCCGGAATATCGCGCAGGCGACTACCCCGGTGCTCTCCGGCATCGCCATGCAGACGGTCGCACTCGGCCTCCCGTTCGTGCTGGGAGGCGGGTTGAAAATCATCTACGATCTCGCGTTGTTTGCGATGTTCCGCGGCATCCGGCCGCCGGAAGAGCGGGTGTAATCATCTTATGTCTCGTTCCCCAACTGCAGCACCGCATCCAGGCAGCGCTGCGCGTACTCGGCCGGCACGACGAGATGATCGCGGTAGAATGCGGGGAAGGTGGACGCGGGAACACCGGCCGCGGCGACGACCCGCGCCAGCCGGTTCACAAACGCTGGGTCCGGTGGCGCCTCGTCGATGGAGATCAACCGCAGCCCTCGTTCCACCGCCGCCGATGCAAATCGGGCGGCCAGTCTCATCCACTCGATCTCCTGCAACGTTACCACCAGCACATCGGGTTCGCGCACGGTGAAAAACGGCGCGTGCACGGCGCCGAGTGCGTGCTGCACACTCCGTTGCAGCATGGCCGGCACCCGCGCGCGGACAAACGCTGCCGGATGCAGCGCCACGCGCATCACGCCAACCGCAATGCCTGCTCGAAATCATCCAGCAGGTCGTCGGGATCTTCGATCCCCACGCTGACCCGGATCAGACCCTCCGAAATGCCTGCCACCGCGCGGATCTCCTTCGGCATCTGCACGCTGCTGATGCCCGCCGGATGCGAGACCAGCGTGCTGATCCCGCCCAGGCTGGTGGCGCGTTTGCAGACCTGCAACGCTTCGAACGCGCGCACGCCTGGGCCGTAGCCGCCTTTCACTTCGAAACTCAGCATGCCACCGAACCCGCGCATCTGGCGCCGGGCGATGGCGTGCCCAGGGTGCGACGGAAGACCCGGATAGTAGACCTTCGACACCTTCGGGTGCCCCGCGAGAAACTCGGCCAGCCGCTGCGCGCTGCCATTCTGCCGCTCCACCCGCAGGGCCAGCGTCGCCAGTCCCCGGATGACCAGCCAGGCCCCGAATGGATCTATCGTGGTCCCCAGGATACGCGCCTGGCGTTTCGCGCGCTTGATAAACTCCGCCCGGCCGACGATGAGACCCGCTGTGACGTCATGGTGGCCGCCCAGGTATTTCGTGGCGCTGTGAGCGACCACGTCCACGCCGAGAGACAACGGCGTCTGATTGTATGGTGTGGCCCAGGTGTTGTCGGCAATCGTGACGGCGCTGCGCGCCCGGGCCAGCGCCGCCACCCGTTCGATCTCTGTGATTCCCAGCATGGGGTTGTTTGGTGTCTCAATAAAGAGCAGCTTCGTGTTGGGGCGCAGCGCCCGCTCGTACGCGTCTGTGCTGGAGTCCGAAATCACGGTGGTCTGGATCCCGTAGCCGGGCAGGATATCCGCAAACAATTGGTAGGTGGCCTGGTAGATGGCGGCGGGCGCGACGGCATGGTCGCCGGGTTTGACCACGGTGAGCACGGCAGACGACACCGCCCCCATCCCCGACGAGGTGGCCAGCGCATCCTCGCCGCCCTCCAGCAGCGCCACCTTCTCCTCCAACGCCCTCGTAGTCGGGTTGGCCCAGCGCGTGTAGATATATCCAGGCGGGATCTCCTGACCCAGCCGCGCGCCCTCTTCGGCGGAATCATAGTAGAAGGTCGCCGTCTGGTAGATGGGCGGCGCGACGGCCTTGTGCGCATCCGGCATCCTGCCGCCGTGGATGGCTTTGGTGGTGAAACCCCATTGCTTGCTCATATGGTCGACTCTCCAAGTGATGAGGGATTCGTGATTAGTGATTCGTGATTCGCAACTGCCTGGCTGAACTCATCCTCCCGTAGGTTGCCGCATCACGATTCACGAATCACGAATCACGCTTATGAAGTTCGGCGCCCACGTGAGCATCCGCGGCGCGTTGCACCTGGCGGTCGACCGCGCCGTGGCCATCGGCTGCGAGTGCCTGCAGATCTTCGTCGGCAGTCCGCGCCAGTGGCGGGAAGTCATTTATCCTGAACGGGATCTCGACCTCTTCGTCGAAAAGCGCCGGACGGCACGACTCGATCCCCTGGTCGCCCACGCTTCGTATCTGATCAATCTGGCAGCCGCCGACATGGATCTCTACCGCCGCTCCACGGCCGCGCTGATCTATGCGCTGCGGGCGATGGACCGTCTAGATGGATTTGCGGTCATCACGCACCTGGGCAGTCGAAGTGACCGGCCGTGGCCGGATGCGCTGACCAGGATCACCGCGGCACTTTCAGTGGCGCTCGATGCCACCAAGCGGGCGGCGGTCCTGCTGGAGCACAGCGTTGGGGCCGGCGGCCAGGTCGGTGGGACGTTTGCGGAACTGGCGGAGATCTTGGAAGCGATTCGCTTCCACCCGCGCGTGGGAATCTGTCTCGATCAGCCAGATGCTGCGCGCCTTCGATCAGACTGTGGGCTTGAAACATCTGCGCGCCCTGCACCTCAACGATTCGAAGGGGGCTCTCGGCTCGCGTATCGACCGGCACGAGAACATCGGCCAGGGACGCATCGGCCGCCGTGGGTTCGCAGCGCTGGTCAATCATCCGAAATTGTTGCGGCTCCCGGGGTTCATCGAAACTCCGGGATTCAACCGAAAAGGGCCGGATCAGAAGAATCTAGAGGTCCTCAAGCGCCTGCGTGGAACAGGAGGCCGCCCTTCGACTCCCTTCGCTCGCTCAGGGCATTCGACTCGGATACGTTTTGGCCGAAGGCCATGAGCGAGCCTGCCGGTAGGCAGGCGAGTCGAATGGCTTCATTGAAACGCCGGGCTTTGATCATCAGGGGCCGGATAAGCGAAACCTGCTTGTGCTAAAACGACTACGAGACGGACGTCGATCCTAGATCCTGGATCCTGGATAAGGCCGGAGAAAAGCGGACTCGACTAGCCTGACGACGCAATTCGGCGTTCAATAATCCGTGATCCAATATGCAGGATCCAGGATCCACCTTCTCAGGCCGCCAGCGACGGGTACAGCCGGCTCGCCACCGCCACGAAGAGGGCGAGCACCCCAGCCAGGACGGCAAAATCGAGCCCCAGGCCGAACGTGCTGGTCCCGCCCTGAATCATCAGCGCCCGCAGCGCATCGACCTGATACGTCAGCGGGTTGATCGCCGCGACGACCCGCAGCCAGCCCGGCATCAAGGCCACCGGGTAGATGGCGTTGCTGGCAAAGAACAGCGGCAT